>JAQTQN010000201.1 GCA_028712225.1 Methylobacter sp.
CAACAAGACGAACAAGAACAAATCAAACAACGCCGCAGCAAATTAAATGAATTACGCGAGAACGGCGGCATTGCATTTCCTACCGATTTTCGCCGCAATGTGGTTGCGGGTGAATTGCTGGCTGAATACGGCGAAAAAACCAAAGAAGAATTGGACGCTGACCCAGTCCGCGTAAAGCTGGCGGGCAGAATGATGACCAGGCGCGTAATGGGTAAAGCGAGTTTTGCGCATATTCAGGATATGTCCGGCAAAATTCAGCTGTATGTGACCCGCGACGCGCTGCCTGAAAGCTTTTATAACGAGCAGTTTAAGAAGTGGGATATTGGCGACATTATCGGCGCGGAAGGCGTATTGTTTATCACTCAAACCGGCGAGCTTAGCATTAAAGTCGATGATATTCGTTTGCTGACCAAAGCCTTGCGTCCGTTACCGGAAAAGTTCCACGGCATTGCCGATCAGGAAATCAAATACCGCCAGCGTTACCTGGATTTGATTATGAGCGAGCAATCGCGCAATACCTTCCTCATTCGGTCAAAGATTGTTGCGTATATCCGCCAATTCCTGATTGAACGCCAGTTTCTGGAAGTTGAAACGCCAATGATGCAGGTGATTCCAGGCGGAGCAACGGCGCGCCCGTTTACCACGCATCATAATGCCTTGGACATGGATATGTTTTTGCGCATTGCGCCCGAGCTGTATTTAAAACGCTTGGTGGTCGGCGGCTTTGAACGCGTATTTGAAATCAACCGCAACTTCCGTAATGAAGGCTTGTCTACTCGTCATAATCCCGAATTCACTATGCTGGAGTTTTACCAGGCCTATGCTGAATACCATGATTTGATGGACACTACTGAAGCCATGTTGCGCGGTATCGCTGAAGAAGTGCTGGGTCAAACAGTGATTACTTATCAAGGCCAAGAATACGATTTCGGTAAACCGTTTGACCGCATGACCGTGGTTGAATCGATTCTGCACTTTAATCCAGATTTAACGATCGAAAATCTTGCCACACGTGAAGCCGCTGTTGAAGTGGCTAACAAGCAGCATATTCCGGTTAAAGATGGCTACGGTCTGGGCAAAATCCAAATTGAAATATTTGAAAAAACCGTCGAAAGTCGGTTGATGAATCCTACTTTTATTACCGCCTACCCAGTTGAAGTTTCACCATTGGCGAGACGTAACGATGATGATCCGCATGTCACCGATCGTTTTGAATTTTTTGTCGGCGGCCGGGAAATTGCCAATGGCTTTACCGAGCTTAACGATGCCGAAGATCAAGCCGCACGTTTTCAAAAACAAGTGGAAGAAAAAGAAGCCGGCGACGATGAAGCCATGCATTTTGATGCCGATTACATCACCGCGCTGGAACACGGCATGCCGCCAACTGCCGGTGAAGGCATCGGTATCGATCGATTGGTGATGTTGTTTACCGACGCGCCGTCGATTCGCGATGTATTATTGTTTCCCCATATGCGTCCTAAAGCGTGATTGGATAAATAACGTTAGTTTTTAATCAGAATCGGGAGGATCTTCGTATGTCATCTGTAGCCCATCGCTTGGCAACCTATGAAGATCTGTTTGATTTGCCCGACAATCTGATCGGCGAAATCCTTTATGGGCAAATGATCACTCAGCCGAGGCCAGCGCCAAGACATGCGCTGGCCGTGTCAGTATTGAGTGATGAATACATTAGTCCCTATCAGCGTGGTCGCGGAGGCCCTGGAGGATGGTGGATATTGTATGAGCCTGAATTGCACCTTGGCCAACATATACTGGTGCCGGATCTGGCGGGTTGGCGGCGCGAACGTTTGCCGCAACTGCCCGAGATAGCATATTTTACTGTCGCGCCCGATTGGGTCTGTGAAGTCTTGTCGCCCGGCACTGCGCGCACCGACCGCGCGGTAAAAATGCCCATTTACGCGGAGCAGGGTGTCAGTTGGCTATGGTTGGTCGATCCCGATTGTCGGACCCTTGAGGTCTACACACTGCACGAAGGCCACTGGTTACTGGAACATACCTGGCAAGAAGATGAGTTGGTACAAGCGCCGCCTTTTAATGAAGTCACGCTTACATTAGGTGATTTATGGATGCCGCAGCCTGACTCTAAAAATGATCCTTTAAACGCCTGACTTCTGCAAATACAGAGACAGGCGTTTCGCCTTCGCGGTTAATTTGCTGTTGCAGAGACAGACTGTCTTCTCTTAAAAACGGGTTAGTATCTAGCTCTTGTTGCAGGATTGACGGCACTGTTGGTCGATTTTCAGCTTTCAGCTGATTAATTTCAATCATGCGTTGTTGCAGCGCTTGGTTTTCAGGCTCTACTGTTAATGCGAACCGGCCATTGGCTTGGGTATATTCATGGGCGCAATAGATCTGAGTATCGCCGGGCAGGGCTTTGATCTTTTGTAATGATTGCCACATCTGCTCTGCGCTGCCTTCAAATAAACGGCCGCAGCCCATGCCAAACAATGTGTCACCACAAAACAGCGCCGCCGCATCGGCAAAATAATAAACGATATGTCCGCTGGTATGGCCGGGGGTTGCAAGCACCTTAGCGGCATATTGGCCAATTTTGATTACATCTCCATCGTCAACGCCCTTATCAAAGCCGGGTATGCGATCCTTATCTGCGGTTGCAGCAATCACTTGGCAACCGGTCTTAGCTTTTAATTCCAGATTGCCGCCGATATGGTCGGAGTGATGATGGGTGTTAAGTATCCAGTCCAGCCGCCAACCTTGATGTTTTAACTCATCAAGCACCGGCTTGCTTAGCGCCGGATCGACCACAGCAGTGCTGCCGCTGGCGGTATCGTGTAGCAGGTAAATATAATTGTCGGTCAGAACGGGGATCTGAATGATTTTAAGCATGGGACACCTCGAATCGACATCAATATTATTGATGTTGGATTAACTGCAGCGTTTTTTCCGGTAAGTTTTCGTTAACTACTCCCTCCAGATGCAAGCGCGCGTCTTTATGTACAGTGGTCATGAAGGTGATCAACTGCATTTCGTAGTGCATCTTGGTCTCAAAATTGTCCGCTTCCCACATTTCATTCAGCAAATGCTTGGCATGATGATGGATGGTAAAAGCGACGGCCTCCGGTAAACCCGTGTAACTGGTCTGGATAGAGCGTTTGAGCTGGTCTAGCGAATCCAAATATTGTTTATAGTCTTTAACATCTTGTTTGCATTTAGTTTTAAACATCGATAGTTCAGCATCGTGCCGTGTTTTTAACAGCGCAATATCATGTTCCAACTGCACGCTTTTTTTCTTCAGCTCCGCTTCCAACGCCTTTTCGGCCAGCACCTGCGCGTGTTTCAGCCGGGCTTGACTGTCTTGATTGTCTTGCTGCCACTGCAAGTTTTCACTCCTTACTGAATGAAACAGGTTAACAACAGCGAACACCCAGTTTTTTAGAATAGTCATTTGTTATCAGTAAGGTTGGCAATGTGTTGCTGTAATTGAAACAACGCCGCAACATTTTGTTGGCGTCTGTAGCGGGCATTGTGTTGTTGCAACTCTTTAAGCGTTTCCGGCGCAATGTTGGGCTTTAGAGACAGCAATTGTTGGTTGATTGCGTTTGATAACGTATGGATGTGTTTACGGTTATTGGCTTTTAATAAACGAGTTCGTTTTAACGCGTTGAAATATTTTAATTGCACGGTGCGGAAATAAAACAGCCGTTTGATCTGGTCTTGCCGTGCTTGGGCAAACAACAGCCGCCGCCTGGTTCTTTGTGCTGATGAAAAGTAATCGGCAATCGAACGGGCAGAAATTTTAAACCCAGCCGCTAATCCAGCGCCCACAAGTACCGTAAATGACCCTAATAACATGGCTACCCCCAGTTGCAACAAAGCATCGGGAAATAATGGTACTGCCTGCCAAGACAATAGCTCACCTATCAGTAATGCCGATATCGAAGCAATAAATAGCAGCAGAGCAATTCTAATAATCAAAGTATTCGGCCAAGTGTTTAATTCAAATAGCGGGCGCTTATTGTACTTAAGTTTGTCGGCATGGCGGCTGCGAAATTAGCAAGCACACAAGAAGCGCGACCGTAAATCCTTAAGGAGTTATTTGGTAGACCCTGTGTGTTGTTCTTTTCGTGTGGATTCGGGCGAGCCATGAGCGAAACCAATCTGGTAAGAAGCTTCTTAAATCAACAGCGGAGGATGTGCTTTTTTACACGCCATTAGGTAGTTGTACGAATATTAACGGATTTTTCTCTATGGTATAAAAACCCTACAAATACAGTAGCTTATTCCTTGTCTAGGGAGGATTCGACTGTTGTATTTGTATGCAAATTTTTTACTTTGGAGAATTAATATGAAATTTAAATTACTAGCAAGTAGCTTATTAATGGCGGGAGCGTTGATGGGGAGTGGGGCGGCTTCGGCTAGTCTGGTACTTCAGTGGACATTAACAAGCACATTCCAAGGTTGGATAGCTGCTTCTGCAGGTCCTAATGGTGGAATAGTGGATCAGACTCCCCAGCCAATAGCGCTTCCAGTCACCGGCGACGGTGACACCACTTTCAAGTGGATTAGTGATAGCCTTGGATTTGGTGAGGGTACAACCGTCACGTTCACCGAATGGGAAGATAACGTGACTCTGGCGGACTACTATCGGGTGGAATTTGAAAATGCCGAAGGCCTACCCGTAGGTAGTAGTGTAAATTATTCGATAAGTACTCAAGAACCGGAAAAATTTTATTGGGCCGAAATTGACACGTCTCATGTAGGAGATGTGGCAGCAACTAAGGTTGTGGACAACGGTTCATCACCATTGTCTATAGTAAGTATTGCCGGTAACGCGACTGAGGGTACGTTTGGAGCAGCATCAACAATTAATGTGGTGGACACAATAGGAGCCAACAACACGGGCGTGATCACCAATCTCATTAATAATTATCAGACAGTTCCTGAACCTATGACACTGGCACTGTTGGGAATAGGCTTAGCCGCATTCGGTGTTAGCCGTCGCCGTGCAATGTCTGAAACTGAAGGCCTGTTGGCTTAATCCAAAACCGTTTTGGCATTAACCTGAGGATGGCGAGTTTGTCGCCATCCTTTTTTGCGTT
>JAQTQN010000202.1 GCA_028712225.1 Methylobacter sp.
AGTCTGGGCAACGTGGTTTTCTTGCTATGCAGGTATATCGGCCATGCAAAATCAATAAGTGATGAGCATCTTTTTTGTACTTCGCATTCACCAATTTATCCAGCTTACGTTCCACGTCAAGTACGGTCTTACCCGGTGCCAAGCCGGTACGATTGGATACTCTGAAGATATGCGTGTCAACGGCAATAACAGCATGACCAAAGGCGGTATTAAGGATGACGTTGGCTGTTTTTCTGCCAACGCCTGCCAGCGCCTCTAACTGATCCCGGGTTGCAGGCACTTGCCCGCCATGCTTATCCAACAGCTGTTGGCACAAGGTAATAATGTGGGCTGCCTTGCTGTTAAACAAGCCGATCGTCTTAATATATTCCTTCAGTCCTGCCTCGCCTAAAGCCAGGATGGCTTGCGGTGTATTGGCAACGGGAAACAACTTGGCGGTAGCTTTGTTGACGCCTTTGTCGGTCGCTTGCGCCGACAATACCACTGCAATCAGCAACTCAAACGGCGTGCTGTAATTTAATTCCGTTTTTGGATCTGGGAGTGCGTGTGCTAAACGTTCAAAAATTGCCAAGCGTTTTTCGGCATTCATTACTTAACTCGCTGATTTTAATTTGAGCAATGCCGCCTTTTTTTGACGCGCACGTTCGAGGTTTTCAGCTTCTTCCCGTTGCTTGCGAAGATTACGCGCCTCATAGCGCTGCTTGGCCAGTTGCGCCCGAGTGGTTTTTTCTGCTGCGGAAAGCGGCTCCGGCAATGGCTGCATGACAATGCAATCAACCGGACACGGTGCGATACACAATTCACAGCCGGTGCATTCTGAGGCAATGACTGTATGCATATATTTTGCCGCGCCCAAAATAGCATCGACCGGGCAGGCGGCGATGCATTTAGTACAACCGATGCAATCTTCTTCGATGATAAAGGCAACGCTCTTGGGCTTATGTTCGCCGAATGCCGGATTAAGTGGCTTAGGGTTTACATTCAGCAACTGCGCCAAAGCAACGATTCCTTCATCGCCGCCCGGCGGGCATTGATTGATGTCGGCGGTCCCGGAAGCTATCGCTTCGGCATAAGGGCGGCAGCCGTTATAACCGCATTGACCGCATTGGGTTTGCGGCAGGATGTTATTGATTTGTTCAATCACACAATTATCCAAATTACTTAACCCGCATCCCCGCAACGGCACCCTCATCCGGACTTAACACCCAAATGTCTTTGCCGCCAGGGCCTGCCGCCAGCACCATGCCTTCGGAAACGCCGAAACGCATTTTTCTCGGTGCCAGATTAGCGATAACCAGGGTTAATCTGCCTTCCAAATCTTCCGGCGCGTATGCGGATTTAATTCCGGCAAATATATTGCGTGTTTCATCACCGATGTCGACGGTCAGCTGCAGTAATTTTTCTGCGCCTTCGACATGTTCGGCTTTAATGATTTTGGCGATACGCAAATCCAGCTTGGCAAAATCGTCGAATTCAATCGTGTCGGCAATCGGCTCGAAGTTAAGCGCCTTGGGTGCGTCGGCGGTTTTCTCTAGGTTTTCTTTAGAGGCTTCGATAATTGCGGCGATTTTGTCGGGTTCAACGCGGGTCATTAATGGTTTGAACGCGTTAATGGTGTGAGCAATTAATGGCGTAGCTTGAGTCGGCCAGGTTTGCGGCTTAAGGTTCAAATACTCTTCCGTATTAGCTGCCAGCACCGGCAGTACTGGGCTTAGATAAGCGGCCAGCAGGCGAAACAGGTTTATGCCCACAGAACATACGTCATGCAATTCCTGGTCTTTGCCTTCTTCTTTAGCTATCAACCACGGTTTTTTCTCGTCGATATATTGGTTGGCTTTATCCGCCAGCGCCATGATTTCGCGCATGGCTTTGCCGAATTCACGCGCTTCGTAAAAATCGGCAATCTGCTGGCTGGCGTTAACGAACTCTTCAAATAACCCCGGTTCTGCATTGTGCTCGGAGAGTACGTTATTAAAGCGTTTAGCAATAAAACCGCTGCAACGGCTGGCGATGTTAACGACTTTGCCGACTAAATCGGAATTCACTCGTTGGGTAAAATCGTCGAAGTTAAGATCTAAATCATCGACGCTGCTGCTCAGTTTGGCCGCAAAGTAATAACGTAAATACTCGGGGTTCAAATGCTCCAAGTACGTTCTGGCTTTAATGAAGGTGCCGCGTGATTTGGACATTTTTGCGCCATTCACGGTTAAAAAGCCGTGGGCAAATATCGCACTGGGCGTTCTAAAGTGAGCGCCGGTTAACATGGCGGGCCAAAACAAGGCGTGGAAGTAAATAATGTCTTTACCGATAAAGTGGTACAGCTCGGCATTGCTGCCTTTACCCCAAAATTCGTTAAAGTCTAAGCCTTGTTTGTCGCATAAGTTCTTGAAGCTGGCCATGTAACCGACCGGCGCATCCAGCCAAACATAAAAATACTTGCCCGGCGCATCGGGGATTTCAAAACCAAAATACGGCGCATCGCGGCTGATGTCCCACTGTTGCAAACCGCCATCCAGCCATTCCGCCAATTTATTGCGAACTTCCGGTTGCAAATGTCCTGCGTTAGTCCAGCTGCGCAGCATGTCGGTGAAATTAGCCAAGTCGAAAAAGTAATGCACCGAGTCTTTGTCTATCGGTTTGGCGCCGGAAATGGCCGAGACCGAATTTTTTAGATCAGTCGGTGAATATGTTGCGCCACAAACTTCGCAGCCATCGCCATATTGATCAGCCGCACCACATTTGGGGCACTCGCCTTTGATAAAACGGTCAGACAAAAACATGTTCTTAACGGGATCATACGCCTGGGTAATACTGCGCGAACTGATATGTCCGGCATCGCGCAGGCGCTCATAAATCAGTTCGGAAAAGATTTTGTTTTCTTCAGAATGCGTGCTGTGATAATTATCAAATGCCACGCCAAACTCGGTAAAATCAGCTAAATGCTCTTTGCCGACGGCAGCGATCAATTCTTCGGGAGTAATTCCATCCCGATCAGCCTTGAGCATAATCGGTGTGCCATGGGTGTCATCGGCGCAGACGTAGTAGCAAAGATTGCCGCGTTGTTTTTGAAAGCGCACCCAAATATCGGTTTGGATGTACTCAACCAAATGGCCTAAATGGATGGGGCCGTTGGCATAAGGTAAAGCGCTGGTAACAAGAATTTTTCTATTGGACATGGTCTTAAAAGCGGCAAGTTTTACGAAAAAATAATGACAACCTCTAAAAATTGCACTTCGACAAGCTCAGTGCGAACGGTTTTATAACTAAATCATTAACTTATCCGTTCGTGCTGAGCCTGTCGAAGCATGAACGGATAAGTTTTAGAAGGTGCCCTAATGCCAATATTATTGCATAAAACCCTGCTTACCGATGACGCCATCAATCCCAAGTGATTTGCGTATTGAAAAATAAGTGTGCGCCTTATATCCTGAGTAAATTATTTGGTATTTACTTTAACTTCCCCCACCTGGAAAAATCATGACCGACATAAACAAGTCAGATGTAGAAAATCTGCTACAAACTTTCATCGACCCCAACAACGGTGTTGACCTGATCACTGCCAAAACAGTTAAAGCTATTACCATTGATGGCAACAACGTTACGGTTAAACTGGAACTGGGCTATCCGGCAAAAAGCTATATTGAAGAGCTCAAAACCGGCGTCGCACAACTCTTACAAACGCTGCCAGGCATTGGCAATGTTACCGTTGAAGCCATTGTAAAAATTGTCTCTCATGCCGTACAGCAAGGCTTAAAACCCATGCCCAATGTTAAAAACATTGTCGCAGTCGCTTCCGGCAAAGGCGGTGTTGGTAAATCGACTACTGCCGTCAATCTGGCGTTAGCGCTGGCTGCAGAAGGTGCCACAGTAGGCATTTTGGATGCGGACATTTACGGCCCCAGTATTCCGACCATGCTCGGCCTATCCGGCTTTCCGGAAAGCAAAGACAACAAAACCATGCAACCGAAAGTCTCCTTCGGCATCCAAACCAACTCGATTGGTTACCTGGTTGAAGCCGACCAGGCCGTCATCTGGCGCGGTCCAATGGTTACCGGCGCGTTACAGCAATTGCTTAAAGACACTAACTGGACCGATGTCGATTACCTGATTATCGATTTACCGCCCGGCACCGGCGACATTCAATTGACCTTGTCGCAACAAATTCCGGTCAGTGGCGCGATTATTGTCACCACACCGCAAGACATCGCCTTACTTGATGCCCAACGCGGCTTAGCGATGTTTGAGAAAGTGAATGTGCCGGTATTGGGTTTAGTGGAAAACATGAGCATCCACATTTGCAGCAACTGCGGTCACGAAGAAGCTATCTTTGGTCAAGGCGGCGGCTTAGCAATGGCTGAACGTAACAGGATCGACTTGCTTGGCTCATTGCCATTAGACATCAGTATTCGCCAATACGCAGACGTCGGCAGACCCATCGTCGCCGCCGATCCCGATGGCAGGCCGGCGCAGATTTATAAAGAAATCGCCCGTAAAACTGCTGCCAAACTAGCGTTGAGAGGAAAGGATTTTTCTACCAAATTTCCTAAAATCGTCGTGCAAAACACTTAAGTTTTTTGATATTGCCGCTGACAAGGCGCTGATTTTCGGTAGTCGTCGTGCCCGGATTGGGTACGGCGATTTCACAACCCCATCATCAAGTTATTTCCAGTCTTCAAACAACTCCCTAATAAAGCAAAGTCTTGATCTACGACAGAGACGGAAGCATTTGGGGCAATAATGTTATATTCCGTATAGAGTCTCTGGTTAATTAGTACACAATAAAAAGCGCTAAGCACTTAAATCAAACGAGCCCTTCATTGATTGTTCGTGTTTGCTGGTAAGGAATAAAAACATGACCGTCATTACCCAACGTTTTCTCATTGTAATAGGTTGCGTCATCGCGGCGATTGTCGGCGGTTTTTTGCTTGAAGTGCTCCTCAGTTTCCAGGCCGGTTGGCCGTTCGGTCATACGCAAACAGGGCATATCGTCGGTTGGGTCGGGCTTGGCGTTATTCTGATGGTCTTTGTTTACTCGGCAAAAAAACGTTTTGGGCGCAAGGCCGGTTGGCCCAAAG
>JAQTQN010000203.1 GCA_028712225.1 Methylobacter sp.
CCGCAAGCGAAAACGGCCCTTGATTCGGTAGCCAGAGTTTTAAATCAATATCCTGAGTCAACCATTACCATCACCGGGCATACCGATGATTTGGGCTCGGATAGTCATAACCAGAAATTGTCGGAAAGCCGCGCCGCCAGTGTTGCCGGTTATCTGGGACAACACGGCGTCAACTATGCTCGTTTGACTCAGCAAGGCTTAGGCGAAAAAGCGCCTAAATTCCCTAATACCGATGAAACTAATCGCTCGCAAAATCGTCGTGTGGAGTTGGCTATTGTCGCCAATCAAAATGCCGGTAGTCAGCAAGGTGCGCCACAGCAACAGCAGAACTATCCACAACAGGGCTATCCTCAACAACAAACTTATCCGCAACAAGGCTACCCTCAACAGCAAAATTACCCGCAGCAAGGTTATCCGCAACAACAGACTTACCCGCAGCAAGGCTATCCTCAACAGCAGACTTACCCGCAACAAGGCTATCCTCAACAGCAGACTTACCCGCAACAAGGCTACCCCCAACAGCAGACTTACCCGCAACAAGGTTATCCGCAACAACCTAATTACTATCCTCAATAGTTATTGCGCGCCATCAATTGCTCGGGAATGTACGAAAATTCCCGAGCAACTAGAGCATAAGATCCACCCAACTCATTCCGCTTATTCATGTCAAAATAAGCGTTTTTTATTGTCTGAAACTGAGTATCTTTAATGAAAATTGCTGTGCTATCCCGCAATCCCAAGCTTTATTCCACCATGCGTCTGGTTGAAGCTGCCGAGGCTCGCGGTCATGAAGTCCGTGTACTGGATGTGTTGCGGTGTTACATGAACATCACCTCACATAATCCATCCATTCATTATCGCGGTGAAGATTTAACGGGCTTTGACGCCGTTATTCCACGAATAGGCGCATCGGTGACGTTTTACGGTACGGCCGTACTCAGACAATTTGAAATGATGAATGTGTTTCCCTTAAACGAATCAGTGGCTATTTCACGATCTCGGGACAAATTACGCTCGGTGCAGTTATTGGCCCGAAAAGGCATCGGTTTGCCGGTCACCGGTTTTGCCAAAAATCCTGACGATATTGAAGATTTAATTGCTCAAGTCGGCGGCGCGCCGTTGGTAATCAAGTTGCTTGAAGGCACGCAAGGCATCGGCGTGGTACTGGCTGAAACACATAATGCCGCAGAAAGCGTAATTCAAGCGTTTATGGGCCTTAAAGCCAACATCATGGTGCAAGAATTTATTAAAGAAGCCGAAGGCAGCGATATTCGCTGTTTTGTAGTGGGGGATAAAGTAGTGGCGGCGATGAAACGGCAAGCTATAGCCGGTGAATTTCGTTCTAATTTACATCGTGGCGGTTCAGCAAGTTTAATACGTTTAACTCCCGAAGAGCGCTCAACAGCAGTGCGCGCAGCGAAAATCATGGGTCTGAATGTGTGCGGTGTTGATTTACTCCGCTCCAATCATGGCCCGGTGATTATGGAAGTAAATTCTTCGCCGGGACTTAAAGGCATCGAACAAGCCAGCGGCAAGGACATTGCTGAAATCATCATCAAGTTTATTGAAAATCGCATCGCCGCCCAAGAAACCGCCAAAGATAAGACCCTGACGCGAACTCGCGGCAAAGGTTAATTGCTCGGCATAAGCAGCACTAAGAAATTTACAATCGTCTTTATTCAGGTGCGCCATCGTTAAAAAGACTATGGACACCTGAACTTCAAACCGGCTCAGCTAAAGCCGCAATTGTTTAACCTTCAGCTTCGCTCACAGGTTTTTCTGTCGATGCTTCCGGCTCACTGTCTGCAGCTTCCGCTTGAACTTCAGCGACAGATTCGGGAGTAACTTCTTCCGTTACGGCATCAATTTTTTCTTCAGCGATTTCAGGCTCTGGCGTTTTAGCGGTTAACGAATCGATAAATTCTAAAAACCAGGCGGCACTTTTTACTTTGCTCATGTCTGGGTCGCTCAAAATTTCCGCGGCATCAGGCAAACTGCCCCTGCTTTTAGAATCTTCCAACGCTTTTAAGCTGGCCTCATGCTCACCAAGCAAAGCATAAATACAAGCTAAGTTGTAAGACGCAGAACCGGCTTGAATAGCATTGGCTTGTTCAAAATAGGTCTTGGCGTTTTGGTACAGTTCATCATGCAGCGGCACAGCTTTGATTCTGGCTAAATCCATACAGGCAACACCACCATCAATGGCTGCCCCTAAATAAGAAGGTTGAATCAGCATGCAAAATGCAAATTTGATAATCGCCTCTTGATAAATTTTGATGGATTCAACTTCAGGTTTGGTTTTAGCCTGGTTTAGCAGCGCAAATCCCCAGTTGTACAAGGCTTCAGCACGCATTAAATCGCCACTGACCACCTCGGCATAGTCTTGATAGGCTTTTTTATACATTTGCTCAGCGGTATTTGCCTCGGCTTTACGAGCATCGCTACTGAGCTTGACGGCTTCTTTTAATTTGCTGTTCTTTTTTATCGAATCAAAAATTGACACACTTTTCTCCTGTTGGGTTAGCTTATGAATAGTTTGCTATAGAATAACAGCCTCAAACTTATAATGACTACCTAACCGCGCCATGACTCACACTATCCCCGATCTCAGCAAAGAAAAAGTCAATCTGGAAACCTCACAAATCGCCTGGAAAGAATTACAGCGATTTTTTGCCAATGGCTCAGCGGTATTTGTCGCGCCAGACCTGGATTTGGTAGAAGTTGCCTATCAATTTTCTATCGATAACAAAGACCAGGTAGCCGATTGGCTGCAAAACAGTCAAGTAGGACTGGTATCTGATCAACAAGCGCTTGCATGGCTTGAGAGCAACGCAGAGGTTTGGGCTGTGGTGGTTAAGCCTTGGATTTTAGTGCAGGAGTAAGGCTGTTATGACTGAAGCCATTCTTAGCATCAAACAGTGGGGGAATAATCTGGCTATCAGCTTGCCTGCCGCTATCTCCCGTGAAGCGCATTTGCAACTCAATCAGCGCGTGCGTATTTCTGTCGAAGCTGGTCATGTAGTTATCACGCCGATTAACGATGCGCCCCTGACACTGGAACAGCGCTTGGCAAGTTTCGATCCTGAGCGTCACGGAGGAGAAGTAATGACTAACTCCACAATTTTTATTGGTAAATGAGTTCTTCAAGGTGGGCTAAACAACTTACAACACATCAATCGGGAAACTATGGGGCTTCGTTCCTCAGTTTTGCTATAGCCCTATGCAGAAAAATTAAGTGCATATATTAGCCGCATACAGCGCTCAAAACTTCCAATAAATACCTCCTCAAAGTTATTGTGTTTCATTAATAAGCCTCAGTGCGAGACCAATGTCTGTGGCAACTATCGCATGATGGGTTTTATGATGCTCGATAGCAATGCCGACAATTGGTGTTTGAGCTGGGTCATTAGGCCCATTCTCGTCAAAAAGCAACCATACCGGGGAACCACTAATTCCTAACGGTTCTGGGAAGGCACGAATCTGACCATCCGGTCCAATGGTACGCTTTCGATCAAAGCTTAAGACGATATGGCTTTGCGGACTGACATCGAGAATAGCGTAGTTTTCTGATGGGACGGAGACATTTCGAAAACTATAAGCCTTGGAAACTATTTCATGTTTAATTACACCACTCTTCGATGCTGGAAATCCGACGAGGAGATATTGCTTGAATTCGCGTGGTAGCGCCTTCGGCATAAGCGCACCAATGTCCAATGAATACTTATCGACCTTTGGATAGGGGGGAAGACCAGCACCCTCAAGTTTGAGAACACCAACATCAAGACGATCAGCTTTCCTATTTTTTCCTTCTGGAATTTTTGTAAGGAGGACACATCCAGAAAGCTTTCGCTTGATGCCCGGCTCAATGTAGAAAAAAAGTTCGTGACCTGATTTTAATTCGTCAAATACATGAGCAGCCGATACAAGATACGAATTGGTGCCAGAGGAGATCAGGAAGCTACTACCAACTAATTCGATTCTGCCATTAGGTGTTTCTGTATATAGAGGAAGGATGTGACGCGCCAGAATGTTCGCTAGTTTTGTGATTACCTGCGACTCCGCTTCAAAGATGTGGTCATATGTCACCATTAGTGCTACGTAATGCTCCGTGTAGTTTTAAACTCGTTATCTGGAATTCACTTCGTTTTCGACTTACAACTTATCCCCAGCCAACGGTTCACGTTTCGGCACTTTTGCCAAAATTGCCTCGAATGCCGATTTATCTGTGCGCTGTACTCGTTCCTGTAAATAATCTTCTGTGGCTATCGCCGACACTTTTTCAGAAACCGCACTGACAATGAATTGATTAACGGAAACCCCTTCTTTACGAGCCAGCTCCTCGATATGCCGGTGAATAGAATCCGATAAATGTAAATTTAATGTTCCCATATGAAACGCTCCAGAAAAGCTTTCGGGGTTAAATAATTCAACGCCTAATTTATCAAAGCCTCGAACTCATTACCTGCCTTTACTAACAGGCTTGCGCTTGTTTTTTGCTCCATCACGCTGGCCGGCAGCGGGCTTACCAGCGGCAGGCTTTCCTGCTTTCGCAGCCGGTTTTTTACTGTGCCTAAAGTCTTTTTTACCGGTGTCTTTGTTCGGCGCATTTTTCTTAGGGGCATCATTCACTTTTAAAGATACCGGTTGATAGCCGGTATCAGCGACACGCGGAATTTGCCGTTTGAGTAATTGTTCGATAGCAACCAGTAAATAAGCATCCTCAGGACACACCAACGAAATCGCCATACCGCTAGCGCCTGCCCGACCGGTTCGGCCGATGCGATGCACGTAATCTTCCGGCACTTGCGGTAAATCGAAATTCACCACATGCGGTAAATCGTCAATATCCAGGCCTCGTGAAGCCACATCGGTTGCCACCAAGACTGACACTTTGCCGGTTTTGAAATATTCCAACGCCTTGTTACGCGCACCCTGGGTTTTATCGCCATGTAATGCTACTGAGCGAATACCGTCTTCAATCAGTTGTTTTTCCAGACGATCAGCGCCGTGTTTGGTGCGCACAAACACCAATACTTGCTTCCAGTTATTACTGCCGA
>JAQTQN010000024.1:0-6087 GCA_028712225.1 Methylobacter sp.
CGGTGGTCTATTTAAATCAGTGAGTTATCCGTTCGTGCTGAGCGTGTCGAAGCATGAGCGGATAATTTTTAGAGGTTCCCTTAACCATGGAAAAATATCCAAGCGCAGCTGACTTGCGGCTTTTTAGCCCTCATCCAACCCCAGTTCCTGAATCTTTCGAGTCAAGGTGTTTCTGCCGTAGCCCAGTAATATAGCGGCCTCATGGCGTTTACCATGGGTAAAATCCAAGGCGGCTTTGATCAAGATGCCTTCTACCAACGGTATGGTGTGTTTTGCTACCTCGCTCTGGTTGCCGGTTTGGGTTTGCTGTAATTGTTGATCTATCCAGTTTCTTAACGTGACTTGCCAGTCGTTGCCTGCTGCGTTTTTGTCGACGGGCGTGTTGATTAATTCTGGCGGTAAATCGTGTAGATGTATTTCCCGGCCCGAGGCCATAACCGTTAACCAGCGGCAACTGTTTTCCAGTTGTCTGACGTTACCGGGCCAATTTAAGGAGGCTAAAAACGCTTCCGCTTCGGGCTTGAGGATTTTGACTTCGCTGCCCAGTTCAATAGCCGCTTGCTGCAAAAAATGCTTGAGTAGCAAGGGAATGTCTTGTTTACGTTCGCGTAGGGAAGGGATGTGGATGCGGATGACATTAAGGCGATGGAATAAATCTTCTCTAAAACTGCCTTGCGCTACCAGTGTTTCAAGATTTTGATGCGTGGCGGCAATAATGCGCACGTCGACTTTAATAGGCAGGTGCGCACCCACCGGGTAAAACTCGCCATCGGCCAGTACGCGCAACAGTCGGGTTTGCAGTTCAAAAGGCATGTCGCCTATTTCGTCTAAAAATAAAGTGCCGCCGTTGGCTTGCTCAAAACGACCGGCACGTCGGGCTTGGGCGCCGGTAAATGCGCCTTTTTCATGGCCGAACAGTTCGGATTCCATCAGGTCTTTAGGGATGGCCGCCATATTTAAAGCGATAAAGGGATTGCCCGCTCTGGGGCTGTGACGATGCAAGGCTTTCGCGACTAGCTCTTTGCCGGTGCCGGATTCGCCATTGATTAGCACGGTAATATGCGAGCGAGCAAGCCTGCCAATGGCGCGAAACACTTCTTGCATGGCAGGCGCTTCACCGATGATTTCCGGGGTGCTTTCCACCTCGGTGGTTTGCTGTTGGGTTTCTTGCAGTTGTCGGCCATGGTCGCAGGCGCGGTGGGCCAGTTCGACAATTTCTTTAATATCAAACGGTTTTGGCAGGTATTCAAATGCACCGCCGTGGAAAGCCGACACGGCGCTTTCAAGGTCGGAATGCGCCGTCATAACAATCACCGGTAACTCCGGGTGAGTTTGTTGCAGTCTATCCAATAGTCTTAGGCCATCCATGCCGGGCATGCGAATGTCGGTAATCAACACGTCTGGGCAATCGGTTTTTAAGGCCGTTAAAAGTAACTCGGCATCGGCAAAGCTGCGGGTAACAATGCCGGCCTTTTGCAAGGCTTTTTCAACCACCCAACGGATGGATTGGTCGTCGTCGGTGATCCATACTCTATCAGGCTTATTCACAGCCGATCTCCACAGGTAAAAAGATTGAAAACACGGTGTTGCCAGGCTCGCTGCTGCACTCAATCAAACCGCCATGTTGGTTAATGAGCGATTGGGCAATGGATAATCCCAAGCCTGTGCCTTCCGCGCGACTGGTAATCATGGGGTAAAAAATTTGCGTAATCATGTCGGCATCAATGCCTGGGCCATCGTCAATCACGTCGCATTTGATCACCAGTTTGTAGCGTTTACGACCGATGGTCAGGTGGCGTTGAATGCGGGTTTTAATGACGATATTGCCTTTGCCGTTAGTTGCCTGTACGGCATTTCTGACGATGTTTAAGATAGCTTGAATCAGTTGATCTTTATCGCCCTGTATCTCAGGAATGCTGGGGTCGTAGTCTGATTTTATGGTCAACGTGCCGCTGGCTTCCGCCTGGACCAATTGTCTTACCCGCTCCAATACTTCGTGAATATTGAGTGCTTTTTTGTTGGGCAATTTGTTGGAGCCCAGCATTTTATCCATCAGGCTTTGCAAGCGATCCGATTCGGCAATAATGATGCGGGTGTATTCTTTAAGTTCCTGGCTATCCAATTCCATATCTAACAGTTGCGCCGCGCCGCGTAGACCGCCCAATGGATTTTTTATTTCATGCGCCAGGCCGCGAACCAGTAGTCGGGCGGTATTTTGTTGGCTGAGTAATCGCTCTTCTTTGGAAATGCGTAAATGATTATCCACCTGTTGAAACTCGACCAGTAATTCATCGAATTTATCATCCTTCAGTAACGGTGTTGCGCTCAGGTTAATAGTGACGCTCTGGCTGGTGCGGTTAAGCATCATTGCGCTTGCCATCATCGGTTCTAAGCTCGCTGCACATTGTTGAATGTTAACCAGCAACATCGGCTCGGACACTTTGAATATCTCTGCAGCAGATAAACCCAATAGATGATGCGCGCTGTCTGCAAACAATACTTCTCCGGCGGTGTTTATATAAATCAGCGTCAACTCGCTATCAAAGAGCAAAATGGCAGAGTTTAAGTGATCAAGAATGCGTTTATGCATAGCCTGTAAGAGGTTAAATAAGATGAAGTGGACTTACTCGTGAAACTAGCAGATTGCGGGCCAACATTATTGCTGCCCTCATCTTTAAGCCGATTAATCACAAAGTGGCGTTAAATAAGCGTTGAATCAGTAAAAGAAAAGGAAAATTTTAGAGATTTCCAAATAGCTATTAAAACCAAAAGAGATATTGCACCATAAGTGATCGTTACGCACTAAAGTTGTGCGTTTTGGGCTATCTAATAGTCTAATTGAATGGGGATTTTGATTCAGGAACAGTATTGGAAATAACGCAGACTCCAAAACTAAAAACTTTAACGCATAAAAAAACCGACTTGGAAGTCGGTTTTTTTAAAGAATTCATGGTGCCCAGGGGCGGAATCGAACCGTCGACACGAGGATTTTCAGTCCTCTGCTCTACCGACTGAGCTACCTGGGCATTTAACGCGGTGTTTTTTTGAGGTGGTGCCCAGGGGCGGAATCGAACCGTCGACACGAGGATTTTCAGTCCTCTGCTCTACCGACTGAGCTACCTGGGCATGCCTGCAAAAAGAGCGCCATTAGACTCGATTATCCGGTAACAGTCAATCTTTTATTGGGGCGGGTTAAGTCTCGGAGGTGTGTAATCCTGTTGTCCGAAGAGCTTGCCAATGAATCGAAAGACTTTTTTTATGCCGGTCCAGATGCGTGGCAACAGCCAGATGGCTAGGGCTATAAATAACGCCAGTGCGATTAAAAACAGGAATGGGTGATTGATGCAGGCCCACACTCCGGTGACTACGGCAACATCTTCGCCCACCGAGGCAAACCAATTGCTGAATGGCTCGGGCGAAGCATTGATTAAAACCCGTGAACCGGCTTTGGTCGCGTGTGAAGTGGCTGCCATGCCGCCGCCCATGATCGCGGCCGCCAATTCCACTATGGGATTTAATTCGCCAACTGCGCCAGCCGCCAACATGGCCCCGGCGGGAATGCGGATAAAGGTGTGAATAGTATCCCAACCGGTATCGACGCCAGGCACTTTGTCGGCAAAAAATTCAATGCAGTACATGATGCCTGCCGCGCCCATGACCATCGGATCGGCAACAATTTGTAAATCGGGGGGTAGGGTGATGTTGCCGGTGTTGGCCAGATAGCCCAAAGTAAATAACGTCGCATATAAGTTGATGCCGCTAGCCCAAGCCAAGCCCATGGATAGTGCCAGGGTTGTAGAGATTTGATTGAGTGTGTCCATGACGTTGCCCTCAAGTATGTGGAGTGGATGCAGGTTAGCATAGTTTGCTGAACCATAATTAAACCGGTGGCGTGTTAAAATCAGGCAGAATTTATCTATTCAGTCTCTTGATCGAGCCGTTATGCGTAGGCTGGATAAGCGCTAGCGCATCCGGCAAATGCGGTGGATGCGCGTTGCTTATCCACCCTACACAATAAACGCATAGCCTCACTCAGATTAAAGACTGAATTTACGCAGAATTTTATATAAACGAGCGACTGCACATGTTTTTTGCCAAAGATTTTATTGAGACCGCCGAAGGGTTGATTTTTGCCGTAGTCGGGCAAAGTATGGAACACGATAAGGTGCTGTGTTTCTTGCGTTATGTGCCGCATCGGCAAGGTTGGTGTAAAGTGGATACGGATGTCGCCAACGATTTTCTTAAGCAACATCATCCCCATTATTTGCATTATTCGCCCATCCTGGATGCCCGCTTACATGCCGTGGCCCAGCCAAAAATTATTAAGCATCATCGCCCCAGACACCGTTTGCAGCAGTTGTTAAACGCAGATAATCATGATGCCGTTGAGCAAGACTTGCTCAGCCTGACTAGGTTGTTCCAGCAACATGGCCTGGATTTAGCCAATATCGGCATTACCGGATCATTGCTGATTGGCGTACAGCAGCATGGCTCGGATATTGATGTGGTGTGTTATGGGCGCGAGGTTTTTCACCATTGCCGGGCAGTGACGGCTAAGTTGATTGTGTTGGGGCAACTGCAAGACTTAACCGAGCAAGATTGGCAACAATCCTATCAGCGCCGTGATTGCGATTTAAGTTTTGCCGAATACGTCTGGCATGAGCAGCGTAAAGCCAATAAAGCCATGATCAACGGCAGAAAATTCGATTTGAATTTTATTAACGACCAGGCAGTTGGTGCCCCTGATGATTATCAAAAAATCGGGCCGATCAACTTGCAATGTCAGGTGATTGACGACACTTACGGTTTTGATTATCCGGCGGAATTGAAAATAGATCATGAGCACATTGATTCAATAATCAGCTTTACCGCTACTTACACAGGCCAGGCGCTGCGCGGTGAAACGGTGCAAGTGTCCGGCATGTTGGAGCAGTCGTCGCAAGGCCGTAAACGTATTATCGTCGGATCCAGTCGGGAAGCGCGGGGCGAGTTTATTAAGGTCGTACAGTGATTAAATTAACGGACTTTGCAGCCGTCATTTTTGATATGGATGGCTTGGTGCTGGATACCGAGAGCACTTACAATAAGGCTTGGCAACAAGCGGCTCAACTGATTGGGCTTGAGTTGGATGAGGCATTTTGGCAGTCATTATCTGGCTTGCACTATGGTGATGTTGAACGGAGTTTACTTGCTAAATGCGGTGCCGATTTTGATCTGGATAGCTTTAACCGGCTAAGCGCGAGCAGCTGGCGTGACTATGTGGCAAGCAACGGCATTGCCGTTAAAGCCGGATTTGCCGAATTGTTATCAGTCATCCAACAACAATCGCTGCCCTATGCATTGGCAACCAATAGTCCGGCGATTAACGCTCTTGAATGCCTTGAATTAGCCGGTATAGACGAGGTGTTTTCTGTAATAGTGACTCGCGACGATGTGCCGCGCGGCAAACCTGCACCGGATATTTTCTTAGCGGCTGCTGATTGTTTACAAGTGGACATTAAACGCTGCCTGGTGCTTGAAGATTCACCCGCAGGCATTGCAGCAGCAGTAAGTTCGGGTGCATTTTCTGTCTATATTCCTTCAGTGTTGCCGATTGACCGGCAGGCGGCAGCACAGTGCGATTTGCTTATCAATGATTTAGCTGAGTTAGCCCGCATGGTTACCCGCAGCTAGGCGGTTGATGTATACTTCCGGCTCTTTTCGCGTCACCACACACACTACTTTGATAGTCGAATATTCTAAAGTTTCCGTCACCGCCCCGGCTAGATTGCACATGGGCTTTATCGATTTAAGCGGCTCCTTGGGCCGACATTTCGGCAGTATTGGCGTTGCCCTCAATGAAATCAATACCCGGCTTACCATGACTCAGGCCGAACAACGCTGCATTATCGGGCCGTCAGCACAGCGAGCGGAAAAATGCCTGACCTTGTTGTGCGATGCACTAAATGTCTCTGACCAACTACATATTGATATTGAAACCGCCATTCCTGAGCACGTTGGTCTGGGCTCGGGGACGCAAATGTCATTGGCTATCGGCGCCGGCTTGAATGCTTATTACGACTTGGGCTTGAATATCAGGGATATTGC
>JAQTQN010000024.1:6187-9819 GCA_028712225.1 Methylobacter sp.
TACATATTGATATTGAAACCGCCATTCCTGAGCACGTTGGTCTGGGCTCGGGGACGCAAATGTCATTGGCTATCGGCGCCGGCTTGAATGCTTATTACGACTTGGGCTTGAATATCAGGGATATTGCCGCACTTACTTATCGCGGGCGGCGTTCGGGTATCGGTATTGGCGTATTTGAACAGGGCGGGCTGGTGGTTGATGGCGGCCGTGGTGTGAATACCATCACCCCGCCGGTGCTCTCGCGTCTGCCGGTGCCGGATGATTGGCGATTTATCCTGGTTTTCGATGAACGCGGCCAAGGGTTGCACGGCCAGCAAGAAATACAGGCCTTCGCGGCGCTGCCGCCTTTTTCTCAATTGGAAGCTGCACGCTTGTGTTACCTGCTGTTGATGCAGGGCTTACCGGCATTGGCGGAGCATGATCTCAAGCAATTCGGCGATGTCATTAGCCAATTGCAAAAATCGGTGGGTGAGCATTTCGCTATCGCTCAGGGCGGTGTATTCGCCAGTCCTGAAGTTGCCGATGCCATGCGCTGGTTTGAACAACAGGGTGCGTTTGCTATCGGCCAAACCTCATGGGGACCGACTGGCTTTTGCGCGGTAGCCAATCAAGATTTGGCCGAAAGTCTGGTGGCGCAAGCTAAAGCAAAATTCTCGGCGATTGATAAATTGAGCTTTGTGATTGCCAGTGTCAGAAATGACGGCGGCAGTGTTGTTAAATCATAAAAATTATCTGTTGGTACACATCTCAAAACTGGAACTATTACTATGAATGCACAAGAGCGCGATCAACTAAATCAACTACTTAAACAATTAAGCGAAGTTAAATTAGCCGCTAAGGATGAAGAAGCCCAAGCACTGATTAACGAAGCAGCCGCTCGTCAACCGGATGCCGCGTATTTATTGGTGCAACGGACAATGTTGCTGGAACAGGCGCTCAATAGCGCCAAAGCGCGCATCGACGAATTACAGAACCAGTTGCAAACTACCCAGGCGGCACCGAAAAACAGTTTTCTCACTAACGACCCTTGGGCGCAGGCGAGCAAATCGGGTCCGGTGCCCGGTGCTAACAACTATCAAATTCCAAGAGAGGCTCCACAAACTCAGCCAGCGGCGCCTGCATTTGGCGGTGGCTCGAGTAGTTTTCTCGGCAATGTCGCAACGACTGCCGCGGGTGTCGTCGCCGGGTCGTTTTTGTTTCAAGGTATTGGCAGTTTGTTGGGTCATCATTCCGGCGGCTTTGGGCAACAAGGGCTTGGTGAACATGCGCCCGAGCAAACCGTTATCAACAACTATTACGGTGACGATGCCAAACAGCTGGCCGATAATAACCAACACGACAATGGTCAACACGATAACAACCAGCACAATGATCATGTCGCCAGCAATGACGATTACAACTTTCAAGACGATAGCGACACTTTTCAGGACGACAGCGACGATTCCGGCTGGGCTTAAGCAATGTTAGCGGCGCAGCAGGTTTTAACCTTGCCGCTGTCTCGCTAAGGCCCATTGCACATGCTCTTTGACGAGTTCGGAAGGGTAGTCGAGTTTGTCTGTTAATGCGTCAATGATAAGTGCTGATGTTGGCGCATTACCCAAGGCTACAGCGATATTCCTTAACCAACGTTCATAACCGATCCGCCGAATTGCCGAGCCTTCGGTTTTAGATAAAAATTCACTTTCAGTCCAGGCAAATACTTCCAGCAATTGCCTGCTATTGAGCCGATGCCGGGGATGAAAATCGCCTTCGGCAGTCGGCTTGGCAAAGCGGTTCCAGGGACAGGCCAGTTGGCAATCGTCACAACCGTAAATACGATTGCCGATTAGCGGTCGTAAGTCTTCCGGGATGCTGCCATGCAGCTCAATCGTCAGATAAGACACGCAACGCCGGGCATCGACTTGATACGGCGCAACAATGGCCTGGGTCGGGCAAATAGCCAGGCAGGCCGAGCAACCACCGCAATGGTTGCTTGCAGGTTGATCGACCGGCAGCGGCAGGTCGGTATAAATTTCCCCCAAAAAAAACCACGAACCGGCTTTACGGTTGATGACGTTGGAATGCTTGCCGATCCAGCCTAAGCCCGCTTTTTCAGCCAGCGCTTTTTCCAATACCGGCGCACTATCAACAAAAGCCCGATAACCGAATGGGCCGACGTCAGCGGCTATTTTTTCCGCCAGCTTTTGTAAGCGGTTACGCATCAGTTTGTGATAATCGCGGCCCAGCGCATAGCGGGAAATGTAGGCCTCAGCAGGCTTCATCAAGGCTTGTTCCATAGCCGGCTTGCTGTCCGTTTGGTAATCCATGCGCACGGAAATCACCCTGATTGTGCCGGGATGCAATAGTGCAGGGCGGCTGCGCTTAAGGCCATGGCGCTGCATGTAGTCCATGTCGCCATGAAAATTGTTATTCAACCAATCGTGCAGATGACCTTCCGCGTCCGACAAATCCGTATCGGTAATACCCACTTGCTGAAAGCCCAGTTCCTGTCCCCATTGTTTGATTTGCAAGGCGAAGTCTTGCAGTGTTTGATTGTTACGGGTGTCCATATTGGGTGACAGGAATATAATGCAAAAGGTCAATTAGATAAGCTTTATTATCTTTGGCCGGATTGAAAATCCTGAACTATAGCAGCTGGCCCATCCAACCAGGTTAAAAAATGAAGCGCATCTATTTAGTTGAAACTAATGTATGAACGAAAGCCAGTACGATAATTTAGTTGGAAAAATTTACGATGCTGCCGTCATGCCGGAGTTATGGCCGGTTTTTTTGGAGCAATTGTCGGATGTGTTAGAGAGCAGGGGCACAGCCCTGTATCTGGTGGATTTTGCCAGTCGCCTGTCTATTTGCCAAAGCGATGAAATTTCCTTTATCCAGTCGGCCCGTATCGATCCTGAAAAAGGTGAGTCTTATGACCGTTACTATTCCAAGGTCAATGTCTGGTTTGAAAAATCCAGGGACTTGCCGGAAGGCGAACTGATAACGACTGATCGATTGTTTCCCGCTCAGAAGCTAGTCAAGACCGAGTGGTATAACGATTGGTTGAAACCGCAGAATTACTTTCATGCCATGATCGGCCATCTTCTCAAGCAGGATACGCTGGCGGTGCGACTGTCGATTTTTAGATCCAAACAACAACCGTTTTCTGTTGATGAAACGGTAACGTTCTCCCGCTTAGTGCCGCATTTGCGTCGCTCTTGCATGATCCACAAAAAATTTTCCGAAGTTAAAAGCACGCAAGCTGCGGATGTCGGCCTTTTGAATCGTTTACCGGTTGGCTTGATCTTGTTTGATAAATCCGGCCAAGCTGTATTTGTCAATCATATGGCAGAAACGCTAACTCACTCTTCGGACGGTCTTCGTCTTAATGCCGCCGGCCGGTGCCTGACGGGTAGCGCTACTGAAACCCGAGCTTTGCGCCGGTTAATTGTTAATGCTGCCGAGTACGGGCAAAGCCAGGCAATGAGCTTGTATCGGAGCCACTCTAATCGTCCTTTATCGGTAATTGTGGTGTCGCTGCAAAATCAGCCATTTGCGTTTTTCGGTGGGGAACCGGCTGCCGCGTTATTTATTGGAGACCCGGATAGGCTGCTCGATTTAGACGACGGCCTGCTGACGCAATGCTACGGCCT
>JAQTQN010000024.1:9919-21788 GCA_028712225.1 Methylobacter sp.
TACTCTGTGCCGTGAAGGGCTTATAGCCTGTCCAATAGTTGTATAACTATCTTAAATCGGAGTGCAGATGAATTTCGACTGTCATTTAGTCGGCGAAGGCCGATTGGCTTTGTGTTTCAATACTGTCCCTATCAACCGGCTGCTTTGTCCTTGTTCCCACGCAGCGCGTGGGAACGTATGTATAACGATGAGCGCTCTGCGTGGTAGCGATGAGTCTAGGTGTCGGGATTCTATTCTTACCGCTGTCAGTCCGTTGATAGGCCTGCTGCTTTTGACATTGGCGGGATGTACGCCTCAAGACCAAGACCGGCAAGCGCCTCGTCCGGTCAACGTTGTCCGCATAATGGATCAATCGATACAGAACGACAGGTCGTTTCCCGGCGAGGTTAAGGCGCGTTATGAGACTGCGTTAGCGTTTCGCGTGGCTGGAAAACTGATAAACCGTTCTGTCGACGTCGGCGAGCGGGTGCATAAAGGCCAGGTGCTGGCAAAGCTTGATCCCAGCGATTATCGACTGGCCTCGCAAAACATCAAAGCCCAGCTGATAGCCGCTAAAGCCGACCGCGATTACACCAAAGACGATTTAAACCGATACCGGGAATTGTTCGACCAACACATCGTCAGCCCGCCTGAACTGGATCGTCATCAAACGCTCTACATTAACGCACAGCAAAAGGTTGCAGCGCTCGAAGCCCAGCTCGGACAGACCGGCAACCAATTGGCTTACACCGATTTACTGGCCGACCGCGACGGCGTGGTGACGGTGCTGGAAGCCGAAACGGGGCTGGTCGTCGCCCCCGGCCAACCGGTCATCAAGTTAGCCCAACTTAATGAAAAGGAAATCCATATCGACATCCCCGAGCATCGTATTGCCGGGATCACCCCCGGGCAAGAGGTTAGCGTCACCTTGTGGGCTGACGGCGACAAGCGATTCAAGGCACGCATCCGCGAGATAGCGGCGGCGGCCGATCCGGTCAGTCGCACCTATCGGGTTAAAGCCACTGTCATAGAAGGCCAAGAAGATGCACGGCTTGGCATGACGGCAACGGTGTGGATTCCTGCAAGTACGTCTGTCAATCTTACCGTTCCGCTCTCGGCCGTTTTTACGCCCCAGAACCTGCCGGGGCAAACCAGTGTCTGGTTGGTTGACGAGCATACCGCAACCGTCAAAGCCGTGCCGGTATGGATCGGTGACAGATTTAGCAACGAACGTGTCGCGATCACCGGACTTAGCGCCGGGCAATTGGTTGTCAGCGCCGGTGTAAATCGCTTGAGCGAAGGCCAAACAGTGCGCTTGCCGCAAACACTCAAGCCGGAAGTATCCGACGTACACAAGGAAGCTCGTCGATGAAAGAATTCAACCTGAGCGCCTGGGTGCTGGAGCACCGCGCGTTTACCGGCTTCATCATGGCGTTGTTGCTGCTTGGCGGCATGTTCGCTTACTCCCGCCTCGGTCAACGGGAAGACCCCGCGTTTACCTTCCGGGTGATGGTGGTCAAAACCCTCTATCCGGGCGCGACCGCGCTGGAAGTCGAACAGCAATTGACCGACCGCCTGGAAAAGAAAATCCAGGAATTGCCTGACCTGGATATTTTGCGCAGCTACTCCAAACCGGGCGAATCGGTGATTTTCGTGACCCCGCGTGAAGACACGCCGCCCAAGGAAATCGCCACTCTTTGGTACCAAGTGCGCAAAAAGGTCGACGATATACGCATGACACTGCCGCCCGGCAGTGTCGGGCCGTTTTTCAATGACGAATTCGGCGACACCTACAGCCTGATTTATGCCTTTTCGGGAGACGGTTTTAGTTACGCCGAGCTGAAAACAGCCGCCGACTCGGCCCGCCAACAACTGCTGCGGGTTAAGAATGTCGAAAAAATCGACCTGATCGGCACTCAGGACGAAAAAATTTACATCGAATTTTCCGACAAAAAACTGGCCGAACTGGGCTTGGACGCCAGTGCAGTCGCCGAGGCCTTGCAAGCGCAAAACAGCATGACCTCGGCGGGCATGGTGTACACCGCCCAGCGTAATTTGCCTATCCGCATCACCGGCCCATTCGATTCGGTGGACAGCATCGCCGGTATGCCGGTACATATTAAAGGCCGTACTTTGCGCGTCGACGATTTCGCCCAAGTCAGGCGCGGCTACCTTGACCCGCCGGAACTCAAAATGCGCGTCAACGGCAAGGAAGCCGTGGCCTTAGGCATTACCATGAACAAGCGCGGCGATGTCTTGGAACTGGGCGAGGCGCTGGCAGCCGCCAAGATTCAGATCGAGGGCGAACTTCCTGTAGGGATGGACATCAACCAGGTCGCCGACCAACCGCGAGTCGTCAAAACAGCCATCGGCGAATTCCTGTCCACCTTCTTTGAGGCCTTGGTCGCGGTGCTGTTGGTCAGCTTTTTAAGCCTGGGTTTCCGCACCGGCTCCGTGGTCGCGCTGACCGTGCCGCTGGTACTGTCGGGAACACTACTGTGCATGCTGCTGTTCGGCATGGAAATCCACCGCATTTCACTGGGCGCCTTGATTCTGGCGCTCGGCTTGCTGGTGGATGATGCGATGATTGCCGTCGAGATGATGGCGCGCAAGCTGGAAGAAGGTTGGGACAGGATCAATGCGGCGACTTATGCCTACCGCGCCACCGCTTTCCCGATGCTGACCGGCACCTTGATCACCATTGTCGGCTTTTTGCCGGTGGGTTTGGCCCAATCGCAAGCCGGGGAATACACGGTGGCAATATTCCAGGTGATGGCTATTTCGCTGTTGCTGTCGTGGCTCGGCGCGGTCGTTTTTACGCCTTACCTGGGTTTCCTGTTGCTTAAGGTTCAGCCGCATAGCGCCGGTCATCACGATTTGTTCGACACGCCTTTTTACAATCGTTTGCGGCATTGGGTAGCGTGGTGCGTGGAGCATCGTAAAAAAGTCATCATCGCCACGGTCGCATTATTCGGCATCGGCGTGGCAACGCTGACCCAAGTGCCCGAGCAGTTTTTCCCGCTGTCGAACCGGCCCGAAGTCATCATCGACCTGTGGCTGCCCGAGGGCAGTTCTTTTGCAGAAAGCGAAGCGGCCGCCAAGCGCATGGAAGACATTTTGAGCAAAGACGGGGACGTGGTGAATTACACGGCTTATATCGGCGGCGGTACGCCGCGCTTCTTCCTGCTGATCGTGCAGCAATTGGCCAATACCAATCTGGCCGAGTTTGTGGTAATGACCAAAGATAATGTCGCTCGCGAGCGGGTCATGCAACGTATCCGGCAGGTTTTTGCGACCGATTTTCCGCAAGTGCGCGGACGCGTGATGCGCCTTAACGTCGGCCCGCCGATGGATTATCCGTTGGTGTTCAGGGTGTTCGGAGAAGATCCGGAGATCGTTCGGAGTATTGCCGACCGGGTGACCGGGATCGTGCGCGCCAATCCCAACACCGTCGATGTCAACGACGACTGGCACGACCGGATTCCGTCATTGCGCCTGTTGCTCGATCAAGACAAAGCCCGCGCACTGGGCGTGTCGACCGCCAGCCTGTCGCAAGCCTTGCAGGCGCACTACACGGGTATTCCGGCCGGGCAGTTCCGGGAAGACGACAAATTGATCGACATCGTCTGGCGGGCGCAAAACGACTTGCGCACTGCCGCCGACCGCTTGCCCGACGTGACTGTGCGCACCGGCAACGGCCGGACCGCGCCGCTGTCGCAGTTCGTCAAGTTAGAAACCGTGTTCGAAGATGGCGTGCGCTGGCGCCGCAACCGCTTCCCGGCCATTTCGGTGCGTGCCGACGTGATCGACGGCAAGATGGCGCCCGATGTGGCGGCCGAGATCATCCCGAAACTCAAACCTATCCAGGACCAATTGCCGGTCAGCTATTTTCTGGAAACCGGCGGTTCCAAGGAAGATGCCGGGACCTCCCAAAAATCGATTCTGGTTTGGATTCCGTTGGTCCTGATCGTGACGCTGATCCTGCTGATGATCCAGTTACAGAACCTGTCGCGCACCTTTTTGGTGTTCGTCACTGCGCCTTTGGGGGTGATCGGTGCGGCGTTCGCGCTGCTGTTGTTCCGCGCGCCGTTCGGCTTCGTGGCCTTGCTGGGCATCATCGCGCTGTCCGGCATGATCATGCGCAACGCGGTGATTTTGGTGGACCAGATCGAGCAGGACCAAAAAGTCGGGCTCGATGCCTGGACCGCCATCGTCGAATCGACGGTGCGGCGCTTTCGGCCCATTTTGCTGACTGCGGCGGCGGCTATCCTGGCGATGATTCCATTATCGCGCAACGATTTTTTCGGGCCGCAGGCCATAGCGATCATGGGCGGACTCACGGTCGCCACTGTGCTGACGGTGTTCTTTCTGCCTGCGCTTTATGCGGCTTGGTTTGGGGTGGAACGTACTCCGGCAAATACCGAGTCATCCCCGGTTGCGCCATCCGACAACGGAGATTTTCAATGAACAAGCCGCATTGGTTATCGATCCCAATTTTTGCGATGCTGCTTGAATTGAGCGCTTGCACGCCGACCCGTGTCGACAATCCGATAAACGGAGTGGCGCCGCCCAAGGATTGGCAGCATGCCCCGGATACCCGGACAAATTCCAACCCTGCTGACCTTAACGCATGGTGGCAAGGGTTTCAGGACCCGAGGATGAACGCCTTGATTACCCAAGCCTTGGCGAACAATCACGATCTCAAAATCGCCGTAGCGCGTGTCTGCGAAGCTAAAGCCATGATCACCGTTGCCGAATCGGCGCTCTATCCCGGTATCGACCTGTTTAGCTCCGGCGGCCGGGAGAAAAAGATTGACCGCGTCATCGGTGTACCGACTCGGCAAGGCTTGGGGCTGTTCACACCCACTGCCGATATGATCACCGGCGGACTGACCGCGCGCTGGGAAATCGACCTGTTCGGCGCCAGACACTTGGAAGCGGAAGCCGTTACCGCGCAAGCCGAAGGCGCCGAGCAGGCCCTGCATGCAGCCCAAGTGGGATTGCTGGCGCAAGTGGCGACGAATTATCTGGAGCTGCGCGGTGTGCAGCAACGCACCGGCATCTTGCGGGAAAACATCAAGCTCCAGCAGGAACGTTTGAAAGTGCTGCAGGCGTTTAAGCGCGCCGGATTGACCAACCAATGGGACATCGCCGGTCAGAAAACCTTGCTGGGCATCACCGAAAGTGCGCTTCCGGCTCTTACCAGTTCGGAGTCAAACCTGATTCATCGTCTTGGCGTATTGCTGGGCGAGCCGCCGGAAAATCTGCAAAGCCGCTTGGCTGATGCCGGGCCGGTGCCTGCAAAATCGCCGAACATCCCCAGGCTGCTGCCTTCTAGCTTGCTGGAACAACGCCCGGATCTGCGCTTGGCGAAAACCGAAGTCAGCGCGATGGCGGCTGCTCTCGGTGCGGCGCGGGCCGATTTGTTCCCGAAGTTGGTGTTGTCGGCCAGCGGCGGTTTCGGCGCGTTGGCGGTGGGCGGCTTTCCGAGTCTTGCTGAAAGTGTTTATGCGCTCGGTTCTGGGCTGACCGCGCCGATATTCAACGCCGGACGCATCCAGGCTAATATCTCTGCCGCCGATGCCAGACTGGATCAAGTCGCGGCAAACTACGAAAAGACCTTGCTGCTTGCGCTGGAAGACGTGGAGAACGCTTTCGTCGCGCATACCGCGTCGATGGAACAAAGTAATCGGCTGTCGCAAGCCGAAACGGCGGCAGAGCAAGCCTACCGGTCCGCCAATGCGCTATATCAGCGCGGAGCCAATGATTATTTATTGGTGCTGGACGCTCAGCGCAGCAGACTGGCCGTCGCTGATGAACGCGCCAAGGCAGAAACTGCGGTGCGTGTTGCAATAGTTTCGCTCTACCGGGCCTTTGGCGGCGGCTGGACGCCCGACGTTTTCAATAAATAGTGCATAGTCTGCACCGCTCCAGGCGATGTCTGATTGTTGTGGGTGTCCATAGCTGACGACAGGAATATAATGTCGGCTCAAGTAAATAAGCGATAACCACACCATGCAACAACTACCGATAAAACTCTATAGCGCCGCGCAAGCCAGGGAGCTGGATCGCCTTGCTATTGAAGAATATGTCATTCCGGGCATTACCTTGATGAGCCGGGCAGGTAAGGCGTTATTTCAATCTCTGCAACAACACTGGCCGCAGGCGCGTTCAATAGCTGTTTTTTGCGGTGCCGGTAATAATGCCGGTGATGGGTATATTGTCGCGCGATTGGCTTTAATTGCCGGCTATAACGTTTGTGTTTATGCCGTGTCAGACCCTGAGCAACTTAGAGGCGATGCGCGTACTGCTTGGCAACAATATCTTGAGGTTGACGGTAGGGTTTTGTCTTTTAAAGCAGATTTGGTAATCAATGCTGAAGTCGTTGTCGATGCAATGCTTGGTACAGGTTTGGATAGGCCTGTCACAGGGCTTTATGCCGACGCTATTTTAGTTATCAATAACCAGCAAGCCAAAGTAGTGGCGGTCGATATTCCTTCCGGCTTGCATGCCGATACCGGCAATGTCTTAGGCAATGCTGTCATTGCCGATGTGACGGTGACTTTCATTGCGCTAAAGCAAGGCTTGTTTACCGGCCTGGCGGCTGATTATTGCGGTGAAATCGAGTTTGCCGCATTAGCTGTGCCGGATGCGGTTTTTGATCAGGTTAAGGCCACTGCGACACGCGTTGTTTATCAGCCTATGCCGCCACGTAAGCGTTGCGCGCACAAAGGCCATAACGGTCATGTGCTGATTCTCGGCGGCGATAAAGGCTATTCAGGCGCGGCCGGATTGGCGGGTGAAGCGGCGCTACGCGTAGGCGCCGGGCTGGTCAGTGTGGCGACGCGCGCAGAACATGCGGGATTGATGAATTTGAACCGGCCGGAATTGATGTGTCATGGCGTGGAAAGCGCCGAGCAGTTATTGCCGTTGCTGGAAAAGGCCGGTGTTATTGTGTTGGGGCCGGGGTTAGGGCAGAGCGACTGGGCTTTAGTATTGTTTGATCTGGCCATAAACATCGAAAAGCCGGTTGTGATTGATGCCGATGGCCTTAATTTATTAGCCGCTTTGCCGGTGCATCATCACAACCGGGTGCTGACACCACATCCCGGTGAAGCGGCTCGCTTACTCAATTGCACGACTGCCGATATTCAACAAGACCGCTTTGCAGCCGCAGCAGCCATTCAGGCCAAATACGGCGGTGTTGTTATTGTGAAAGGCGCCGGTACAGTAATTGCCGATAAAGATAAGTTGGCAGTTGTCAACACCGGTAATCCGGGCATGGGGTCGGGCGGCATGGGTGACGTGTTGGCGGGTGTGATTGGTGGATTGTTGGCGCAAGGCTTGCCGTTACAACAGGCAGCGCAACAAGGGGTTTATATTCATGGCTTGGCGGCTGACAGGGCGGCTCTGCAAGGCGGTGAGCGCGGTCTGCTGGCTGGCGATTTAATGCCGCATCTTAGAATTTTGGTTAATTGATGAAACGATATTTAGAAGATACTGAGGCCACTGAACAGTTCGGTCGGGAGTTGTGGGCACAGTTGCCGTCAAAGTGTTTGGTGTTTTTACACGGCGAGCTGGGGGCAGGCAAAACTACGATGGTCCGCGGTTTTTTAAGAGCTGCGGGTCATACCGGCGCGGTGAAAAGCCCGACTTATAATTTGGTGGAAGAATACCAAGTCGATGACCGTAAAATCTGTCATTTCGATTTATACCGCGTTGCCGATCCTGAGGAACTGGAATGGATCGGTATCCGCGATTACCTGGCGCAAGACTGCGTGTGTTTTATTGAATGGCCGGAAATGGGGCAGGGTTTTCTGCCCAAGCCGGATGTTGTTATCTCGCTTTCCCTAAAAGATGAAGGGCGAGAACTGGTGATGGAGTGAAGTGCTTTTCATTAAGATCGTAATAAATTACTAAGTCACAGCGGCGCGGCATAGATTAGATACTCGCAGGCAAAAAAACCGCCGGAATTAGTCCCGGCGGGTGACAAAAGAGGCTGCTTGTCAAAATTAAACAAAAATGGTTTGTTTCCGGTTAAGCGGCGTTTTTGTGACGACGACCAAAACCAATTAAACCAGCCATAGCACTACCAAATAGCCAGATTGCGCCGGGAACGGGAACTGCGCTGACAGTTAATTTATAGCCGTCAGCAGTATCAGCCCAGCTGCCATTTTGGTAGCCGCCGAGGACGATAGTGTAGATTTGACCTGGTTCAGCATTGAAGCTGATGGTATTTATATTGCTGGGTGTATTGCCGCCTATGCTGTAAGCGACAATATTTGCAATGGCTGCTGTATTATCAGCGCCGAATTTGGTGCCACCGGCCGGGAGTGAATTTACGGTCAGGCCGTTGGCATTGACGCCAGCGTTCCAGTTGCCGTGATGGTTATAGCCAGTGGTGTTGGTATCCATGCCCTTGAATATGGTGAAGCCGTAGTTGGGGGTAGTTGTTGCGGTAGTGCTATTCACAGCGACCGCATTCAATGTGATGGTGCCGCCCACATCCGATTTAAACAAGCCATAATCCAGATCGTATCGCCTTCCTGCTCCGTTAAGCATGCCCGCATCGCTCCAGGCACCTTTGGCGGTATCAATATCGGCACCCACACCGTAGCGGTTAACTGAATCCTGGCTGGAAATTTCCGCCGTCCCGTTGGCGGTCATGTGCAAGCCCCAGTTCACAGCCCCGCTGCCGTTATAGCCGAACGGCGTGGTGTGCAGGCCGCCAGTACCCGCCCATTTAGCCACTGAACTTGTCGAATTTTGCGGATCCCCTCCAAAGCCCCATACCCAGCCATCCGAACCCATGGGGCCATTACAAGGCGCACAAGCAGTAGCGTTAGCACTAAAGTCGATGCCAAATTCTGACGTCAGGTTGTACATGGTGGTCGCTGATGCATTGGCGTTTGAAATAGCCCCAGCTGACAGAACGCTGCCAGACATTGCAATAACGACTGCTTTTAAGGCGTTGGTTTTTGTATAAGCCATCTGATTTCCTCATGAAGAATAAGTCAACGTTTGAATGCCGGGTTGGCCTGATGGTTCTGTCTTTTCACTGACTCACTCCGAGCTTGGCTTTCCCCGTACTTGATCCGCAAGCTGAACAGAGTAAATCTGTCCGGCTTGTACCTAGAAAAGCAGGATGTATGCCAATAATTTCATGGTGATTATCGAGATAATCAATCAGTGGAAAATCAAAATATGGATGGGTTTTATTGTGTGCGTTGGTAAAAATTATGATTACTATCAATAAGATATTTTTTATTGGGAGTCTCTATAAAATCATCCGGTCATGCTTCGGCAAGCTCGGCTGAGTGTATATATTGTTGATTTAAAAGGGTAATTGTTGGTGATAAGTTGTGAGATAGTCGAAGTGCAATCTGTAAAAGTGCTCTATAGGAGTGTTAATTCATCGCAGATCAAGAGTTTCGGCGGTTGCCAGGATGAAAATCGTCAGCAATGTTTACCGCGTATTTTAATGGAGCATGCCGAGCAAATTTTATTAGAGATTAATTAAACTGAGTTATTTAACGTAGTTGTGTAGGGTTTAATTACGATTAAATTTGAGCTGGTTTCAAGGTTTTCTGCTTGGTTAATGCTTAAAAAAACCCGCCTAAATAAATTTCAGCGGGTCACAGTAGCTTATCGTTGAAATGAAACAATCTTGGGCGTAGCGATGTTAAGCGCCGATTTTACGGTTACGACGAAAACCTATCAGCCCAGCCATAGCGCTGCCGAACAGCCATACTGCAAACGGAACGGGAACGGAAGTCAACGTCAGTTTGTAAGAGCCGTTTCCAAAAATATCGCTTGATGTACCGTTACCGCCGAGCAGCAGCGTATAGTTGCCGCCGGTCAGATTGGTGAAGGTATAACTTGCCACACCACCTGCTGTGGAAGTCGAGGCTTGGCCCAGATAGTTGAGTCCGACAGTGCCGAGCGGGTTGGAAATGTTATTGATGTAACTGCCTGCGCGCACAAAAGGTGTTGTGCTCGTATCCCAGCCTTGGTAGAGGGAGAAAGCCGGTTTTGTTGAAGAGCCGGTATCTGTCTGTAAGGTGATGGTCAGGTCGGAAAGGCCGTTTAGATGAATTAGGCCATTACAATGCAAACCGAGCGCCGCTGAAACAAGCTAAGGAACAGCGTCGAAAGGATTACCTGCGCCGTATCCCCATCGAAGGAAAATTCGGCCAGGGCAAGCGGGGCTACCGGCTCAACGACATCCTTGCCAAGTGGGCGAACACCGCCTTCATCTGGATCAACAGCATCTTCCTGGTCATGAACCTGCTGATCCTGGCCAAGCTCTTTTTTGCCCCGAGGAAAAGGTGCCTTGCAGCGCTGATGACAGCCTTGAAATTTGCTTGGCAACGAGCAGGCTTAAATCCGGGCGATTTTCTCAGACCGACCAACAGGGTTGCTTGTTGGGCTTCGTGATTTACTGAGCAGACTCTAAATAGGTGATTACGTTGCTTCGAACAGTCAGCTGATTTGTAGAAAGCTAAATGACAGGAACTGCGTACCCATTGATTTACTAATGCATAAGCACCGGACATGGGGTATAGGTGCGCATAAATCCTTATCTACAAAATACTCGCCCCATCAAGGAGCGAGTAAAAACCGGGTTAGGGCTTATGCCACCCGGTCAGGCAATGGCTCGCTAGCAAAGTAGGCGGCAAGGTTAGCCAATACTTTTTCACCCATGGCTGTGCGCGTGCCCAAAGTTGCACTGCCCAAATGAGGTAGTAAGGACACATTTTCCAGTGTTAAAAAACCTTCCGGAACGTTAGGCTCGCCTTCGTAAACATCCAGACCGGCGCCGCGAATGGTGTTGTTTTTAAGCGCGGCAATCAGTGCTTGACTGTCCACCACATCGCCGCGGGCGGTATTGATCAGGTGGGCGGTCGGTTTCATCAGTTTGAGTCGCTCGGCATTAATTAGATGTTTGGTGGCTGCGCCTCCGGGACAATGCAGCGAGACAAAATCAGAGACTTTCAGAAGTTCTTCAACCGATTGGCAGCGGGTGGCATTTAGGTCTTCAACGACATACTCATTGGCAGGACTGGGGTTGAAGTACACAATTTTCATCCCGAAGCCGTGGTGGGCTTTTTTGGCCATGGCTTGGGCGATGCGGCCAAAGCCGATCAGCCCTAGCGTGGCGCCGGTAACATCGGTGCTCAGCATGTGTGTCGGGCACCAGCCGGTCCATTTTTGCGCGCGTACCAAACGATCACCTTCTGCGCCGCGTCGTGCTGACATCAATAATAAAGTCATCGCTACATCGGCCGTGCTGTGGGTTAACACGCCGGGGGTGTTAGTGATGATTAAGCCTTGCTGCTTGGCGGCGTCAACGTCAATGTGGTTGTAACCGACACCGAAGTTGCCGAGAATTTTGCAGCGTTTGTCAGCAACATTAATGACATCGGCTGGAAATGAATCGCAAACAGTCGGGCAGACGGCATCATAATTTTGCAAAGCTTGTTTGAATTCGTCGGCCGTCAATGGGCGGTCATCTTCATTAAGCGTAACGTCGTAAAGCGCTTTGAGTTTGGCTTCAACCGCGGCAGGCCAACGACGGGTGATAAAAACTTTAGGTTTGCTCATGGGGGCGTTTCTCCATGTGTAGATTTATGATGGGTTTCGTTATCTACGATAAATAAAAAAGGCCCAGGGCAAAAAAGCTAAGCCTTTCCGCCCTGGGCCTTATCTTGCGAGTTAGAGCTTACTATTTTGCAGTAGCGCGATAGTATTCAATCGCTGCCGCAACGCCGCTGCCTGGCTTGATGTCAATGCCGCTGTCCAGCAATGCCATTTCTACACCGGCAATAGCGCCCAGCAAAGAAACATCATTCATATCGCCGACATGGCCGATGCGGAATACTTTACCGGC
>JAQTQN010000204.1 GCA_028712225.1 Methylobacter sp.
TTTTTTAATTGCCTGCGTTAAAGACGGCTGCGACACATACGTAAATTGTGCCGCGCGGGTGAAATTGCTGTGGTCGCACACAGCCAAAAAGTAGCGGATTTGGTGCATTTCCATCAAACAACCTCCTGCATAGGCAAAGCCTATTGTTTCATAGCAAGTCGGTATTATACAAAGGCCTAATTAAACTAATAAGATGGCCGCCACATCCACCGCAACCATTCGAGAAAACTATGAAAACAGCAAAATTAATCGTTATGTATCCACAACCCACTGACCTGGACGTTTTTGAGCAACGCTATGCAACCGAACACGTCCCCATGGCGGTAGAAAAACTAGCAGGAAAAACTAAGTTTGTGGCGTCTTTAATCACCAGTAGCGTCGGCCAAGAAACTGCGCCGTTTCACCGTATTGCAGAAGTTTACTTTCCATCCCTGCAAGCCTTGGAAACTTGTTTAAATTCACCAGGTGGACAAGAAACAGCCGGGCACGCCGTGGAAATTTCTACCGGTGGCGCGCCGACATTTTTAATCGCAGAAGTTGAAAGCTTCGATTTTTAGGCGCTAGGGAAGCGCTGAAAAAATCGATTTCGCTCATAGTTCGACAAGCTCACCACGAACGAAATCAATAAGTTACCGTTCATCCTGAGCTTGTCGAAGGATTTAATCAGCGCTTAACTGTTCAAATTGCTGGAAGATTGGGTGAGTTAAGGCTGGATGGATAGTCTAAACAGGGCCGCGGTACAGCCCTGTTTAGATTTTTAGAACCTCACAGTCTGGCTAACAACTCTGCTTTCTTGGCGCTGAACTCTTCGTCGGTCAAGATGCCTTTATCTTTCAGATTGGCCAGTTTCTCGATAGCTGCAAAAATATCCGATTCTTGATTTACACCTTGAGTATTCACAATGTTTGGTTGAATTGGGAACGGCTCAGGTTGAAACTCATCCTGTTTTTGCACGGGCACATTGTCGATGGAAATGATGGGGAGCGAATTAACGTCAACCAGCCCGTATTGACTGGTAAACGTAATAGAACCGCCTACCGACTGTTGCTGGGAAAACCCGCCAATTTGATGATCCAAGGTATCGTAAAGCGTTACATGCCCATTGGCTTCAATAGCCAGCCGCCGAATGGTAGCAAAGTAAGCATAACGCACATCATTTTGCGCGCCTGTACTGTTAGGAAATTGCAGTCCGGCGGGCCACCAGTCTCCAGAACTACCGACAGGTGGCGGCACAAATAAGCTAACCGGCCCAATGGGCCCGGAACTGTTTTGTTGCTGGCCGCTGGCGTCAGAATAGTTACCGCCAAAGTTGCTTTGCTGCTGAGTACCTTGATTCTGTGACTGAAAGCTGCCGCTTTGAATGAGGCCAGGTTGATTGGCAATCAGATTTGAAAGCTCTTGGCACAGCCCGCCCACTGTGTTTTTTAAGCCGTTATTGAACATATCGCCCAACATAATCATGCCGCCTTTCATCCATTGGCCGGAACCGCCAAATTCAGGATGACTAAACTGCGCCATAGAACCGTTACCGTTAATTACCGACTGCAACATGCTGAATACCGCATCGGGACTGAAATTATAACGTTGGGCAATGTTGTTGATTATTTGCTGGCCTTCCGGCGTAAGCTGTCTCATTAGAAAACTTCACTTGGTTAATATGGGAATTACAAAAGATGAATCGTGAGTATCAATAATACTCAGATTGTCGCCTGATTTTAATGAGCAAAGAGTAAATGAACTGCCAACTAAAAGCTCTCTTTATCAAAAAGATGTGGAAATTGAGTTGTGTGGTAGCGACTTTTCTAAAGCAAGTGTCTATAAATCGATATGATTAGGCAGGACTGTAGAGTTTGTGTAGCGTAGCGCCGATGGAGCGATGAGTAAACTTAGCTGTGATTCAATTTCAAACATCCGACGAAGGAGGAGCATCTATTGCGACAGCCCCAGCCGCAGTAGGTTCAAAGCCATCCGGCCACTTCGTATTTTCGTCATACACAGCCCGGATCTTCATACCCTCAAGGGATTGGCAGCGCATATCAGCACCCTCAAGCCGCGCGCCCTCAAAATCTGCACTCGTGACAATGGCCCCTGTCAGGTCTGCTCCACGCAGGTCTGAATTATAGAACATGACTTTCTCAAGATTTGCCCCAGCAAATATTGCCGCTCGCAAGTCGCAATTCGGAAAACGGGCCATTGTTAGAGTTGCGTTAGAAAAATTCGCACCTCGTAGAGTCTTAGATAGAAAATTGGTCTCTGATAGATCAGCTGCTTGCATATTCAAGCCACTTAGTTCCTGAGTTTCGATTAGACCTGCACGCAGTGCAGCAGCAGTTATAGGCGGACTTACCGGAGGCTCAAGTAATGAACGCTGCCGGATAACTGCATCGGCCAGTTTTCTTTCTGCGTTGGTAATCTCCGTAGCATTTTTGGCAGCGTTAAGTTCCCTCTCCGCTTTAGCGACGGCCATATTTGTTTCATCTACGACGCCGCCGATTCGTTTCAATTCGCTTTCCGCCCACCCGCTTAATCTAGACCCAGATCTCTCTGGCGTGGCAAGGAATCGAAGCAATTGGTGACGAATGGCTAGTGGAACGGTTGGATCCAATGCTCGATCTAGATAGTTCGTAGTGACCTGATGATTCTGCTGGGCCTCTGCCGCCTTAATTGAGTGACGCTGCTTCAACCACTCCAATACAATCTTAGCTACGTTTGTAATCGCGACCGTTGCGGGCACTGCGATAGCTATGTATGCCGCAATTCTGGAAATTTCATCTACTGCCATGTTCCCTCCTTAATGCGGTTAATGTGAAATATACGACGAAACCCATCAAAAATTACAATATCAACACTACCCCCCCTACAGCTCAGCAATTTCCAACAAATACTCACCGTAAGCCTTGTAGGGTGGGCACGCTGTTTGTGCCCACCCGGATTTAAAATCCGCGGCGCGAAATGGTGGGCAGAAAAGCGTTGCCCACCCTACGCATCCTACAACTCGGCAATTTCCAGCAAATACTCACCGTAAGCGGTTTTACCCAAGGCATTGCCGCGTTTCACTAAATCTTCCTTAGATAACCAACCTTGATGAAAGGCAATCTCTTCCAGACAGGCGATTTTAAAACCTTGGCGGTGCTCAACGGTTTGCACAAATTGGCCGGCATCAATCAGGCTGTCGTGGGTGCCGGTATCCAGCCAAGCGAAGCCGCGGCCTAATATTTCGACATTAAGCTGTTGATTTTCCAAATAAACGCGATTGATTTCGGTGATTTCCAATTCGCCACGTGCAGATGGTTTTATGTTTTTGGCGTGATTGACGACTTGGTTGTCGTAAAAATACAAGCCGGTCACCGCGTAGTTTGATTTTGGTTGTGCGGGTTTTTCTTCGATGGATACGGCTTTGTTGTCTTGGTTAAATTCCACTACGCCAAAACGTTCGGCATCTTTGACTTTGTACCCGAAAACCGTGGCGCCCTTTGTACGGGTCATGGCTCGTTTTAAGCTGGCGGTAAAGCCCTGGCCGAAAAAGATGTTGTCGCCTAACACCAGACAGGTATTGCTGTCACCGATAAAGTCTTCACCGATTAAAAACGCTTGCGCCAAGCCTTCCGGTTTGGGCTGCGCAGCGTATTCGATACGGATCCCAAAATCACTGCCGTCACCGAGTAAGTTTTTGAAATTAAGCTGATCCTCTGGTGTGGTAATGATCAGCACATCCTGAATACCGGCCAGCATTAACACCGATAGCGGGTAATAAATCATCGGTTTGTCGTACACCGGCAATAACTGTTTGGAAACGGCTTTGGTGATCGGGTGTAAACGGGTGCCGGCGCCGCCAGCAAGGATAATGCCTTTCCAGCTCATGCTGATTCTCCAGTATTCAAACCTAATCTTTCCCGGCGATAACTGCCGTCCTGTATGTGTTGGCACCAATCCAGATTATCCAAATACCATTGCACGGTCTTTTTCAAGCCGGTCTCGAAGGTTTCTTCAGGTGTCCAGCCGAGTTCTTTAGCGATTTTGCTCGCGTCGATGGCATAACGTAAATCGTGCCCAGGACGGTCTTTTACGTAAGTAATCAAGTCCCGGTAATGGCTGATGCCACCTGGTTTTTCCGGTCTAAGTTCATCCAGGATGTCGCACAGGGTTTGCACGACAGTGAGGTTGGTTTTTTCGTTATGCCCGCCAATGTTGTAAGTTTCGCCGATGTCGCCACGCTCCAATACGGTCAGCAACGCTCTTGCGTGGTCGTCGACAAATAGCCAATCCCTAATTTGCTGGCCGTTGCCATACACCGGCAGTGGCTTACCTTCCAGTGCATTAAGAATAACCACCGGGATGAGCTTTTCGGGGAATTGATATGGGCCGTAGTTATTGGAACAATTGGTCACCACAATCGGCAAACCATAAGTACGCTGCCAAGCCCGAACAATATGATCGGAACTGGCTTTGGAGGCCGAATAAGGCGAGCTGGGCGCGTAAGGCGTTTGCTCGGTAAATAAGTCATCAGTGCCGTGCAGGTCGCCGAATACTTCATCGGTGGAAATATGATGAAAGCGGAATCCAACTTTTTGCGCTTCCGGCAGCGCTTGCCAATACTGCCGGGCAGCTTCGACCAATACGTAAGTGCCGACGATGTTGGTCTCAATAAAATCCGCCGGGCCGTCAATGGAGCGGTCGACATGCGATTCTGCCGCCAAATGCATGATAGCGTCCGGTTGGTATTGTTGCAGTAGCTTAGTGATCCCGGCTGCGTCGCAAATATCGACTTGTTCAAAACTGTAACGCGGGCTTTCAGCAACAGTTGTTAACGATTCCAGATTGCCCGCGTAAGTCAGTTTATCGACGTTGATAACGCTATGTTCGGTGTTGTTGATCAAGTGGCGAATCAAAGCAGAGCCGATGAAACCTGCACCGCCAGTGATTAAAATTTTCATAAATTACTTTCCTTAAGTAGGCGCACGCGGAGTTTTTTGTCTGGGAGGTTTTATGGTTTGCTTGAGAAAATCTCATCCATACACAGTTGCAACGCAGT
>JAQTQN010000205.1 GCA_028712225.1 Methylobacter sp.
GGTAATTTCGGATTGATTTTGCTTAAGAAATCCGCTGAAAAAATCTCCTCCAAAGGCGTGCGATGGAGGAAATTGTAAGTTTCCATACGGTCCGGCATCGGAATGTTAGCTTGCTCGATATAGCTTTTGACTTTACCCAACAATGGCAAATTAGAGGCCAGCGGTTCCAAAACGGCTTTGGCAACGCCAGGGATATGCCGATAAAGATCAAACATCTTTTGTTTGGCATAACGGGCATTGCCGGCAAAAATTTCATCGCCGCCATCGCCTGCCAGCAATTGAGTCATGCCTTGTTCGCGGGCGAATTTGGCGCAATAGTACGCAGGAATGGCAGAGGCATTACCAAACGGTTCGTCATACGTTTTAGCGATCAGCGGCAGAGCAGCCAGCACATCTTCAGGCGTCACGTAATATTCGTGCAATTTAACGTTGAAATGTTTGGCGGTGGCGCGCGCGAACTCCATTTCATCATAACCGTCGGCATCAAAACCTATTGAAAACGCGTCGATAGGACGGCCTGAGAGTTTTTGGAATACGCCGGTAACCGTGCTGCTATCAAGGCCGCCGCTTAGGAAAGCGCCGGTATGTTGATCGGGGTTACAGCTCTGTGTTGCTTGTTCGAGCTGGCTGTGTAATTGCTCAAGCAGTTCTTGTTTGGAATAATGGCTGTCATTATGCTCAAGCTGCCAATAAAAATTGCGTGAAATTTGGCCATGATCAAATTCCACACATTCACCGGGCTGCAGCTTACTAATCCCGGTGTAAATGCTGCCAGGACTGGGCACCATGTGAAAGTACAGATAATTGAAAATACCCTGCGGATCAATTTGAGCGTCGACGCCGGGGTGAGCGATAATCTGATCAAGTTGTGAACCGAATACCAGCAAATTGTTGTTAGCAAAAAACGCCAGCGGCCTGATGCCAATTCGATCGATGGCCAGCAAAGCATAATCACCGTCCGGCACCAGTACACAGCAGGCAAAAGGGCCGTGCAGGTGGTTTAATACTGACTTACCGTATTCTAAAAAGCCTTCAGCTAGCGCTTGAGCGTGCCCTTGATGTTCAGCAATACTGGCGAGTGTGCTGTCGGTCCATTGCGGCGAGCCTTCGATAATGGTTAATAACCGTCCTGATTGGTAGCTCGATGGCGCGTCATAACGCCCCATGCCCCCGACTGCTGCTTGTGGCTGATGGTCGGTGGTTGTGTTGTCACTGCTTGGGCTTCGGGTGGCGGCTTTCTGCTGGTCAATAATTGCCGAAGAACGCTCGTTTGCGGAGGTAGACAGCCAGCCATAAATCGATTGCATAACACTTTTCTCAGGGTTGTCGGTGACTAAACGGTTAATATACAAGGCTTGGAAGTGTGGCTCAAGGTGCCTGACAGGCATCAGTATAGTTGTCAGGACAGCTTAGTGGGCAATTACCTGAGCTAAGAAAAAGCAATGTTTTGATTTACGCATTGAAGTGACTAACATTTAAGGCCCAACGTTGTTGGGCTTTTGATTAATTGAACCTTAGAATTTAAACCGATCAGCTATAGCAAATTGGACGTGAGAAATCAGGACTTATGAGTAACGAATATAACGCCGCGGCGATTGAAGTTTTAAGCGGATTGGAGCCGGTCAGAAAGCGTCCCGGCATGTACACCGACACCACCCGGCCAAACCATTTGGTGCAGGAAGTGGTTGATAACAGCGTCGATGAGGCGATGGCAGGATTCGCCAACAGTATTGATGTGGTGCTGTACAAGGACGGCTCGGTGCTGGTGAGTGATAATGGCCGGGGCATGCCGGTCGATATACATCCGGAACAAGGCATTCCGGGCGTTGAGGTGATTCTTTGTACGCTGCATGCAGGCGGCAAGTTTTCCAATAAAAACTACCAGTTTTCCGGCGGTTTACATGGCGTTGGCGTGTCGGTGGTGAACGCGTTGTCTGCCAAGCTGGAGATAGACGTCAAGCGCAACGGCAAGATTTATCACATGGAATTTGCCGATGGTGAAAAGCAATCTGAATTAACCGAAACCGGCACCGTTGGCAAAAACAACACCGGCACTTCAATCAAATTTTGGCCTAATGAAAAATACTTTGATTCCAGCAAGGTGTCGGTTTCCAGGCTCAAACATAACTTGCGCGCCAAAGCGGTATTGTGTCCTGGCTTAAAAATTACTCTGGTCATCGATCAAACAGATGAAAGTTATGTTTGGTGCTATCAGGACGGCCTTAAAGAATATTTACTCGATCGACTGGGCGATATTGAGTTTTTTCCCGAACAACCCTTCATGGGTAACATGGCCGCCAACCATGAAGCTGTGGAATGGGGCATTGTCTGGGCGGTTGAAAACCCGGCCGAGGTCCTGACTGAAAGCTACGTCAATCTTGTGCCTACCGCGCAAGGCGGCACCCACGTCAACGGCCTGCGCGCCGGTTTGACTGAAGCGATGCGTGAGTTTTGCGACATCAGAAACATCCTGCCGCGCGGCGTCAAAGTCGCACCGGAAGATGTCTGGGAAAACTGTCACTTTGTGCTGTCGGTTAAGCTGGAAGACCCGCAATTTTCCGGGCAAACCAAAGAACGGTTAAGCTCGCGCGAATGTGTGGCTTTTGTGTCCGGTGTCGCCAAAGACGGCTTTAGTTTGTGGTTAAACCAAAACCCGGCGGAAGGCGAAAAAATCGCCGAAATCATTATTTCCAGTGCGCAAAAAAGGCTGCGATCCAACAAAAAAATCATCCGCAAGAAGATCACTTCCGGCCCGGCATTACCCGGCAAACTGGCAGATTGCTCCGCGCAAGACATCAATCGCACCGAGTTGTTTTTAGTGGAAGGCGATTCGGCGGGCGGTTCAGCCAAGCAGGCTCGGGAACGCGACTTTCAGGCAATAATGCCGCTACGTGGCAAGATACTTAATACTTGGGAAGTCGAATCCGAGCAAGTGATGGCTTCACAAGAAGTTCATGATATTGCCGTGGCCTTGGGTATAGAGCCCGGTTCCAGCGACTTACAACACCTTCGCTACGGCAAAGTCTGCATTCTGGCCGATGCCGACTCCGACGGTAACCATATCGCGACATTGATTTGCGCATTGTTTTATCAGCATTTTCGGGCCTTAGTGGACGCAGGTCATGTATTCGTGGCAATGCCGCCTTTATATAGAATCGACGTTGGCAAACGAGTTTTTTATGCGCTGGATGAATCCGAGCGCCAAGGTGTGTTGGACAGAATCAAAGCCGAAAAACTCAAAGGCCAAATCAACGTGCAACGCTTTAAAGGCTTAGGTGAAATGAACCCAAGCCAGCTGCGGGAAACTACTATGAACCCGGATACACGGCGCTTGGTGCAATTAACCGTTGAAAACAACGACGACACCAATGCGCAACTGGATTTGTTGCTGGCAAAAAAGCGCTCGCAAGACCGGAAAACCTGGTTGGAGACTAAGGGCAATTTGGCGGATATAGCATAAGAATGCTTTGGAAATATCTTTAATAGAAAACAGGTGCAACTATGCAATCATTAAAAATTAAAGCAGAAGTTAAGCAAGATCATACGATGACTGCGCATCTACCTGACAATATTGCTGCCGGTGAGTATGAGTTTATTCTCATCTACAATGAAAAAACGGCTGATAAGCCTGTTGATTTAATGAAATACAGCGGCACTGTTGATTGGCCTGAGGATGGGCTGGCATATCAGCAATCAATCAGAAATGAATGGGATCTGGATAGGCCATGAAGTACGTGTTGGATACCAATATTGTAATTTATCTGCAAAAAGGCGTGTTGCTGGAGCCATTACCGGTTGCCCAATACGCTATTTCAGTAATTACCGAAATGGAATTGCGCTCTTATCCCGGAATCACGGCTAGTCAGGAACTATGGCTAAAGCGCTTGATAAGCGATGTCCAGGTCATTAGTTTGAATGATTCGATTAAAGAACAAACCATAAAATTACGCAAAGAACGATCATTAAAACTCCCCGATGCAATAGTCTGTGCAACAGCCATTAATGAACAGGCGATACTGTTGACGAATGATAAAAAACTACATGCGCTTGATGGCCTGCAATGTCAGGCATTAGACGTAAGAACCTGATGAAAATCCAAGAAAAATCCCTAACCATGACCGTGCTGATGACGCCGGATATGGTTAATTTCTCCGGCAAAGTGCATGGCGGCGTGATATTGAAATTGCTCGACCAAGTGGCTTACGCCTGTGCTGCCAAGTATTCAAAAAATTACGTGGTGACGGCGGCGCTGGATAATGTATTTTTTAAGCAAGCGATTAACGTCGGTGAGTTGGTGACTTTTTACGCCCATATTAATTATGTGGGCCGGGCTTCAATGGAAGTCGGCATAAAAGTCGTTGCGGAAGATTTACGCACCGATGAGAAACGACACACAACCTCCTGCTATTTCACCATGGTGGCGGTTGATGAAGACGGCAACAGTGTTGAAGTGCCCAGGCTGGAAGTGAATACTGAAGTAGAAAAGAAGTTGTATGAAGCCGCAATTATGCGCAAGCAAATGCGCCAGGAAATTTTAGAAAAAAATAGAGAATTACATGTCGAATTACCAGGAACAGGTCTGTAACCAATGATTGTACAAGGGAATTTTGAGCAACAACCGCTGAAAGAATTTGCCGAGAAGGCCTACCTGGATTATTCCATGTATGTCATTCTCGATCGTGCCTTGCCTAATATTGCCGATGGCTTAAAGCCGGTGCAACGGCGCATTGTTTATGCGATGTCCGAGCTGGGCTTAACGGCTATCGCCAAATATAAGAAATCCGCCCGAACGGTCGGTGACGTGCTGGGTAAATACCATCCACATGGTGACTCTGCGTGTTATGAAGCCATGGTGATCATGGCGCAGGATTTTTCTTATCGCTATCCGTTGATTGACGGCCAGGGCAACTGGGGCTCGCCGGACGATCCTAAATCTTTCGCCGCGATGCGTTATACCGAATCGCGCTTGACCGCCTATGCACAAACTTTGTTAAGCGAGTTAGGGCAGGGCACGGTTGAATGGTC
>JAQTQN010000206.1 GCA_028712225.1 Methylobacter sp.
TAGGCGTGCTGGGTTACTATCTATCCAGCTTGCTTGATTTTGAAGGGCTCACTTATATCTCAGCTGGCCTTGAGCGCTTGATTTTATTTCTTTATCCGACGTTTGTGGTGTTATTAACAGCCGGTTTTCAACGCCGTGCGATTAATCGTTATCAGGGATTGGCACTGTTGCTTAGCTATGGCGGGATGGTTTTAGTGTTTGTCGATAACCTGATGCAGACAGTTTCTAGCAACTTATTGTTGGGCTCAGTATTTGTCGCCTGCAGCGCACTGACCTTTTCTATTTTTATGATCGGCAGCGGCGTGGTGATTAAACGGGTAGGCGCCATGAGATTTACCGCTTATTCCATGACCGTTGCCTGCCTGGTTACCGGTTTGCATTTTCTGGTGCTGCATGGTGTTTATCCATTGAATCTGCCGCTCAGCGTGTATGGCTTGGCCGCCATCATGGCGATTTTTTCAACCGTACTCCCGGCATTTTTAATGAATGCAGGGATTCAACGCATTGGCGCCGGCTCAGCATCGATTATCAGTTCAGCAGGACCTGTAATTACTTTAGCGTTAGCCTTTTTCTTGCTGGACGAGGCGCTAACAATTATCCAACTAGCAGGCACTGTGTTGACTTTGGTCGGCGTGTACGTCGTCACGCAAGCAAAAACTTAACGAAGAAATCCATTCCGTTCATGGTTTGACAAGCTCACCATGAACGGAACCTTTTGATTTATAAGCCGCCGCTCAAACTTATAACCTTTGGGTACTGATTTGATAGAAGTACAGGTTTTAATTAAGCTCACTGACTTTGATTTGCTTAACACCGTCAATTTCAAAATCAGCGTGAAGTCGATTGGCTACTGCCTTAACTTCTTTTTTGTTTTTAAAAGGTCCGGCGACAACATGATAAGCGTTGTTGCCTTCGACCTTTCTAGCGGGAATCTGCGGGCCTTGATGATTGAGCATGGCTGCCAATTGTTCAGCTTCAGCTTCTGAATTGTATGTTGCGACCAACATCGCCAGATCACTGTCATCAAGCGTATTCGCAACGGGTTGACCATAAAACTTATCAGGATGCGCAAGCAGCGCAGCGGTTTTTCCAATCTCAGCGACATCAGGACTACCCACAAGCACCGGGGTAGGTATGCCGTCCGCACGTTCCACAACGCGATCGACTTTATCCCAATCAACACTGACTTTGTGTTGCTTGCTGATTTTACGTAACGCTTTTACGGCCTGTGCTTTCAATTTCGACTTGCCGGCAGACCAATTTTCCAGCGGATTGTTAGCTTCAAGATACAGCATGCCATCCTGCCAGGCAGTCAGGTAAGGTTGATGAACAATCCGAACCGGCGTCCCTACTGAAGTTTTTTTAAACATGACTTCAATATCTTCGGGATACATTTGTACGCAACCATGGCTTACCTGCATGCCAATACCATAAGGCTTATTGGTGCCGTGGATCAGGTAACTAGGAATTGCCAAACGCATTGCAAATAATCCCAACGGATTGTCGGGACCGGCACGCACGGCACTGGGTAGAGGCTGGCCTTTTTCTTCATGCTCGCGCTGAATCGACGGCGGCACATGCCAGGTAGGATTTGCAGTTTTGACTGCCACGTTGGTCAACCCCATCGGGGTATTCCAGCCATCTCGACCGATACCGACCGGGTAAGTAAAGACCTTATCGCGCTGCTTGGCCGGATAATAAAACATGCGCATATTGGCAAGATTCAGCACGATGCCTTTGCGCGGTGCATCCGGCAAGATGAACTGCAATGGCAAAATCACCCGACTGCCTGCTTTGGGCGTCCAAGCAGAAAGCCCAACGTTAGCATTGGTAATGTCGTTATAACCTAAACCAAAATGCCGGGCGACATCGGACAAGGTATCATTTTCGCGTGTTTCAATTGCGCCTACTTCGCCAATCATCTCTTGATCAGCCGATAGATCAAACTCGTGTTTGGCAATATCTGTTTGCAACTGAGGCTTGGGCGTTTCCACAACTGGTTGGTCATCATCAGCGGGGAACAGCCCTGTAAATGTTTGACAGCCAGTCAATAGTGACAAACTACTAAGTAGGATAAGTAATGAAAGGAACTTGCTAACAATGGACATACTTAATTCTTATTATATTGATTGTGAATCAACAGAGCTTGAGTCGACTGCGCTTTGTTAAAACAAATTGTTAATGACAAATCAATGTCCGGCTGATGATATTGGGCAATTCGATAAACTCATGCCGAGCCGGAGCCGCTTATAGTTCAAATTGGCTGCATGATATTGTCATCACGACAAAAAAAGACGGGGTTGCGTCACAATTTTGTAACAAAGATGATCAGACTGCCTTCGTCCGTACTTTCACAGCAGATGTCATGCACAGAAAATAATTATTGTTCGGCGGCTTGTTTATAGCGCTGCTTGGCAATTTGGCTTTCATAAGCATGATCAAGCATCGGCGCAGGATAATCACAGGCAAGCTGTCTTTTATCCCATTGATGAATGCTTTTCGCTGAAGCCTGGCTCAGCTCCGGCAACCAGCGAACAATATATTGGCAATCGGGGTCAAATTTTTCCTGCTGCCGCCAAGGATTAAAAATCCGGAAATATGGCTGGGCATCGCACCCTGTAGACGCCGCCCACTGCCAGTTGCCGTTGTTGACGCAAGGATCATAGTCAACTAGGTGTTGCGCAAAATAACGTTCGCCCCAGCGCCAATTGATATGCAAATCTTTCACTAAAAATGACGCCACAATCATTCGTACCCGGTTGTGCATGAAACCGGTAGCATTCAATTCACGCATACCTGCATCGACGATGGGAAATCCTGTTGTCCCCTGGCACCATGTTTGGAAATATTCCTGATTGTTATCCCATTGCACCGTTGCAAATCTGTCCACAAAAGCGTGGTCGAATACCTGCGGAAAGTGATAGGCAATATGGGTAAAAAAATCCCGCCAATACAATTGCCGCTGCAACGGATGCTCGGTGCCTAGTTGGTGAGTGATGGAGTAATAGGCTTCTCTAACCGAACAGGTACCGAATTTTAAGTGTGCCGACAATTTGCTGGTGGCGTCCTGGGCAGGAAAGTCACGGGTATTCAGATAATCCGCGCATTGCTCAATTGCAGCCAATATCGCCAATGCGTGCCCTCGCCCACCCGGCATTACCGCTGGATTCAACGTCAACGGTACGGCCGCAAACGGATCCGGCAGTGCCGTGCTTATCTTAAGAAAATTGTGTTGTGTAAGTGCTGTCGGCAAAGGCACCGGAAATTGCCGGGCATTGTTGTAAAACGCAGTAAATACTTTATACGGCGTGCGATCATTTTTTACAGCTTGTTCTGGTTCGTTAAGTAACGCATCCGGAAGGCAATGCAACGCGATGTCTAACTCATTACATAATTCTGCCAAGGCGTAATCGCGGCGGCGACTGAAGGGCGTGTAGTCTCTGTTGATAAATACAGCCTGGATGTTGTGTTGCACAACAAGCTCTCTAATGACGTGTTCGGGTGCTTGCCGGTAAAGCGCCAAGCTACCGCCAACTGCTTGTAATTGCTGCTGTAAATCGCTGATCGACTGCAACATAAACTGCAGGGCCGGTTTGCTTTGGTAAGGATGCGGTTCTATTTGCGCCGGATCAAAAATAAAACACGTCAGCACTTGCTCGGAGAGCCTTAATGCTTCGTTAAGTGCAGTGTTATCGTGAATGCGTAAATCGCGGCGAAAAATAAATAAAGAAACAGCGTAGTGAGGCATCGACAACACACTACCTGCTTAATCTATAACACCAGCTTGCTGCAACTGGATGCGGAGGGCTTCTACCCGCTTGCGATTGACCCCAAAATCACCGTAACCGGTGCGTGATGCAGAGCGGATATGAATCAGCTTGCCTTCAGTATCCATAATCACATCAATATCGTCGACAAAACGAAAGATCAAACTGGTAGCTGTGGCGTGTAAGGTGTTTTCCACGTCTAACGTAATGACTGTTCTACTTTGGCGGAGCAGCGCATTTTTTAACGCCGTCCAGACGTCATCAGGCTGGCCGGAAAATTTAAACGGCTCGATAAAATGTCCGGCATCGGTCGCCTGGCTGGAAACGCAATTGGGGGTTTCAGGACAAGGCAATAATTGTTTTTCCGCTGTCTCAGCAGCCGTAATAGTAAATGATAGAGTCATGGCAATAATGGTAATAAGAGATTTGACAGTCATAATGGAACCTCTAAAAATCATCCATTCATACTGGCTTCGACAAGCTCAGCATGAGCGAATAAAGTGTGTATTTATTAGATACCAACCGCAAGGGCACAAATGCCGCATGGATGCTCTTGTCGAAGTGCAATGTTTAGCGGTTCCATAATGGTTTAATTTTCAGGGAGCCCAACCAATTTGACAGAAAATATCACCGTGTCAAACTTTAAGCGTCTTTTACACAACTGACTGCGCTTGCCATGCGTATTTTGCAGGCAGAGTTCGCACCTTTTTTTCAACTACTTTTTAGTTCAAGCCCATGAAAAAAATTCCCATAGGTATCAGCAGTTGTCTACTCGGCCATAACGTTCGTTTTGATGGCGGTCATAAACGCGATTCTTATATTGCCGGTACGCTCAGCGATTATTTTGAATTCCAACCGTTCTGCCCGGAAGTGGAAATAGGCCTCGGCACGCCGCGACCGACCATCCATTTAGTAAAAATTGCTAACGAAATACGCTGCGTGGGCGTTAAGAATCCTGAGCTGGATGTTACCGAACGCTTGCGCGACCATGCCGATCAACAAAAACATCTACATGCCCAGTTATGTGGCTATATCTTCAAAAAAGATTCGCCCAGTTGCGGCATGGAACGCGTCAAAGTCTATGGCGGCGCACAACCGCATCGCGAAGGTGTGGGCATGTACGCCGAGGTAGTGATGCGCAACAACCCGCTATTACCGATAGAAGACGAAGGGCGTTTAGGTGACGCCGGTTTGCGCGAGAACTTTATCCAGCGGGTATACATCTATTACCGTTGGAAATGTTTGTTGGAAGAAGG
>JAQTQN010000001.1 GCA_028712225.1 Methylobacter sp.
CCTTAATCAAAACATTGTTTTACAACCTGGTGATACAGTTACAGTTAGATAACGTCTGTAGACAACAGTTTTACTAAAAAGCAATGATCAAACCAAGCCGCTTATTCTCTTTGTGCGCACTCACAATGGCAACTTGCAACAGCATGGCCACTGAGTATTATTTGGAGCCTCGGTTTTCCTCAAACCAACGCTACGATACCAATATCAATATGCGCCAAACTCCACCGCAAGCCAACTGGATCACGACAGTATCGCCAGCGGCAAATTTTGGCTTACGCTATGAAAATGGCGAATTAAATTCGAATTTCACTTGGAACCAGCTGTTCTACACCAATCAATCGGAACTTAATATTGACGAGCAGTTGTTTGGCCTAGATTACAAGCATAAAACTGAACGCTTTGATTGGTCTTTTAAAAATGCGTATAGCAACCGCTCATCGCTCAACACTGAAGATACTGGTAGCGGCATACTTTTTAGCCAGGTTATGAGAAAGCAGCTCACCCTGGCCCCGTCAGTTTCTTATGCGTTAGATGAATTAAATTCATTAGCATTTGATTATTCTTATGAAAATACTAAATACGAAAAAAATCAGAATGCCCTTTTTCTTTCCGATTATGACTATCACCAATTGTCAGGCACCTTTAATCATATGTATTCGGAACGCGATAAACTTAACGCTACACTTAGCACCTCCAGGTATAAAACGCCCGTTCAAGATCAAACTACTTACAACACCGTTGCCCAATTAGGCTGGCAACATAGCTTTAGCGAGCAATTAGTCACCTATATATCAGCCGGTTTAAATTATTCGCAGGCAGAGTCTGCTGTCCCCTCATTTTACTTGGATAACAACGGACAAATTAATTTTCTAGACCCTACAACAGGCACTCTTACTCCACAACCTGTAGGGCCACCTGTGTACTCTATCCCGAATACGGGAAGACTCACCCTAACCCCTCAATACAAAACCTTAGAAAGCAACAATTTTGGCCAAGTATATCGGGCATCCATACAAAAATCCTTTGAGAAAGGCTCCGTTTCACTTATAGGCTCACAAAATCAAACCCCCACATCACAGGGTCTTCAAACACGCACTGAAGTTTCTCTCAACAACGCCTATACCATTAATGAGCGCTGGACATCAGGACTTACGAGCAGCTACTCAACCAGTGAAATAACCGGCCAGCAAAATAGCCGATACAACAGAACTTACTATTCAATTAGCCCTAACATAAACTGGAAATGGACACCTGAAATTAATCTAGGGCTTTCATATACCTATCGACAACAAGAATTCCAAGGCAGCACACAACCAAGCCAAGGTAATATTGTCCAGTTGCAATTTAATTATCAACCCCAAATCAATCGCCAGGTGAAATAGCGTGGAAAACCAAACCCTCGACATTAAAGATTACGTAAACATTCTCAAACGGCGAATTAGATACTTATTAATTCCAGCTGCCGTCATTACATTATTAAGCATAATGCTGGCGGTTTTATTGCCACCTGTTTATAAATCTTCCGCCACTATTTTGATTGAAGAGCAGGAAGTTCCTAAAGAACTGGTTAAATCCACAGTCACCACATTTGCCGACCAGCGAATTCAAATGATCAGCCAACGGATCATGACTCGCACCAATTTGATGGAGATTATCGGTAAATTTGATTTATATGCTGGAGACAGAAAAAGTAAAACCCAGGAAGTCATACTGGAAAAAATGCGTAAAAGCATCAAAGTTGAAACCATCAGCGCCGATGTAATTGACCCCCGAAATGGCCAACCTACGCAAGCGACGATTGCTTTTACACTTTCGTTTGAATACGAATCACCAGATATAGCTCAAAAAGTAGCTAATGAACTGACAACGCTATTCTTAAATGAAAATATCAAAAACCGTACCCAGTCGGCAGAAAGTACAACACTGTTTCTGAGCGAAGAAGCACGCCGTCTAAAAGATAAAATCCAACAAATCCAAGCTGATCTAGCCGCCTTCAAAGCAAAGAATCTGGATCAACTGCCGCAAATTAGCCAGCTTAACCAACAAGAACTCACTTCATTATCCAACCAGCTGATTGGCCTGGATAGCCAGGAACGCTCCCTTCAAGAACGCCGCTTTTATCTGGAAGGACAATTAGCGCAAATCGATCCCAATTCGATGGCAACAGGGTCTGACGGCCTTCGCGTACTGGACATGAAAGACCGCCTGAAATTACTGCAATCACAATATCCTTCAATACAGGCAAGTTATTCTGCGACCCATCCTGATGTCATCAAGATGAAGCGAGAAATTGAGTCCCTGGAAAAGGAAATTGGCACTAATACTGATTTGAATGACCTTAATGCCGAACTTACCCGTAGAAAAACGGACTTGGCAAGTTTAAAAAAACAGTATTCAGATAAACATCCCGACGTTTTAAAACTGCAAAAACAAATCGACACACTGCAGCAAACCATGCTGGAAACCAAAAAAAATGACAGCATTAAAAGTGGCATTGAGGCTGATAATCCAGCCTATATCACTCTGAAATCGCAGTTGGAATCCACCAATGCTGAATTCAAATCACTCCAGTACACACGGGAACAGGTCAACAATAAAATCGAATCATTACGTGAAAGCCTGCGTCAGGCGCCATTGGTTGAAAAAGAATACATGGATCTTATTCAAGACCTAGACAATAGCAATCTTCGCTATCGAGAAGTAAGCGCACGAGAAATGGAAGCGCAAATTTCTCAACAGTTAGAAATGGAAAACAAGGGCGAACGCTTTGCATTAATTGACCCCGCCCTTGAACCAGAAAAACCAGTCAGCCCTAATCGAGTAGCTATTCTTTTCCTCGGCTTTGTGTTTGCGATTGCCATCGGCGTTGGCTGTATTGCCTTAGTTGAGATGACAGATTCGGCTATTTACAGTGAAAAAACTCTTATTTCAATCTTAGGTCAAACACCTCTTGCCATCATTCCCTACCTTGAAAGCAAAGATGAATTTGAACTACGTCGACGCCAACAAAAAATGTTCTTAATCATCCTTGCCTGCGCATTTGTGTTAGCCATTGTCGGCTTCCATTTCATTGTCATGCCGCTGGATATATTTTGGTACAAACTAATGCGTTTATTAGGCTTTAACTAAACTAATACTGGAGTTTTATACGATGGACCAAAATCAAACCGCTATAGAAAAAGATCAAGTCAAGCATGGTCAAGCCGTGATAGGCCAGATTGCAGACGCTGAAAACTTCACTTATACAGATACTAAGATACAAAAACCGGATCTTGGACAACTCCGTACCAACCGGATCGTGTCAGCATTAACGCATAATAATTGGCTTGAGTCTTATAAAATGCTGCGCACGCGCACTTTGCACATCATGGACGAAAAAGGCTGGAATACACTCGCAGTCACCAGTCCAACTCGAGATAGCGGCAACAGCTTAACGGCAGTAAATTTGGCCATCAGCATGGCCATGGAACTGGACAGGACAGTATTGCTGGTTGATGGCAACTTTCAAAATCCTTCCGTACATACATTACTGGGATTAAAAGCTGCAGCGGGACTTGGGGATTACTTACTTAACAGTACGCCGTTAAGTGAGCTAATGATCAATCCCGGCATTCCCAGGCTGGTTGTACTTCCGGCAGGAAAACCCCTTATCAACTCGACTGAAATGTTACGCTCCCCTAGAATGATTAATTTTGTCAATGAGGTGAAAACTCGCTACCCATCTCGAATCATTATCTTCGATATGCCGCCGTTACTTACCCAAGTAGATACTTTAAGCTTTTCACCTTATGTTGACTGTGTTTTGCTAGTAGCGGAAGAAGGCAACACCAAAACGGAAGATTTAAAAAATGCAGCCTCTTTATTACAAGATGTTAATCTAGTTGGCACCGTGTACAACAAATCTTCTGACAAAAAAATAAAATATACTGGATAAAAACACCTGAAGTCTATTGAACACTTGAATTAATCAGCAATCATCGACTAACAATCGCCGATGATTGTGTTGCTTTCTAAAAGCAGTTATCTTAATAAACTGTTATAAAAATAATAAGGAGAAATCGGATGTCAAAAGGCCAAAATTTACAGGACAACTTTCTAAATGCACTTAGAAAAGAACATACCCCTGTGTCAATTTTTCTCGTTAACGGTATAAAGTTGCAAGGTAAAGTAGATTCGTTTGATCAATATGTCATTATGTTAAAAAACACTGTTAGTCAGATGGTCTACAAACATGCCATTTCAACTATCGTCCCCGGCAAGGCTGTTAGAATGACTCAAGATGTTGAGCCAACTAGTGACGAGTAATTTAAGAAGATCACTACCATCGCACGTATTTATTTTAATTTAATGGTGAACCTAGTTGTTTGACCGTCCAGATTCAGGTGAACGTGCCATACTCGTTCACCTGACATTTTATTGCGGGCAAGAAGACCTTCTCGAATTACAAGAATTAGCCAAATCAGCCGGCACTATTCCTGTACACGTCCTTACCGGAAGTCGTAAAAGTCCAGATCCCAAATTTTTTGTCGGCACAGGCAAACTTGAAGAGCTTAAATTAGCTATTGAAGCTTATTCAGCAGACATTGTCTTATTCAATCACCCTCTATCCCCTAGCCAGGAAAGAAACCTTGAAAATGCTTTGGGGATTCGTGTAGTGGATAGAAACGGTTTAATTCTTGATATTTTTGCCCAACGAGCGCAAACATTTGAGGGAAAGCTTCAGGTTGAACTGGCTCAGTTAAAGCACCTTTCAACACGCCTGGTTCGAGGCTGGACGCATTTGGAGAGACAAAAAGGTGGAATTGGCCTACGTGGCCCTGGTGAAACCCAACTTGAAACAGATAGGCGACTACTCGGGCTACGTATTAAACAAATTCAGCAACGCCTAGATAAAGTCGATAAGCAACGGCATCAAGGCCGTAGCAAAAGAAAGAAAGCCGAAATTCCATCGGTTTCCTTGGTCGGCTATACCAATGCAGGCAAATCTACATTATTTAACGCTTTAACTGGCGCTGATATTTATGTCGCAGATCAATTATTTGCGACATTAGACCCGACGCTTAGGCACTGCCAATTACCTAATAATAGCGAAGTCATTCTTGCCGACACCGTCGGTTTCATACGCCATCTACCTCATGAATTAGTAGCCGCATTCAAATCCACCTTGCAGGAAGCCAGTGAAGCAGATTTACTACTACACGTTATCGATGCAAATGCAGAGGATCGCGATGAAACGATTAATCAAGTCAATAAAGTCCTCACAGACATTAACGCCCACGAAATCAGACAACTGGAAGTATTTAATAAAATTGATTTACTGCCAAATATGTCGCCTAGAGTAGATCGCGACGCCTCTGGTTACCCAATCCGCATCTGGCTTTCTGCTGTAACAGGTGAAGGCATCGGGTTACTGCTAGAAGTTCTGACAGAAATATTTTCATCCAGTAAAGTAAAAAAACGCTGTTTTTTACGTCCTGATCAAGGCGACATTAGGGCTAAATTATTCACTTGCGCAAAAATAATTGACGAGCATATTGATGATCTGGGTGCCAGTGAGTTGGTTATTGAAGTAGATACGAAACACCTAGGTTTATTGAAATCGGTACATACCGAAGAAGTCTTTTAGCCTTGGTTTGTATTAGCTTGGTTTTTTTAGGATAATCCCTGACCAATACGAATATCGGATTATTTTGAATAATCATAAGCTTGGCTGCGACTAATGAGAAACCACCGAGTAAATACAATCAAATTAAGATTAATAATTATAATGTTAAGTAACGTGGAGCAAAGGTATGTCCTGGAATGAGCCTGATGGCGACAAAAAAGACCCTTGGAGTGGTGGTGACCAGAAAGGGCCACCTGATTTGGATGACGCCATTCGTTCATTACAAGAAAAATTGGGCAGTTTTTTTGGCGGAAGCAACAATCGTAATGAAGATTCTTCCGGCAATCCCATATCCCCAAGAACACTTGGTTTTATAGGTGTCGGCGCTGTTTTACTATGGGGGGCAAGTGGCTTTTATATCGTTGACGAAGGTAATCACGGGGTTGAAACCAGATTTGGCAAGTATATTAATACAACCCAATCCGGATTAAATTGGCATTTACCTGCCCCTATTGAAAGCGTTGATATAGTTAACGTTAAACAACAGCGTTTTATTGAAGTCGGCTATCGTTCTGGCGGCACTGCACAATCCGCAGGTTCAGTACCTAAAGAAGCACTGATGTTGACCAAAGATGAAAATATTGTCGATGTTCGCCTAGCCGTGCAATATCAGGTTAAAGATGCTAAGCAATTCATTTTCAATGTAGCAAATCCTACTGGGACATTAAAGCAAGTTACCGAAAGCACACAACGAGGTGTAATAGGAAGCAGTACGATGGATTTTGTGTTGACTGAAGGTCGTAGCGAGGTAGTAACCCAGATCAAAAAGGAAATTCAGGATATTATGGATAGCTACAAAACCGGCATTCAGATTACCAGTGTTAACCTTCAAGACGCGCAGCCTCCCGAACAAGTTCAAAATGCATTTGAAGATGCAATAAAAGCAAGGGAAGACGAACAACGCTTAATCAATGAAGCAGAAGCCTACTCGAATGACGTTGTACCTAAAGCCCGTGGTGCCGCGGCAAGAAAAATCCAAGAAGCCGAAGGTTACAAAGAACAAATAATTGCTCAAGCAGAAGGGGAAAGCAACCGTTTCTCCAAACTGTTAGCAGAATACGAAAAAGCCCCGGATGTCACCAGAAAACGGCTTTATCTTGAAACCATGGAGTCCGTGCTATCTCAAACCAGCACAGTACTAGTGGATGTTAAAGGCAGCAATAATATGCTTTACCTGCCCCTAGATAAAATGATGCAACAAAAGCAGTCAGTGCCGCCCGTAACTACTCCGCAAAATAACGCAGAACAAGTTGCCCAACCACTGAGTGATATACAGACACAAGTACCGCCGCAACCACAAACTGTTTTGCGCAATTCACAACGTGGCCGTGACGCAAGGGGACGCCAATGACACAAAATAAACTACTGGTGAGCGTTGCTGCACTGTTACTGGTTGGCTCAATGTCCTTTTTTACTGTTAATGAAACAGAAAAAGCCATCAAATTCGCTTTAGGTGCCATTGTTAAATCAGACTACACACCTGGTATATATTTCAAAGTTCCGTTTTATAATAACGTCAAAAAATTTGATGCCAGAATTCAAACCATGGATTCAAAGCCCGAACGTTTTTTGACCGCAGAAAAAAAGAACGTAATTGTTGATTCATTCGTAAAGTGGCGTATTGGTGATGTAAAAACTTTTTACACGGTGGTCGCTGGTGATATAGATCAAGCTAACTTGCGTCTGGATCAAATTATTAAAGATGCATTTCGGGGTGAATTTAGCAAACGCAACATCAAACAGCTTGTTTCAACCGATCGGCAAATAATACGTGAAATCCTGATCAAAAACTCCAAGACACTAGCAGCAGATTTAGGCATGGAAATTATTGATGTTCAGGTAATGCGCATTGATTTACCGGAAGAAGTCAGCAGTTCTGTCTTTCGAAGAATGGAAGCAGAACGTGAGAGAGTTGCTCGCGAGTTTCGCTCTCAAGGTGCAGAGGCCGCTGAAAGAATACGAGCCGATGCAGACCGGCAGCGAGTTGTAACACTTGCTAATTCGTTTCGCGATGCCGAAAAACTTCGCGGCGAAGGAGATGCAAAGTCGGCTGAAATTTACGCAAAAGCCTACGGAGCCAATAGCGAGTTTTTTACCTTCTACCGTAGTTTGAATGCTTACAAGAAAACGTTTACCGGATCAGATATGATGGTATTAGATCCTGAGTCTGATTTCTTTAAATACTTCAAAAACCAACAGATAGTTAAGTAACATTTACTAACGTGTTAAACCCCAAAACGCTCCGCTCACGCGGGGCGTTTTGTTTGAGTGGACATATAAAATATGCAACAAAAAGACTCCTGGCTTTTGCCTGATGGTATTGAAGAACTGCTGCCGGAAGATGCCAAACACCTGGAAAGCTTACGTCGTAAAATATTAGATACCTTCGTTTGCTGGGGCTACGAACTGGTTATTCCGCCATTTATCGATTATCTGGATTCATTATTAACGGGCTCCGGTCATGATCTTGAACTGCAAACTTTTAAGCTGACCGACCAAATTAGTGGAGAAATGTTAGGAATAAGAGCAGACATGACCCCTCAAGTAGCTCGAATAGATGCACACAACCTAAAGCATGCTTGGCCAACACGACTGTGTTATGTCGGAACAATTTTGCATACCCGTGGCGACCCACTGGAAAAGACAAGAAGCCCAATGCAAATAGGCGCTGAACTTTATGGACACTCCGGCAAAGAAAGCGACCTCGAAGTCATCCGTTTACTCTTAGAAATGCTAGCAATGACGGGGTTACAAAATGTACATCTCGACTTGGGGCACGTGGGTATATACCGTGCTCTATCAAGACAGGCAGAACTATCCGATACCCAAGAAGCCTCATTGTTTGATGTGTTGCAACGTAAAGCCAGACCTGAGTTGCAAGAACTCCTAGACGGCTTCAACCTTGAGAGCAATATTAAAAATATGCTCTTAAAATTACCCGAGCTCAACGGTGATAAAGAGATCTTGGATAAGGCTCTCGACTTATTCGCAACAGCGAATCAACATGTCAAACAAGCATTAGCGGAACTGAAGGCTATTGCAGATAGCTTAACCACGGTGTTTCCACACTTAGCCGTTAGTTTCGATTTGTCAGAACTCAGGGGTTATCATTATCATACTGGAGTAGTTTTCGCGGCATTTGTGCCGTCCATTGGTCGTGAAATTGCTCGAGGCGGACGCTATGATAATATTGGCGCAGTATTTGGTCGATCACGTCCTGCAACCGGTTTTAGCGCCGACTTAAAATTGTTGGCGACATTAAGCAAAACAACGTTAAGTGTAAAACAAGCAACCTTAATTTTTGCCCCTGCACTAAACGACCCTCAATTGACTGAAGCTATCAGAGCGTTACGTGCCCGCGGCCAAGCCGTTGTTCAACAGTTACCAGGTCAAATCGGCGGCGCCCAAGAGTTGGGATGCTCCGCCATTTTAGAGCAAGATAATCAACACTGGGTCGTTAAGCCCCTAATCACAGTAACTGCTCCATGTGCTGCATAAGCACAGTGCTTAGTGTGTTGTATCCTGCATCCACACAGCCGTCGGCAATTGCTCCGTGCGTTGCCCTACATTCGTAAAGTCGTAAATTTGGAATAATCATGGGAAAAAATGTCGTTGTCATCGGCACTCAATGGGGTGACGAAGGAAAAGGTAAATTAGTCGATTTACTCACCGAGCAAGCACAGGCGGTTATCCGCTTTCAAGGCGGTCATAATGCCGGCCACACCTTGGTAATAGGCGGCGTCAAAACCGTTTTACACTTGATTCCGTCAGGCATACTAAGAGAGGGTGTGCAATGCATGATCGGTAACGGCGTAGTGTTATCGCCTGCCGCATTGCTGGAAGAAATCGAAATACTGGAAAAAGCCGGAGTTTCCGTCCGGAAACGTTTGCTAATCAGCGAAGCCTGCACTTTGATTCTGCCTGTTCACATCGCTATTGATCAAGCCCGAGAAAAAGCCCGTGGCAGTAAGGCTATCGGCACCACTGGACGGGGCATAGGGCCTGCATATGAAGACAAGGCAGCTCGCAGAGGTTTACGCGCAGGCGACCTATTAAACCCAAGTACTTTTGCAGAAAAGCTTAAAGAGTTGGTCGATTACCATAATTTCATGCTCACCCAGTATTACCATGTCGACGCTGTCGATTATCAGCAAACACTGGATGAAGCATTAAAATTTGCCGATCAGATTAACCCCATGTTGACCGATGTCAGCGAAGAACTTTATCGACTGCAAGCGGCTGGTCATAATCTGTTGCTCGAAGGCGCACAGGGTGCATTATTGGATATAGATCACGGCACCTTCCCGTATGTCACCTCTTCAAGCACAACTGCGGGTGGCGCGGCTACCGGGTCAGGTCTTGGCCCACTTGATCTTGATTATGTCCTGGGCATTACCAAAGCCTACTCAACGCGCGTCGGCAATGGCCCCTTCCCTACAGAATTGCATGATGAAAACGGCGAGCACTTAGGTGTCAAAGGTCATGAATTTGGCGCCACTACTGGCCGCAAAAGACGTTGCGGCTGGTTTGATGCGGTCGCCATGCGTAAATCGGCACAAATCAATAGCTTAAGCGGCATTTGTTTAACCAAGCTTGACGTCCTTGATGGCTTGGAAAAAATCGGTATTTGCACCGCCTACCGGCTCAACGGCAAAGTTACTGAAACCGCGCCTTTGGGTGCCGACCAATATCAGGGCTGTGAAGCGATTATTGAAGAATTGCCCGGTTGGCCTGGCACAACTGCCGGCATTACCGATTTTAATGCGCTCCCTGACAACGCTAAAACCTACATCAAAAGAATCGAAGAACTGGTGGGGGTCAAGATTGCTATTTTGTCTACTGGACCTGACCGAGATGAAACAATAATTTTGGAACACCCTTTTGCTTAAAAGCGGCATCGGACACACCCCAACAGACCATTATTACCCTAAGGCAGAATTGACATGGCAGAAACAGTAGAAGAATTAACGGTAACCTACGAAGATGGCGGTATTGAAACCGTTAAGGAACTTGATAAAAAGGTGCTGACCAAAGGCGCTTGGGCGACGGTAATGTATCGTTACCAGGATTGGGATAGAGCCAAAGAACAATATGGCCCCGATAAATACACTATTCGCCGCTATCAAAAGCGCAATGGTGAGTATCAACAAAAATCAAAATTTAATATTTCCAGCAAGGACCAAGCGAAAAGCATTATCGCTGCGCTGGAAGACTGGACTAAAGAAGACTAAAACCACTCAAGAATGGCTGCGTTACTCCAGCCATTCTATGATGTGATCCTCCAAATCATCGACCTCAGACTCTTTCATCGCATAACTCCTGATTGAAACACCTGCTTCATGCACACTATCAGGATTCCCCGACACCAACGGATGCCATGAAGGTAAATCTTTATCATCAGTCAGCAATCGGTAGGCACAGGTAGTCGGCAACCAATTGAATTCAGAAAAATCATGCTGCTTTAAGTCTAAACATTCAGGAACCAGCCTAGTCCGCTCGGTATAGCGCGTGCATCGGCAAGTATCAAGATCGATAAGATCACAAACAACACTGGTGAAACAAATATCACCAGAGTCTTCATCTTCCAGCTTGTGCAAACAGCATTTACCGCAACCATCGCATAATGACTCCCATTCCTCGGTAGTCATTTCGGACAATTTTTTCTCTTTCCAAAAACTCATACTCATTCGTCCTGCAAGCGTACAGCCAGCACATCACAGCGGGCATGATGCAATACGGCATTGGCGGTTGAGCCCAGCACCAGTGCCAAGCCATGTCGCCCATGTGAGCCGACAACAATAAGATTTGCCTTGATTTTCTCCGCCACCTGGACAATCTCCTGCTTGGGAACACCCCAAATCAACCACCGATTAGCCAGAGCAACACCAAGTCGATCAGCAATCTCGTTAAACTTGGCTTTTTCTGTTTCCAGCAACTCATTATCTGAATCTTCAGTTAGTGAAATCACAGTGCCGTAACTAGTGTCTGGCATGGGGATATTATCCAGTACATGCACAATACTTAGCTCGGCTTGACATGTTTTCGCCAAACCATAGGCCTTACTGGCAACATCGTTGCCATGCTCAGTAAAGTCTACTGTCAGTAATATGTGTTGGTATAAGCTCATTTATGCGAGTCCGACGGTATTGGGTATTTGAAGAGCTTAAACTTTATGATAAATATCAGCACCTTCTTCAAGAAACTGCTTGGACTTTTCATCCATGCCCAGCTTTAAGGCTTCCTCTTCGTCTTTAATGCCTTTGGCAGCCGCATAATCACGAACATCCTGGCTAATTTTCATGGAACAAAAATGCGGACCGCACATAGAGCAAAAATGCGCAACCTTTGCTGAGTCTTTAGGCAAAGTTTCATCATGAAATTCACGAGCTTTTTCAGGATCAAGACCGATATTGAACTGATCCTCCCAACGGAATTCAAACCTAGCCTTGGACATCGCGTTATCACGTGCTTGCGCACCGGGATGACCTTTAGCCAAGTCGGCGGCATGAGCAGCGATTTTGTAAGTCACAATACCTTCACGGACATCCTGCTTATTGGGCAAACCTAAGTGTTCTTTCTGAGTGACATAACACAACATCGCGCAACCGTACCAGCCAATGTTTGCCGCACCAATGGCCGAAGTAATGTGATCGTAGCCGGGGGCAATATCAGTAGTCAGCGGGCCTAAGGTATAAAAAGGCGCTTCTCCGCATTCTTCCAACTGTTTTTCCATGTTGACCTTAATCATATGCAACGGCACATGACCAGGACCTTCAATCATGGTTTGCACGTCATGTTTCCAGGCGATTTTGGTTAGCTCGCCCAAAGTTTCCAACTCACCGAATTGCGCTTCGTCATTGGCATCGTAAATCGAACCGGGACGCAAGCCGTCGCCTAATGAAAAGGACACGTCATAGGCTTTCATGATTTCGCAGATTTCTTCAAAGTGCGTGTATAGGAAACTTTCAGTGTGGTGAGCCAAGCACCATTTCGCCATGATCGAGCCACCACGCGACACGATACCGGTCATTCGTTTGGCGGTTAACGGCACATGATGTAAGCGGACTCCAGCATGGATAGTAAAGTAATCAACGCCCTGCTCAGCTTGTTCAATTAAGGTATCTCTAAAGATTTCCCAAGTCAGGTCTTCCGCTTTACCATTTACTTTTTCCAACGCTTGATAAATAGGCACGGTGCCGATTGGCACGGGTGAATTACGCAATATCCATTCACGGGTTTCGTGGATATTTTTACCTGTCGATAAGTCCATGATGGTGTCACCGCCCCAACGAATACCCCAGAGCATTTTTTCTACTTCTTCATCTATGGAAGAAGTCACTGCTGAATTGCCCAGATTACCGTTGATTTTAACCAGAAAATTACGCCCAATAATCATCGGTTCTAATTCCGGATGATTGATATTACAAGGAATAATCGCACGACCTCTGGCGACTTCAGATCGAACAAATTCAGGGGTAATCACATCAGGAATGGCGGCACCAAAAGAATCGCCCGGATGCTGGTCTTTCCATAAATGGCGCATTTCTTCCATTTTCTGGTTTTCGCGAATGGCGATATATTCCATTTCCGGCGTAATAATGCCTTGTCTTGCATAGTGCATTTGCGAAACATTTTTACCCGCTTTGGCGCGCCTCGGTTTACGTATATGTTCAAAACGCAAACTGGCTGTCGTAGGATCATTCAAACGCTGAAGGCCGAATTCTGAACTAGGCCCTAATAATTCTTCAGTATCGTTGCGCTCAGCTATCCAACCTGAACGAATAGCGCGCAAACCCTTTTTAAGGTCAACTTCGATATTAGGATCGGTATAAACGCCGGAAGTGTCATAGACATACAATGGCGGGTTTTTCTCGGCTCCAAAATGTACTGGCGTGTCAGATAATGTAATCTTTCGCATCGGAACCTGTATATCAGGACGAGAGCCTTGGACATAGATTTTTTCTGATGCAGGGTACGAATCAATTTTTACGCTACGATTATCGGTAGACATATTTTCTTTAAGGACAGCGCTCATGTTTATCTCCAATATACAAAAACAAGGCGCAGGAGGAAGTCTGGGGGGCTTTCCTACGCCGGCATTAACCGGGCTCAGGTTCAAAGGGTTTCTCTCAGCCGTCTGTTAATATGCAAGCCATACAATATACAGTCAGCACCCCTAGCCTTTACGGATGTGGGCGTTAAGTTAAAGGATAATCCAGCTGAATGCAAGTTTGCCCGGGAACAAGCCGAACAAAATATCTTCAAAAAAACAGTTGGAATAATCGTCAAAAATTATCCAAACAAATGCAAATTAAAACTGAATATTGTGGCAAAAGCTCTACTGGATAAACGCTTAATTTTTCGGGCGTTTGTCAGAGAAATTCAAAAATAGATACGCCTAAAGAAAACACCACACCTGCGAAGCCTCCAGAAAAATGATTTTTTACATCAGCAATGTTAGAATCAATGCAATTTCTGACTAGCCTGACTTAACGGATGCCGACAGATTCTCAACACTCAAATTACCACCCCCCGGCTCTAGAATTCAAAAGCACTACTTTCTCAGTGCCCGTTTTGGTATTAGCTAACAATGATGTAATAATCATTGAACACCAATTACAGGAAAAAATTCAGCTGGCACCAGAGTTTTTTAAAAACTCTCCAGTGATAATCGACCTACAGGAACTAAATAAGCAAGATTTAAACATTGATATAAGCGAGCTCGTTAATATGCTGCGGAGCTTAGCTTTCTTACCTATAGGTATACGTGGCGCAACAACTCAGCAACTGAAAAAGGCCTTAGAGCTTGCCATTCCTGCACATACTGGACCAAACCAAGCATCAGCAATTGATAGCGTAAAACCTCAAGCCTTACAGGCTACACCAGCAACTGAACCCGCTCCAATCTTAGAAAGCGCTACGCTAATTACCCAGCCAATTCGATCTGGTCAGCGCATTTATGCTCATGGCGACTTAATTATTCTGGCTCAAGTTAGTGCAGGTGCTGAAATTCTTGCTGAAGGCAACATACACGTATACGGCTCATTAAGAGGCAGGGCCTTAGCAGGTGTTCAAGGCAACATCGAAGCACGAATTTTTTGCTCGGACTTACAGGCAGAACTCATCTCTATTGCCGGAACTTACAAAATCAGTGAAGATCTTACTGAAATCGTCCGCAACCGGCCTGTTCAGATATGCCTGCAAAACAACACATTAACCATTAAAAATCTTTAAATACCCCATTACCACGGAGAAACCAAGTGGCGCGAATTATAGTTGTAACATCAGGCAAAGGCGGCGTTGGCAAAACCACCACAAGCGCAGCCATCGCCATGGGCCTTGCTAAAAGAGGGCATAAAACAGCCGTGATAGATTTCGATGTAGGCTTGCGAAATCTCGATTTAATCATGGGATGTGAACGCCGTGTTGTTTATGACTTTGTAAACGTCATCAATGGAGAAGCTACGCTCAACCAAGCATTGATTCGCGATAAAAACTGCAATCAACTATACATCCTGCCTGCATCACAAACCCGAGACAAAGACGCACTCTCCCAAGAAGGCGTCGGTAGAATTCTGGATGAGCTAAAAAAAGACTTTAAATATATCGTATGCGACTCTCCAGCCGGCATTGAAAGAGGCGCATTTTTGGCAATGTATTATGCTGATGATGCGTTTATCGTGACCAATCCCGAAGTATCCTCTGTTAGAGATTCAGATCGAATGCTAGGCATTCTTTCCAGCAAGTCACGCCGAGCAGAAGAAAACGAAGAACCTATTAAAGAGTACTTATTACTGACTCGCTACTCTCCAGATAGAGTAAAATTAGGCGAAATGTTAAGTGTCGATGACGTACAAGAAATATTGTCATTACACTTACTAGGCGTCATTCCAGAATCAAAATCGGTTTTGAACGCTTCAAATTCGGGCACCCCAGTTATTCTCGATGAAAAAAGTGATGCGGGACAAGCTTACGCTGATGTAATTGCACGCTATCTGGGCGAAGACCGACCCCACCGTTTTATTGATGAAAAAAAGGGCCTCTTCGGAAAACTTTTCGGGGGTAAGTAATGAGTTTACTTGATTATTTTAGGACGTCGAAAACAAGCTCAGCATCGCTTGCCAAAGAAAGGCTGCAAATCCTAGTTGCCCATGAGCGCACATCACGAAATCAGCCCTCATACTTGCCGCAATTACAAAAAGAGTTACTGGAAGTTATCCGTAAATATGTCAGTATTGACCAAGACGCCATATCGGTAAACTTTGAACAAGACGATAACCAAGAGACACTTGAGCTAAATATTGTCTTACCCGATACCAACAAAAAATAGTAACAATTTTTCTTTCATTTAAATTAAAGGTCTTCAATTATGACTAATACAATTGGCACAGCTGCTGGCAAAATATGGCATTACTTAGAAAAGAATGGCCCTTCTAGCGTGACTAAAATAACTAATGAGACAGGCTTAGGAAAAAACGATGTCCAACGAGCAATCGGCTGGCTAAGTAAAGAGAATAAACTGGTTATAGAGACCACCGGGAGAACAGAAACCTTATCACTGAAATAATGCATTTTCATCCAATCGCTAAATCAGATGATTCTTTAGGCAGCAGCAAGCACTTGGGAAGCGCTGAACAAATCCCAAGTCAGCCACAGAGCGCCATTAGGCATGCTAATTTTTTCAAAAAGTCGACGAATGGCAACAGCAAGTTGACCTGCTGATGCATTTTCCTTCAATCCCCAATAGCGGGTCTTGTGAAAAACAAACTGTTGTTTGATTACGCTAAAAACGTTCTCCACCCGCGCTCGCACCGAGGAATGTTTGCGGTTGCGCTTTTTCTGGCTGGACGAGGGTTTTTACCGAGTTTACGCTTGTCATTGACGCACCAGCGCAGGACGTCACGCCGATATTCATCGCGGGCGTAACCGGCAACGATAACGCAATCAATCTTGCGCAACAGCTTAGACAATTGCGACATTCGCCGCTGCGATGGTCACCGTGAGTGCCGCGCCAAAATTGACATCCGCGCCGATATGGATTTTTATCCCAAAATACCATTGCAGACCTTTTCGGGTTTGGCGCATGCATGAATCACGCGCTTTTTCTTTGTTTTTGGTGGAACTGGGCGCATACATGGCATCGCCCATTATGCCTTGAGACACCAAAACCTTGGTCTTTCAAGTGACGGTTCACGGTACTCAACAGGGCCTCTGTCAGCTTATGTTTTTCGAGCAAGTGGCGAAAATTCGAAAATAGTCGTTTCGTCTGGCAAGGCGCCGGTCACGCTGGCAAAGCAGCGGATGCTATCAATCTCATACAACGCATCTTCCACTTGTGCCCGGTGGGTATCTGCCGATCGGAGCAACTGAACCAGTGTTGCATGAAGTGGATGCGCGGCATGCTAGCTAAGGGCATCGGTTAACGACCACGTCGGCCGGTTTACGGATAGCATGTCGGATCCGTGCCAACAATAGTGACCAGGGAACCACTTGCTCTACCTCTGGAAATAATTTCCGACAGGATGGTTAAGATAAAAGCACCGAGGCAAATGACAGCATCCCCATGTAATTTATAGCCTTTTTCTCATAACGCGTAGCAATTCTGCGGTAGTGTTTGAGCTTGCCAAACAGGCATTCGATGGCATGTCGCTCTTTATAGTGGTGATAGTCACACACAATCTGTTCTTTTCGGTTCGATTTTGGCGGAATAACTGCTTTTATGCCTTGCTCTTTCAACCACTCGCGCAAGGCATTGGTGTCATAGCCTTTGTCTGCCAAAACGGCCGTGGCCTTAACGTTTTCCAGTATAGGTATCGCTAAACAACACCCCGCCTCTTGACCGCCGCTTAATATGAATTTAATGGGTAGACCCAAGCCATCACAAAGTGCGTGAATGTTACAGCTAAACCCGCCTTTGGACCGCCCAAGCGCTTCATTGTCAGCGCTACTGTATGCCGCGCAGGCATGCGCTCTAATCACTGAGCCATCAATAGAAACATCCTGTAAATCAGCTGGTTCCGTAAAATGAACCAGAAGCTTCTCCCAAGCACCACTGCGCCCCCGAACGTAATATTCACAAAGCGGCACTAATAAACCGTCTACAGGTGTCGGGTAAGCCGACTTGAATTCCCGGCAATTTCTTTATCTTCGGCCATAGTCGGTCCCACTCGTCATCGCTTAACTCTATTCTGTTCATGCCTGCCAAAATGGCAAATTTTACCTCATCGGCAAAACGTCAACAGAACCTAGTGGACGTTGTAAATAATCGTTATCAAAATTCACTCCGCCCCAGTGAAAGCCGTCAAGAATGGGAAACCGGAAACAAGTTGACGAAATCTGCTTGTTACCCCGTCGGGCTATCCGGTTAAATTTAACTATATCATAAGCAATTGAAATGCATGGTTTTTGATAAAACCGGTTGGCATACTAAACAACTTAACAATTTTAGGAGGTTTTTTAATGCGCGTTAATTGTCCGCACTGTTCGACTAAAGCCATCATCACCGGAAGCAAAGATCTGGCAGTTAATAATATAGAGCTGTATTGCCAATGCATGAACACGCAAAGCTGCGGCGCAAGCTTTGTATTTGCTCTGGAATATAAACACACCACCCAGCTACCTAACCAAGCACCAACACCAGTGACCACCGAATAAATCAATCACCTGGCCAGCCGGACAGAATCCACCAAAAGGATGCAGTGGCACATTGAGAACATATGGAACTTAGAAAAAATCTTTTTCTCTCAGAAAAGAAAAATTTAACGGCCCTGGACTGTTTTTTACTACCACTATTTTTCTTTTTTACTGCTTCAAGAAATGCGCTTTCTGTTGCCGGATGTTCCTTGCTTTCGGCAAATTCAGCTTACGCATGGCGTTGAAACGGTATGATTTGAGCTCCTATTTTGATTGCGTCTAGGTAGTCTGCCCATTGCTGCATCATCTTATGACGTTCTGATAAGTGGGCGGTTCTGTTGTAGGCTCGCCCATTGGGATCTCTTACTGAGTGGGCTAATTGATGCTCTATAAAGTCAACTCTGATACCCAGCACTTCATCAAGTATAGTGCGCGCCATGGCTCTAAATCCGTGAGCAGTCATTATGTCTTTACCGTAACCAAGCCGTTTTAATGCAGCGTTAAGAGTGTTTTCACTCATACACCTATCGCCGGATGGTGTGCGTTCTGAGGGGAACACAAATCTTCCATGTCCGGTAAGTGGGTGCAGTTCTTTAAGTATTTTTATGGCTTGGGATGATAACGGGACAATATGCTGAACTTCTGTTTTAGTGACGAAGTAGCGCCATTCTTTAGTTTCAAGGTCGAAGTGTTCCCATTCGGCGGCGCGTAATTCGCCTGGGCGTACAAATACCATGGGTGCAATTTTTAACGCACATGTAGCGGGTAGGGACCCTTGGTATCCGTCTATTGCTCGCAGTAATTCAGCTACTTGCTTGGGGTCAGTAATTGCTGCAAAGTGCCCACTATTTGCGTTTGCCAATGCGCCCCGTAAATCCGGTGTTATATCCCGATCAACACGACCTGTTTGAACTCCATACCGGAGAACTTGCCCGCATATTTGCAAGGTTCTGTGGGCTGTCTCAATAGTTCCCCTGTCTTCAATTCGCCTTAAGCATTCAAGAATATCTTTTGGCAATATATCGGTTATAGGCTTGCTGCCCAACCAAGGGAAAATATTTCGCTCCAACATTCTTTTGGATCGGTTATTTTTTTCTTGCCATGTATCAACTTTTCTTGCGCCCCATTCTCGGGCAATCACTTCAAAGCTGTTGGAGGCGCTTTCTTGTTTGGATGCTTTTAAGGCTTTTCTGTTCTCGCCTGGGTCAATACCATCGGCTAATAGCTTTCTGGCATCGTCTCTTTTTTCTCTGGCTCGTTGTAGGGTAGTGTCTGGATAAGTGCCAAAAGACAATGATTTCTCATTACCACCAAAACGATATTTGAACCGCCACCATTTGCCCCAGCCTTCAACTTGTGGCTTAAGTAAAAGATATAGTCCTTTTTCGTCAGTCAGCTTAAAAGGCTTACCTGTGCTGGTTTTCTCGTGTTTATGGGCATTCTTCAATGCGGCGTCTGATAGTGGCATGGGGGTAACTCCATTCAGGGGTAACTGTGCTGCCCCCGATGTTACCCCTACTTATGCCTGAATGTCACTAACCGTTGTTGTATCTCGTTGGACAATAAAAAACCCGCTAAGTCAGATAACTTGCGGGGTTTAGTATTTCTTTGAGCGTCTTTGAGTGTACTCATGGAGGCTGCGGGCGGAATCGAACCGCCGTAGATGGCTTTGCAGGCCACTGCATAACCATTTTGCTACGCAGCCAATATTCATACTAAATAAAAAAGCCGCGATATATTCGCGGCTTTTAAAATTTTGGAGCGGGAAACGAGATTCGAACTCGCGACCCCAACCTTGGCAAGGTTGTGCTCTACCACTGAGCTATTCCCGCGTCTTAACTTGTTTGGCTATTATAGTTTTTTTTTTGATTTCGTCAATCTTTATTTTCTAAACTATTGAACATCAATAGATAAAACCCATCCTTCACTACCGTTGCACTCACCTTCTTCAATTTTAACTTTGCTGAAAACATTTTTCTTGCCGTAAGCATCTTGCAATTCCGTAAGTAATACGGCAGTTCCTTGTTGGATTTGTCTACATGCTTCTTTTTTTGTTTCGTCTTCGCTGTCATCATAAGCTGCTATTGCTCCAGGCACCGAAACTAGTCTTATCGGAGAAGCCACTTCATAAGCATTAGGATTTTTTAACGAGTACTTTTGCCCAATCACAAGATTTTTAGGTGCTGCGCTGGGTATAGGATTGGAGCCGCCGCTAAATACAACTATTACAATTAAAATTAAAATCCCACCAATTGCACCAAAAAAGACTTTCGGATTGCTTTCTTTCAGTGCTAATAACGAAGATGTTAGTCCATTTGAGCTAGTACTTGCTGTATCTGGATCTTGGTTAGTGTTTTGTTCATCACTCATCTCTTATCCTCATAAGGTTATAGTTTTTATTATATTTGACAACTTAATATAAATTAAGCCGACACCAACAAAGTAAGCCTATCCATTTCAAACCAGAAAAATACATAACCGAACATACAATTTGTGATTATGGATAAATATACTCACAGGCGGTCCAACTTACCACGATGAAAAAACATTTCAAGTGGAATATGAACAACAACGGCTTTTTTGGGGAATTTAGTCAAGGCGCCTATTTTCGAAATTCCACCGCCACTAATTCGGCCAAGTTACGCAACAACCCTTCATGCTCTGAAACAGCCAATTCTGCAATAACATCAGCCCGCTGCTGGCTATCCGCAACCGCATATAATCTAAGCTCATCGGCGTTGCCTGAAGGACGAATATGCGCCGTATCGCCATTGTCAAAGAAAATGCGCACACCATCTGTGTAGTTGATCCGCTCTATCTTTCCAAAGCCAAGTACAGTAGTAAAAGTCTGAGTTAATTGCTGCTTAATTATTTTTAACGCCTCCCCATCTTCATTTGCCGAGTTTATTTTTTGTTCGTTTTTATCCAAAAAAACGATTTTATCAGCTAAAAAAATAACTGTTTCTATTGCCGCATTTGCTGGCGACAATTGCTTAACGATACTCAGACCCAGCGTCCTTGGAAATTGTTTGATAAGCCCAGCCCGACTGAATCGCTTGGGCAAGCGGCTAAACAGCTGGGATAAGGCCACGTCTTCGCGTTTGGCCATATATAACACCGCCAGAATGGGCAACACGGCGTCACGCGTAGGCAGAGCTGTCAGCAAGCGATTTTCCCAGAGAATATCAGAGCCGGTAAGAAAGCCCCCATTAGCTTCCCACCCACATACCGCCTGCTTACCTCGCACCAGAGCCTGCTCCATGCCAGCAATCACATATGGTGAACCGATACGGGTTTTCGGCTCGACAATGTCTTTCAGACCGCCTCTATCAATGCCGTCATTACTGCTAATCGGCACAACCACTGCATCGGCGCCCAGCAACTCAGCCGTGAGCATACCAACTAGATCACCACCGAAAAAACGCACAGCTGCCGTTTGCTCATCGACACCCAATAGCAAAGGTCTGTCACTATCTCCATCGGTGGAAACGATAGCATCAAACTGCCCGTGATCGGATGAAGCTTGCTGATACAAGCTCTGGATAACCGCCAGCTGTCCAGCATCCATATTTTCGGTGTCTATAGGTACAAACGTTTCGCTACGTCCTACAGCAACGACCACTGCGCCCAATGCGCGAAGAATTTCAACGACAAGATCACGGCCGACTGCCGAATGCTGATAAACCAACAAGCGCATACCTGACAGCGCATTGCCGCCAAAAAAATTCACGTAGCGTTGCCGGTAAATTTCTGCAGCCTCTGGATATTCGACTGATAACTGTTTTGAACCCGATTTGAAGCACCCATCCTCATCAAATAAAGAATCGGCAAATGCTTGTTGATAAAAGCGCTGCCTGACCTGGTTAACTTTTTCGTTAATCGGCTGCTCGTGTTGCTTAAGTAGCTCTCCTTTTGATGTATTGGTTTTGTAACCGTTACGATCAAATGGAATATGACTGCCAGTAATCATTATGCTGCCTTTACCTTGCAACAAAGCGTAATGAGTAAGTGCCGGCGTAGGAATTTTTCCGAGATTGACCGGCTGCATCCCTGCATAGTGAATGGCTTGCTCAATGGTTTGCGCCAACTCGCCACGGCCTTGCTGTTCCTGCACATATGTACAGGAACTGGGGCGTAAGTCACGGGCATAGAAAAAATCATCGCCTTTGACAATACCGCCTTCCGACTTAGGTAGTGATTGCAAAAATTCCAGCTCGGCAACAGCGTTAATAAACACTTCCAATTGTGTCAGATGAACAACCTGACCTCTTCTACCGCTGGTGCCAAATTGCAATGCTTGCGGCTCATGATTGAGACGCTGGCGTAGTGAGTTTTGTGGGAATGTGGTCATTCTGATGTAATTGCCTAGAGGAGACATTTCGATTTATATTTCACTCGCTTCCAGGCTGGAGCTTAAAAACGAGCGATAGGGCTTACATTTGCTGCTTACTGCGCCTTAAATTCGCCTTGATGATCACTAAACCAGCGATAAGTGCTGACCAGCCCTTCGGCCAATTTTATGCGTGGCTGCCAGCCCAATGATTTGAGTTTATCGACATTCATCAGCTTTCTAGGTGTGCCATCGGGCTTGGTACTGTCCCAATTAATTTCACCTTGAAAACCCACTACTTTTTGAATAATTTCCGCCAATTCGCGAATGGTTACGTCTTCGCCAGTACCCACATTAAGGTGGGACAGCATAGGTTCGGTACTGGATTGATAGCGCTGCTTACTCAACCCCAAAACATGCAAACAAGCGGCAGCCATATCATTAACATGCAAAAATTCTCGCATGGCATTGCCCGTACCCCATAAAGTAACGGTGGGCAAGTTTGCTGCTTTAGCGTCATGAAATTTTCTGATCATGGCCGGAATCACATGGCTGTTTTCCAGATGAAAATTATCATTCGGGCCGTATAGATTAGTCGGCATCACAGAGCGGTAATCGGTACCATACTGACGATTGTATGACTCACAAAGTTTGATCCCCGCAATTTTAGCTATCGCATAAGGCTCGTTGGTAGCTTCCAGAGTGCCGGTCAGCAAGGCATTTTCAGCCATTGGTTGCGCAACCAGCTTAGGGTAGATACAGGAACTACCTAAAAACAATAAAGACAAACAACCTGATGCCCAGGCCTGATGAATGACATTGGCCTCCATCATCAGGTTTTGATAAATGAATTCGGCTGGATATTCATTATTGGCATGTATACCCCCCACTTTAGCGGCGGCTAAAATTACATAATCAGGCTTTTCCTGCTGCATAAATTCACGCACAGCCGCCTGGTCTGTTAAATCAAGCTCTGCATGAGTGCGTACAACTACATTTTTATAGCCGTCACCATGCAATTGCGAAAGGATAGCGGCTCCCACCATTCCGCGATGTCCAGCTAAATAAATTTTCTTATTGATCTCCGACATTGCTACTCCCTGGTTATCGCAACGTTGTAGCCTTGCTCTTTAAGCAGCGCGTGTTTGCGGGATTGCTCAAGATCATATGCAACCATTTCGGCAACCATTTCTTGCAAAGTTATTTGTGGTACCCAGCCGAGTTTTTCTTTAGCTCGAGTCGGATCACCCAGCAAAGTTTCAACTTCTGCAGGCCTAAAGTAACGGGGGTCAATGGCGACGATGTTTTGACCCACTTTTAAACCTGGTGCATTACTGCCTTCGACAGATGCGACATAGCCTTTCTCCTCAACGCCCTCACCGTCCCAACGCAATGTCACACCAAGCTCTTTGGCAGACATTTCAATAAATTGCCGTACCGAATATTGCACGCCTGTAGCAATAACAAAATCTTCAGGCTGCTCTTGTTGCAACATCATCCATTGCATGCGGACATAATCCTTAGCATGCCCCCAATCTCTAAGCGAATCCATGTTACCCATGAACAAACATTGCTCAAGACCCATGGCGATATTGCTAAGAGCACGAGTAATTTTACGCGTAACAAAAGTTTCGCCGCGACGCGGTGATTCGTGATTAAAAAGAATACCGTTACAGGCATACATACCATAGGCTTCACGATAATTAACCGTAATCCAATAAGCATAGAGCTTAGCTACAGCGTAAGGGGATCGTGGATAGAACGGTGTGGTTTCCTTTTGCGGTATTTCTTGTACCAAGCCGTAAAGTTCTGAAGTTGATGCTTGATAAAAACGGGTTTTCTTTTCCAGTTTTAAAAACCTGATTGCTTCAAGTAAGCGTAGCGTGCCAATACCATCAACATCAGCCGTGTATTCTGGAGACTCAAATGACACGGCAACATGACTCATCGCACCCAAATTGTAAACTTCATCCGGCTGAGTTTCACTTAAGATTCGGGTCAAATTGGAACTATCTGACAAATCACCATAATGCAGATAGAACTTAGGATTAGTCGCATGAGGATCTTGATAGATATGATCAACCCTCTCGGTATTAAATAACGACGAGCGCCGTTTTATGCCGTGGACTTCGTATCCTTTAGCCAACAACAACTCGGCTAAATAAGATCCATCCTGTCCGGTTATTCCGGTTATTAATGCTCTTTTATTACTCACTCTAACTCCTTTAGTTAGTTATAAGGGTTGAAGAAACGACGAATTACCTAGTGTTAATTTAGGTAATTGCAACTTAAAGCTTAGATTTTTTCGCTGATCAACTTTTTACAAATTTTGGCCGAACTTGAAAAGTTAAATACTGGAGATTGGCGGTGCGTCTAAAGATTTATTTTAACAGCTGAAATATTACCTTAGCGAATCTTATATGGGCTTATATTGCGTGAATTTTTTATTAAATGCTGGGAATAGGCCGCAATTATGTTTCTTAAGCAAAAATAAGCCATTTAGAAATTGCAAATTCACCCTTATCTTTTTCAAAAAAAACGGGAGTGTTATGTACTCCCGTTTCATCTAACAAATTTAAGCAATTAATGCTTTGCGGCGAGCAATTGAAGTCAAGCCAACCAACGCACTACTGAACAACCAAACAGCAGCCGGAACAGGAACCGCTGTCAGCGTCAAAGTACCCGTCGTTGTTGCAACAAAACCTCCAGCAACAGAATGCCCCTGAACACTTGGAACCGCAGCAATTAATGGAGATGAGTTTGCATTCAAGGAAAATAATGCATTAGCACCACCAATGCCAGGATTATAAACGGCTGAGTTATAAGCCCCAAAAGCACCTGACAAATTAAGGCTGTATTGTCCCGCACCAATACCAAAGCTAGTCAATACACCATTGCCACCACTTATAACTCCAGTCAGTAACAAATTACCGTTATTGAAACCACTATCTGCAGCAAAGCTGTAATCAGGCGTAGTGTCAAAATACAACGAACTAGTTCCCGAAGCATTATCAAAACTTACATTGCCAAAAGTATCAATGTTGGTCACTTTGAATGAAAAATTGGAAACCAGCGTTAACTCATAACCATTACCCGAACCAGAGGTATTTAGATTAGGCGCTGACACCGTTTGTCCGGAACTTTGTAACTTATGACTATCAACACTTGACTGAAACCAGCCGGAAATAGTGTCCCCGACAGTTGGGTTTGTAAGCGGAGAAGTCAGAATAACACCTGAGCCAAAATGATATTGGTTAAAAGGACCAACGGTATCTTCATCGCCATCAACCGTACCTGCATTGCCATAACTAGCAGTACCCGTCCACAATGTAGATGCCTGAGCATTTTCAATTGGCACTAAAACTGCGGCTGAAATAGCAAGGGATAAACAGCCCTGCAATATTTTTTTATACTTTAGATTCATAAATACAACTCCTAACCATTTAAATCAGATAAAAAGAATGAGATAACTCGCCCCCCCCTTGACTGATTGTTATAGTCAAGGGGCAAAACATATTAAGCAAAAAACAAACCATTCAATAAAATGCAACGATCGACTCAATATTTAATGCCTTATAAACACGAAAACCATGTCATATAACCATCAATAATACGTTAAATAACACAGTTCAATTAAAGCCACTGCGCGCGCAACTCTTAGCAGAGGCTAGAGCATACCCAAATTTTGCCCCGTACATTGTTACATTTGCATTAAATGCTAAACCAAACTTATCGAAAAACTCCGGCAATACAATCCATAAGATCATTACCAACAGATAATGCCCCCCCACAGAACACATTTATCTAGCAGCAAACAGCCAAACTTCTTTTTAAACTCACGATCTATTTAAATAGAGCTCTGCAAAATTAACACTTGAATGCTTACCCAATTAATCGGCATAATCATTGCTTAAAATCCTAATTGTGCCACACCATACAACATGGCCTGAGGCACCTTAAGCATTGAGTAACTGAGATTTACACTAAATCATATTTTCGGAAGTGATTCTCCTTTATCACACAATAACGCCCAACTTGTCATATTCTTTAGTTATAATCGCTAAAGTTTAATTCATGAAATGTGAGCGCGCCTCACAAACTAATTAAAGGTAATTCCCTTGAAATATTTTCTATTTTTGATCACTTTATTTCTTGCGACCATGAGTTTATCGTTCGCCGAAGATCAACCAAAGCTCTCAGCCGATGCGCATTACAAACTATCCCCTGGCGATGTTTTGGAAGTATCTGTTTGGAAAGAAGCCGATTTACTAAAACAAGTTATTATTGCCCCGGACGGCACTATTTCTCTGCCGCTAGTTGAAACCATTATGGCTGCAGGCAAAACAGTCACCGAACTTAAAAAAATCATTACCGAAAAGCTGAATAGTTATATTGCCGACCCCGCTGTAAACGTGGCCCTCATTAAAAATGACGGCAACATCTTTTTTGTTATCGGCAAAGTTAACAAACCAGGTCCGATTGTTGCCAATCGCCATATTGATGTCTTGCAAGCATTAAGCTTGGCCGGTGGTTTAACAGTATTTGCCAAAGAAAGCTCTATTTACGTTCAGCGCCGCGTGGGTAACGAAATAAAATTATTCCCATTTGATTACGACGACGTATTGGACGGCGACAACCTTAATCAAAACATTGTTTTACAACCTGGTGATACAGTTACAGTTAGATAACGTCTGTAGACAACAGTTTTACTAAAAAGCAATGATCAAACCAAGCCACTTGTTTTCTTTATGCGCACTCATAATGGCAACTTGCAACAGCATGGCCACTGAGTATTATTTGGAGCCTCGGTTTTCTTCAAGCCAACGCTACGATACCAATATCAATATGCGCCAAACGCCACCGCAAGCTAACTGGATCACGACAGTGTCACCAGCGGCAAATTTTGGCTTGCGCTATGAAAACGGCGAATTAAATTCGAACTTCACTTGGAATCAGTTGTTCTATACCAATCAATCAGAGCTTAATATTGACGAGCAATTGTTTGGCTTGGATTTCAAGCATAAAACTGAACGCTTTGATTGGGCTTTTAAAAACTCGTACAACAACCGCTCATCGCTCAACACTGAAGATACAGGTAGTGGCATACTTTTTTTTCAAACCATGAGAAAACAACTCACCCTGGCACCGTCTGTTACTTATGCCTTAGATGAACTTAACTCACTGGCATTTGATTATTCTTATGAAAACACCAAATACGAAAAAAATCAGAATGCCCTTTTTCTTTCCGATTATGACTATCACCAATTATCAGGCACCTTTAATCATATGTATTCGGAACGCGATAAGCTTAACGCTACTCTTAGCACCTCCAGGTATAAAACGCCCGTTCAAGATCAAACCACTTACAACACCGTTGCCCAATTAGGCTGGCAACATAGCTTTAGCGAGCAATTAGTAACCTATATATCCGCCGGTTTAAATTATTCACAGGCAGAGTCCGCTGTCCCCTCATTTTACTTGGATAACAACGGACAAATTAATTTTCTAGACCCTACAACAGGCACTCTTACTCCACAACCTGTAGGGCCACCTGTGTACTCTATCCCGAATACGGGAAGACTCACCCTAACCCCTCAATACAAAACCTTAGAAAGCAACAATTTTGGCCAAGTATATCGGGCATCCATACAAAAATCCTTTGAGAAAGGCTCCGTTTCACTTATAGGCTCACAAAATCAAACCCCCACATCACAGGGTCTTCAAACACGCACTGAAGTTTCTCTCAACAACGCCTATACCATTAATGAGCGCTGGACATCAGGACTTACGAGCAGCTACTCAACCAGTGAAATAACCGGCCAGCAAAATAGCCGATACAACAGAACTTACTATTCAATTAGCCCTAACATAAACTGGAAATGGACACCTGAAATTAATCTAGGGCTTTCATATACCTATCGACAACAAGAATTCCAAGGCAGCACACAACCAAGCCAAGGTAATATTGTCCAGTTGCAATTTAATTATCAACCCCAAATCAATCGCCAGGTGAAATAGCGTGGAAAACCAAACCCTCGACATTAAAGATTACGTAAACATTCTCAAACGGCGAATTAGATACTTATTAATTCCAGCTGCCGTCATTACATTATTAAGCATAATGCTGGCGGTTTTATTGCCACCTGTTTATAAATCTTCCGCCACTATTTTGATTGAAGAGCAGGAAGTTCCTAAAGAACTGGTTAAATCCACAGTCACCACATTTGCCGACCAGCGAATTCAAATGATCAGCCAACGGATCATGACTCGCACCAATTTGATGGAGATTATCGGTAAATTTGATTTATATGCTGGAGACAGAAAAAGTAAAACCCAGGAAGTCATACTGGAAAAAATGCGTAAAAGCATCAAAGTTGAAACCATCAGCGCCGATGTAATTGACCCCCGAAATGGCCAACCTACGCAAGCGACGATTGCTTTTACACTTTCGTTTGAATACGAATCACCAGATATAGCTCAAAAAGTAGCTAATGAACTGACAACGCTATTCTTAAATGAAAATATCAAAAACCGTACCCAGTCGGCAGAAAGTACAACACTGTTTCTGAGCGAAGAAGCACGCCGTCTAAAAGATAAAATCCAACAAATCCAAGCTGATCTAGCCGCCTTCAAAGCAAAGAATCTGGATCAACTGCCGCAAATTAGCCAGCTTAACCAACAAGAACTCACTTCATTATCCAACCAGCTGATTGGCCTGGATAGCCAGGAACGCTCCCTTCAAGAACGCCGCTTTTATCTGGAAGGACAATTAGCGCAAATCGATCCCAATTCGATGGCAACAGGGTCTGACGGCCTTCGCGTACTGGACATGAAAGACCGCCTGAAATTACTGCAATCACAATATCCTTCAATACAGGCAAGTTATTCTGCGACCCATCCTGATGTCATCAAGATGAAGCGAGAAATTGAGTCCCTGGAAAAGGAAATTGGCACTAATACTGATTTGAATGACCTTAATGCCGAACTTACCCGTAGAAAAACGGACTTGGCAAGTTTAAAAAAACAGTATTCAGATAAACATCCCGACGTTTTAAAACTGCAAAAACAAATCGACACACTGCAGCAAACCATGCTGGAAACCAAAAAAAATGACAGCATTAAAAGTGGCATTGAGGCTGATAATCCAGCCTATATCACTCTGAAATCGCAGTTGGAATCCACCAATGCTGAATTCAAATCACTCCAGTACACACGGGAACAGGTCAACAATAAAATCGAATCATTACGTGAAAGCCTGCGTCAGGCGCCATTGGTTGAAAAAGAATACATGGATCTTATTCAAGACCTAGACAATAGCAATCTTCGCTATCGAGAAGTAAGCGCACGAGAAATGGAAGCGCAAATTTCTCAACAGTTAGAAATGGAAAACAAGGGCGAACGCTTTGCATTAATTGACCCCGCCCTTGAACCAGAAAAACCAGTCAGCCCTAATCGAGTAGCTATTCTTTTCCTCGGCTTTGTGTTTGCGATTGCCATCGGCGTTGGCTGTATTGCCTTAGTTGAGATGACAGATTCGGCTATTTACAGTGAAAAAACTCTTATTTCAATCTTAGGTCAAACACCTCTTGCCATCATTCCCTACCTTGAAAGCAAAGATGAATTTGAACTACGTCGACGCCAACAAAAAATGTTCTTAATCATCCTTGCCTGCGCATTTGTGTTAGCCATTGTCGGCTTCCATTTCATTGTCATGCCGCTGGATATATTTTGGTACAAACTAATGCGTTTATTAGGCTTTAACTAAACTAATACTGGAGTTTTATACGATGGACCAAAATCAAACCGCTATAGAAAAAGATCAAGTCAAGCATGGTCAAGCCGTGATAGGCCAGATTGCAGACGCTGAAAACTTCACTTATACAGATACTAAGATACAAAAACCGGATCTTGGACAACTCCGTACCAACCGGATCGTGTCAGCATTAACGCATAATAATTGGCTTGAGTCTTATAAAATGCTGCGCACGCGCACTTTGCACATCATGGACGAAAAAGGCTGGAATACACTCGCAGTCACCAGTCCAACTCGAGATAGCGGCAACAGCTTAACGGCAGTAAATTTGGCCATCAGCATGGCCATGGAACTGGACAGGACAGTATTGCTGGTTGATGGCAACTTTCAAAATCCTTCCGTACATACATTACTGGGATTAAAAGCTGCAGCGGGACTTGGGGATTACTTACTTAACAGTACGCCGTTAAGTGAGCTAATGATCAATCCCGGCATTCCCAGGCTGGTTGTACTTCCGGCAGGAAAACCCCTTATCAACTCGACTGAAATGTTACGCTCCCCTAGAATGATTAATTTTGTCAATGAGGTGAAAACTCGCTACCCATCTCGAATCATTATCTTCGATATGCCGCCGTTACTTACCCAAGTAGATACTTTAAGCTTTTCACCTTATGTTGACTGTGTTTTGCTAGTAGCGGAAGAAGGCAACACCAAAACGGAAGATTTAAAAAATGCAGCCTCTTTATTACAAGATGTTAATCTAGTTGGCACCGTGTACAACAAATCTTCTGACAAAAAAATAAAATATACTGGATAAAAACACCTGAAGTCTATTGAACACTTGAATTAATCAGCAATCATCGACTAACAATCGCCGATGATTGTGTTGCTTTCTAAAAGCAGTTATCTTAATAAACTGTTATAAAAATAATAAGGAGAAATCGGATGTCAAAAGGCCAAAATTTACAGGACAACTTTCTAAATGCACTTAGAAAAGAACATACCCCTGTGTCAATTTTTCTCGTTAACGGTATAAAGTTGCAAGGTAAAGTAGATTCGTTTGATCAATATGTCATTATGTTAAAAAACACTGTTAGTCAGATGGTCTACAAACATGCCATTTCAACTATCGTCCCCGGCAAGGCTGTTAGAATGACTCAAGATGTTGAGCCAACTAGTGACGAGTAATTTAAGAAGATCACTACCATCGCACGTATTTATTTTAATTTAATGGTGAACCTAGTTGTTTGACCGTCCAGATTCAGGTGAACGTGCCATACTCGTTCACCTGACATTTTATTGCGGGCAAGAAGACCTTCTCGAATTACAAGAATTAGCCAAATCAGCCGGCACTATTCCTGTACACGTCCTTACCGGAAGTCGTAAAAGTCCAGATCCCAAATTTTTTGTCGGCACAGGCAAACTTGAAGAGCTTAAATTAGCTATTGAAGCTTATTCAGCAGACATTGTCTTATTCAATCACCCTCTATCCCCTAGCCAGGAAAGAAACCTTGAAAATGCTTTGGGGATTCGTGTAGTGGATAGAAACGGTTTAATTCTTGATATTTTTGCCCAACGAGCGCAAACATTTGAGGGAAAGCTTCAGGTTGAACTGGCTCAGTTAAAGCACCTTTCAACACGCCTGGTTCGAGGCTGGACGCATTTGGAGAGACAAAAAGGTGGAATTGGCCTACGTGGCCCTGGTGAAACCCAACTTGAAACAGATAGGCGACTACTCGGGCTACGTATTAAACAAATTCAGCAACGCCTAGATAAAGTCGATAAGCAACGGCATCAAGGCCGTAGCAAAAGAAAGAAAGCCGAAATTCCATCGGTTTCCTTGGTCGGCTATACCAATGCAGGCAAATCTACATTATTTAACGCTTTAACTGGCGCTGATATTTATGTCGCAGATCAATTATTTGCGACATTAGACCCGACGCTTAGGCACTGCCAATTACCTAATAATAGCGAAGTCATTCTTGCCGACACCGTCGGTTTCATACGCCATCTACCTCATGAATTAGTAGCCGCATTCAAATCCACCTTGCAGGAAGCCAGTGAAGCAGATTTACTACTACACGTTATCGATGCAAATGCAGAGGATCGCGATGAAACGATTAATCAAGTCAATAAAGTCCTCACAGACATTAACGCCCACGAAATCAGACAACTGGAAGTATTTAATAAAATTGATTTACTGCCAAATATGTCGCCTAGAGTAGATCGCGACGCCTCTGGTTACCCAATCCGCATCTGGCTTTCTGCTGTAACAGGTGAAGGCATCGGGTTACTGCTAGAAGTTCTGACAGAAATATTTTCATCCAGTAAAGTAAAAAAACGCTGTTTTTTACGTCCTGATCAAGGCGACATTAGGGCTAAATTATTCACTTGCGCAAAAATAATTGACGAGCATATTGATGATCTGGGTGCCAGTGAGTTGGTTATTGAAGTAGATACGAAACACCTAGGTTTATTGAAATCGGTACATACCGAAGAAGTCTTTTAGCCTTGGTTTGTATTAGCTTGGTTTTTTTAGGATAATCCCTGACCAATACGAATATCGGATTATTTTGAATAATCATAAGCTTGGCTGCGACTAATGAGAAACCACCGAGTAAATACAATCAAATTAAGATTAATAATTATAATGTTAAGTAACGTGGAGCAAAGGTATGTCCTGGAATGAGCCTGATGGCGACAAAAAAGACCCTTGGAGTGGTGGTGACCAGAAAGGGCCACCTGATTTGGATGACGCCATTCGTTCATTACAAGAAAAATTGGGCAGTTTTTTTGGCGGAAGCAACAATCGTAATGAAGATTCTTCCGGCAATCCCATATCCCCAAGAACACTTGGTTTTATAGGTGTCGGCGCTGTTTTACTATGGGGGGCAAGTGGCTTTTATATCGTTGACGAAGGTAATCACGGGGTTGAAACCAGATTTGGCAAGTATATTAATACAACCCAATCCGGATTAAATTGGCATTTACCTGCCCCTATTGAAAGCGTTGATATAGTTAACGTTAAACAACAGCGTTTTATTGAAGTCGGCTATCGTTCTGGCGGCACTGCACAATCCGCAGGTTCAGTACCTAAAGAAGCACTGATGTTGACCAAAGATGAAAATATTGTCGATGTTCGCCTAGCCGTGCAATATCAGGTTAAAGATGCTAAGCAATTCATTTTCAATGTAGCAAATCCTACTGGGACATTAAAGCAAGTTACCGAAAGCACACAACGAGGTGTAATAGGAAGCAGTACGATGGATTTTGTGTTGACTGAAGGTCGTAGCGAGGTAGTAACCCAGATCAAAAAGGAAATTCAGGATATTATGGATAGCTACAAAACCGGCATTCAGATTACCAGTGTTAACCTTCAAGACGCGCAGCCTCCCGAACAAGTTCAAAATGCATTTGAAGATGCAATAAAAGCAAGGGAAGACGAACAACGCTTAATCAATGAAGCAGAAGCCTACTCGAATGACGTTGTACCTAAAGCCCGTGGTGCCGCGGCAAGAAAAATCCAAGAAGCCGAAGGTTACAAAGAACAAATAATTGCTCAAGCAGAAGGGGAAAGCAACCGTTTCTCCAAACTGTTAGCAGAATACGAAAAAGCCCCGGATGTCACCAGAAAACGGCTTTATCTTGAAACCATGGAGTCCGTGCTATCTCAAACCAGCACAGTACTAGTGGATGTTAAAGGCAGCAATAATATGCTTTACCTGCCCCTAGATAAAATGATGCAACAAAAGCAGTCAGTGCCGCCCGTAACTACTCCGCAAAATAACGCAGAACAAGTTGCCCAACCACTGAGTGATATACAGACACAAGTACCGCCGCAACCACAAACTGTTTTGCGCAATTCACAACGTGGCCGTGACGCAAGGGGACGCCAATGACACAAAATAAACTACTGGTGAGCGTTGCTGCACTGTTACTGGTTGGCTCAATGTCCTTTTTTACTGTTAATGAAACAGAAAAAGCCATCAAATTCGCTTTAGGTGCCATTGTTAAATCAGACTACACACCTGGTATATATTTCAAAGTTCCGTTTTATAATAACGTCAAAAAATTTGATGCCAGAATTCAAACCATGGATTCAAAGCCCGAACGTTTTTTGACCGCAGAAAAAAAGAACGTAATTGTTGATTCATTCGTAAAGTGGCGTATTGGTGATGTAAAAACTTTTTACACGGTGGTCGCTGGTGATATAGATCAAGCTAACTTGCGTCTGGATCAAATTATTAAAGATGCATTTCGGGGTGAATTTAGCAAACGCAACATCAAACAGCTTGTTTCAACCGATCGGCAAATAATACGTGAAATCCTGATCAAAAACTCCAAGACACTAGCAGCAGATTTAGGCATGGAAATTATTGATGTTCAGGTAATGCGCATTGATTTACCGGAAGAAGTCAGCAGTTCTGTCTTTCGAAGAATGGAAGCAGAACGTGAGAGAGTTGCTCGCGAGTTTCGCTCTCAAGGTGCAGAGGCCGCTGAAAGAATACGAGCCGATGCAGACCGGCAGCGAGTTGTAACACTTGCTAATTCGTTTCGCGATGCCGAAAAACTTCGCGGCGAAGGAGATGCAAAGTCGGCTGAAATTTACGCAAAAGCCTACGGAGCCAATAGCGAGTTTTTTACCTTCTACCGTAGTTTGAATGCTTACAAGAAAACGTTTACCGGATCAGATATGATGGTATTAGATCCTGAGTCTGATTTCTTTAAATACTTCAAAAACCAACAGATAGTTAAGTAACATTTACTAACGTGTTAAACCCCAAAACGCTCCGCTCACGCGGGGCGTTTTGTTTGAGTGGACATATAAAATATGCAACAAAAAGACTCCTGGCTTTTGCCTGATGGTATTGAAGAACTGCTGCCGGAAGATGCCAAACACCTGGAAAGCTTACGTCGTAAAATATTAGATACCTTCGTTTGCTGGGGCTACGAACTGGTTATTCCGCCATTTATCGATTATCTGGATTCATTATTAACGGGCTCCGGTCATGATCTTGAACTGCAAACTTTTAAGCTGACCGACCAAATTAGTGGAGAAATGTTAGGAATAAGAGCAGACATGACCCCTCAAGTAGCTCGAATAGATGCACACAACCTAAAGCATGCTTGGCCAACACGACTGTGTTATGTCGGAACAATTTTGCATACCCGTGGCGACCCACTGGAAAAGACAAGAAGCCCAATGCAAATAGGCGCTGAACTTTATGGACACTCCGGCAAAGAAAGCGACCTCGAAGTCATCCGTTTACTCTTAGAAATGCTAGCAATGACGGGGTTACAAAATGTACATCTCGACTTGGGGCACGTGGGTATATACCGTGCTCTATCAAGACAGGCAGAACTATCCGATACCCAAGAAGCCTCATTGTTTGATGTGTTGCAACGTAAAGCCAGACCTGAGTTGCAAGAACTCCTAGACGGCTTCAACCTTGAGAGCAATATTAAAAATATGCTCTTAAAATTACCCGAGCTCAACGGTGATAAAGAGATCTTGGATAAGGCTCTCGACTTATTCGCAACAGCGAATCAACATGTCAAACAAGCATTAGCGGAACTGAAGGCTATTGCAGATAGCTTAACCACGGTGTTTCCACACTTAGCCGTTAGTTTCGATTTGTCAGAACTCAGGGGTTATCATTATCATACTGGAGTAGTTTTCGCGGCATTTGTGCCGTCCATTGGTCGTGAAATTGCTCGAGGCGGACGCTATGATAATATTGGCGCAGTATTTGGTCGATCACGTCCTGCAACCGGTTTTAGCGCCGACTTAAAATTGTTGGCGACATTAAGCAAAACAACGTTAAGTGTAAAACAAGCAACCTTAATTTTTGCCCCTGCACTAAACGACCCTCAATTGACTGAAGCTATCAGAGCGTTACGTGCCCGCGGCCAAGCCGTTGTTCAACAGTTACCAGGTCAAATCGGCGGCGCCCAAGAGTTGGGATGCTCCGCCATTTTAGAGCAAGATAATCAACACTGGGTCGTTAAGCCCCTAATCACAGTAACTGCTCCATGTGCTGCATAAGCACAGTGCTTAGTGTGTTGTATCCTGCATCCACACAGCCGTCGGCAATTGCTCCGTGCGTTGCCCTACATTCGTAAAGTCGTAAATTTGGAATAATCATGGGAAAAAATGTCGTTGTCATCGGCACTCAATGGGGTGACGAAGGAAAAGGTAAATTAGTCGATTTACTCACCGAGCAAGCACAGGCGGTTATCCGCTTTCAAGGCGGTCATAATGCCGGCCACACCTTGGTAATAGGCGGCGTCAAAACCGTTTTACACTTGATTCCGTCAGGCATACTAAGAGAGGGTGTGCAATGCATGATCGGTAACGGCGTAGTGTTATCGCCTGCCGCATTGCTGGAAGAAATCGAAATACTGGAAAAAGCCGGAGTTTCCGTCCGGAAACGTTTGCTAATCAGCGAAGCCTGCACTTTGATTCTGCCTGTTCACATCGCTATTGATCAAGCCCGAGAAAAAGCCCGTGGCAGTAAGGCTATCGGCACCACTGGACGGGGCATAGGGCCTGCATATGAAGACAAGGCAGCTCGCAGAGGTTTACGCGCAGGCGACCTATTAAACCCAAGTACTTTTGCAGAAAAGCTTAAAGAGTTGGTCGATTACCATAATTTCATGCTCACCCAGTATTACCATGTCGACGCTGTCGATTATCAGCAAACACTGGATGAAGCATTAAAATTTGCCGATCAGATTAACCCCATGTTGACCGATGTCAGCGAAGAACTTTATCGACTGCAAGCGGCTGGTCATAATCTGTTGCTCGAAGGCGCACAGGGTGCATTATTGGATATAGATCACGGCACCTTCCCGTATGTCACCTCTTCAAGCACAACTGCGGGTGGCGCGGCTACCGGGTCAGGTCTTGGCCCACTTGATCTTGATTATGTCCTGGGCATTACCAAAGCCTACTCAACGCGCGTCGGCAATGGCCCCTTCCCTACAGAATTGCATGATGAAAACGGCGAGCACTTAGGTGTCAAAGGTCATGAATTTGGCGCCACTACTGGCCGCAAAAGACGTTGCGGCTGGTTTGATGCGGTCGCCATGCGTAAATCGGCACAAATCAATAGCTTAAGCGGCATTTGTTTAACCAAGCTTGACGTCCTTGATGGCTTGGAAAAAATCGGTATTTGCACCGCCTACCGGCTCAACGGCAAAGTTACTGAAACCGCGCCTTTGGGTGCCGACCAATATCAGGGCTGTGAAGCGATTATTGAAGAATTGCCCGGTTGGCCTGGCACAACTGCCGGCATTACCGATTTTAATGCGCTCCCTGACAACGCTAAAACCTACATCAAAAGAATCGAAGAACTGGTGGGGGTCAAGATTGCTATTTTGTCTACTGGACCTGACCGAGATGAAACAATAATTTTGGAACACCCTTTTGCTTAAAAGCGGCATCGGACACACCCCAACAGACCATTATTACCCTAAGGCAGAATTGACATGGCAGAAACAGTAGAAGAATTAACGGTAACCTACGAAGATGGCGGTATTGAAACCGTTAAGGAACTTGATAAAAAGGTGCTGACCAAAGGCGCTTGGGCGACGGTAATGTATCGTTACCAGGATTGGGATAGAGCCAAAGAACAATATGGCCCCGATAAATACACTATTCGCCGCTATCAAAAGCGCAATGGTGAGTATCAACAAAAATCAAAATTTAATATTTCCAGCAAGGACCAAGCGAAAAGCATTATCGCTGCGCTGGAAGACTGGACTAAAGAAGACTAAAACCACTCAAGAATGGCTGCGTTACTCCAGCCATTCTATGATGTGATCCTCCAAATCATCGACCTCAGACTCTTTCATCGCATAACTCCTGATTGAAACACCTGCTTCATGCACACTATCAGGATTCCCCGACACCAACGGATGCCATGAAGGTAAATCTTTATCATCAGTCAGCAATCGGTAGGCACAGGTAGTCGGCAACCAATTGAATTCAGAAAAATCATGCTGCTTTAAGTCTAAACATTCAGGAACCAGCCTAGTCCGCTCGGTATAGCGCGTGCATCGGCAAGTATCAAGATCGATAAGATCACAAACAACACTGGTGAAACAAATATCACCAGAGTCTTCATCTTCCAGCTTGTGCAAACAGCATTTACCGCAACCATCGCATAATGACTCCCATTCCTCGGTAGTCATTTCGGACAATTTTTTCTCTTTCCAAAAACTCATACTCATTCGTCCTGCAAGCGTACAGCCAGCACATCACAGCGGGCATGATGCAATACGGCATTGGCGGTTGAGCCCAGCACCAGTGCCAAGCCATGTCGCCCATGTGAGCCGACAACAATAAGATTTGCCTTGATTTTCTCCGCCACCTGGACAATCTCCTGCTTGGGAACACCCCAAATCAACCACCGATTAGCCAGAGCAACACCAAGTCGATCAGCAATCTCGTTAAACTTGGCTTTTTCTGTTTCCAGCAACTCATTATCTGAATCTTCAGTTAGTGAAATCACAGTGCCGTAACTAGTGTCTGGCATGGGGATATTATCCAGTACATGCACAATACTTAGCTCGGCTTGACATGTTTTCGCCAAACCATAGGCCTTACTGGCAACATCGTTGCCATGCTCAGTAAAGTCTACTGTCAGTAATATGTGTTGGTATAAGCTCATTTATGCGAGTCCGACGGTATTGGGTATTTGAAGAGCTTAAACTTTATGATAAATATCAGCACCTTCTTCAAGAAACTGCTTGGACTTTTCATCCATGCCCAGCTTTAAGGCTTCCTCTTCGTCTTTAATGCCTTTGGCAGCCGCATAATCACGAACATCCTGGCTAATTTTCATGGAACAAAAATGCGGACCGCACATAGAGCAAAAATGCGCAACCTTTGCTGAGTCTTTAGGCAAAGTTTCATCATGAAATTCACGAGCTTTTTCAGGATCAAGACCGATATTGAACTGATCCTCCCAACGGAATTCAAACCTAGCCTTGGACATCGCGTTATCACGTGCTTGCGCACCGGGATGACCTTTAGCCAAGTCGGCGGCATGAGCAGCGATTTTGTAAGTCACAATACCTTCACGGACATCCTGCTTATTGGGCAAACCTAAGTGTTCTTTCTGAGTGACATAACACAACATCGCGCAACCGTACCAGCCAATGTTTGCCGCACCAATGGCCGAAGTAATGTGATCGTAGCCGGGGGCAATATCAGTAGTCAGCGGGCCTAAGGTATAAAAAGGCGCTTCTCCGCATTCTTCCAACTGTTTTTCCATGTTGACCTTAATCATATGCAACGGCACATGACCAGGACCTTCAATCATGGTTTGCACGTCATGTTTCCAGGCGATTTTGGTTAGCTCGCCCAAAGTTTCCAACTCACCGAATTGCGCTTCGTCATTGGCATCGTAAATCGAACCGGGACGCAAGCCGTCGCCTAATGAAAAGGACACGTCATAGGCTTTCATGATTTCGCAGATTTCTTCAAAGTGCGTGTATAGGAAACTTTCAGTGTGGTGAGCCAAGCACCATTTCGCCATGATCGAGCCACCACGCGACACGATACCGGTCATTCGTTTGGCGGTTAACGGCACATGATGTAAGCGGACTCCAGCATGGATAGTAAAGTAATCAACGCCCTGCTCAGCTTGTTCAATTAAGGTATCTCTAAAGATTTCCCAAGTCAGGTCTTCCGCTTTACCATTTACTTTTTCCAACGCTTGATAAATAGGCACGGTGCCGATTGGCACGGGTGAATTACGCAATATCCATTCACGGGTTTCGTGGATATTTTTACCTGTCGATAAGTCCATGATGGTGTCACCGCCCCAACGAATACCCCAGAGCATTTTTTCTACTTCTTCATCTATGGAAGAAGTCACTGCTGAATTGCCCAGATTACCGTTGATTTTAACCAGAAAATTACGCCCAATAATCATCGGTTCTAATTCCGGATGATTGATATTACAAGGAATAATCGCACGACCTCTGGCGACTTCAGATCGAACAAATTCAGGGGTAATCACATCAGGAATGGCGGCACCAAAAGAATCGCCCGGATGCTGGTCTTTCCATAAATGGCGCATTTCTTCCATTTTCTGGTTTTCGCGAATGGCGATATATTCCATTTCCGGCGTAATAATGCCTTGTCTTGCATAGTGCATTTGCGAAACATTTTTACCCGCTTTGGCGCGCCTCGGTTTACGTATATGTTCAAAACGCAAACTGGCTGTCGTAGGATCATTCAAACGCTGAAGGCCGAATTCTGAACTAGGCCCTAATAATTCTTCAGTATCGTTGCGCTCAGCTATCCAACCTGAACGAATAGCGCGCAAACCCTTTTTAAGGTCAACTTCGATATTAGGATCGGTATAAACGCCGGAAGTGTCATAGACATACAATGGCGGGTTTTTCTCGGCTCCAAAATGTACTGGCGTGTCAGATAATGTAATCTTTCGCATCGGAACCTGTATATCAGGACGAGAGCCTTGGACATAGATTTTTTCTGATGCAGGGTACGAATCAATTTTTACGCTACGATTATCGGTAGACATATTTTCTTTAAGGACAGCGCTCATGTTTATCTCCAATATACAAAAACAAGGCGCAGGAGGAAGTCTGGGGGGCTTTCCTACGCCGGCATTAACCGGGCTCAGGTTCAAAGGGTTTCTCTCAGCCGTCTGTTAATATGCAAGCCATACAATATACAGTCAGCACCCCTAGCCTTTACGGATGTGGGCGTTAAGTTAAAGGATAATCCAGCTGAATGCAAGTTTGCCCGGGAACAAGCCGAACAAAATATCTTCAAAAAAACAGTTGGAATAATCGTCAAAAATTATCCAAACAAATGCAAATTAAAACTGAATATTGTGGCAAAAGCTCTACTGGATAAACGCTTAATTTTTCGGGCGTTTGTCAGAGAAATTCAAAAATAGATACGCCTAAAGAAAACACCACACCTGCGAAGCCTCCAGAAAAATGATTTTTTACATCAGCAATGTTAGAATCAATGCAATTTCTGACTAGCCTGACTTAACGGATGCCGACAGATTCTCAACACTCAAATTACCACCCCCCGGCTCTAGAATTCAAAAGCACTACTTTCTCAGTGCCCGTTTTGGTATTAGCTAACAATGATGTAATAATCATTGAACACCAATTACAGGAAAAAATTCAGCTGGCACCAGAGTTTTTTAAAAACTCTCCAGTGATAATCGACCTACAGGAACTAAATAAGCAAGATTTAAACATTGATATAAGCGAGCTCGTTAATATGCTGCGGAGCTTAGCTTTCTTACCTATAGGTATACGTGGCGCAACAACTCAGCAACTGAAAAAGGCCTTAGAGCTTGCCATTCCTGCACATACTGGACCAAACCAAGCATCAGCAATTGATAGCGTAAAACCTCAAGCCTTACAGGCTACACCAGCAACTGAACCCGCTCCAATCTTAGAAAGCGCTACGCTAATTACCCAGCCAATTCGATCTGGTCAGCGCATTTATGCTCATGGCGACTTAATTATTCTGGCTCAAGTTAGTGCAGGTGCTGAAATTCTTGCTGAAGGCAACATACACGTATACGGCTCATTAAGAGGCAGGGCCTTAGCAGGTGTTCAAGGCAACATCGAAGCACGAATTTTTTGCTCGGACTTACAGGCAGAACTCATCTCTATTGCCGGAACTTACAAAATCAGTGAAGATCTTACTGAAATCGTCCGCAACCGGCCTGTTCAGATATGCCTGCAAAACAACACATTAACCATTAAAAATCTTTAAATACCCCATTACCACGGAGAAACCAAGTGGCGCGAATTATAGTTGTAACATCAGGCAAAGGCGGCGTTGGCAAAACCACCACAAGCGCAGCCATCGCCATGGGCCTTGCTAAAAGAGGGCATAAAACAGCCGTGATAGATTTCGATGTAGGCTTGCGAAATCTCGATTTAATCATGGGATGTGAACGCCGTGTTGTTTATGACTTTGTAAACGTCATCAATGGAGAAGCTACGCTCAACCAAGCATTGATTCGCGATAAAAACTGCAATCAACTATACATCCTGCCTGCATCACAAACCCGAGACAAAGACGCACTCTCCCAAGAAGGCGTCGGTAGAATTCTGGATGAGCTAAAAAAAGACTTTAAATATATCGTATGCGACTCTCCAGCCGGCATTGAAAGAGGCGCATTTTTGGCAATGTATTATGCTGATGATGCGTTTATCGTGACCAATCCCGAAGTATCCTCTGTTAGAGATTCAGATCGAATGCTAGGCATTCTTTCCAGCAAGTCACGCCGAGCAGAAGAAAACGAAGAACCTATTAAAGAGTACTTATTACTGACTCGCTACTCTCCAGATAGAGTAAAATTAGGCGAAATGTTAAGTGTCGATGACGTACAAGAAATATTGTCATTACACTTACTAGGCGTCATTCCAGAATCAAAATCGGTTTTGAACGCTTCAAATTCGGGCACCCCAGTTATTCTCGATGAAAAAAGTGATGCGGGACAAGCTTACGCTGATGTAATTGCACGCTATCTGGGCGAAGACCGACCCCACCGTTTTATTGATGAAAAAAAGGGCCTCTTCGGAAAACTTTTCGGGGGTAAGTAATGAGTTTACTTGATTATTTTAGGACGTCGAAAACAAGCTCAGCATCGCTTGCCAAAGAAAGGCTGCAAATCCTAGTTGCCCATGAGCGCACATCACGAAATCAGCCCTCATACTTGCCGCAATTACAAAAAGAGTTACTGGAAGTTATCCGTAAATATGTCAGTATTGACCAAGACGCCATATCGGTAAACTTTGAACAAGACGATAACCAAGAGACACTTGAGCTAAATATTGTCTTACCCGATACCAACAAAAAATAGTAACAATTTTTCTTTCATTTAAATTAAAGGTCTTCAATTATGACTAATACAATTGGCACAGCTGCTGGCAAAATATGGCATTACTTAGAAAAGAATGGCCCTTCTAGCGTGACTAAAATAACTAATGAGACAGGCTTAGGAAAAAACGATGTCCAACGAGCAATCGGCTGGCTAAGTAAAGAGAATAAACTGGTTATAGAGACCACCGGGAGAACAGAAACCTTATCACTGAAATAATGCATTTTCATCCAATCGCTAAATCAGATGATTCTTTAGGCAGCAGCAAGCACTTGGGAAGCGCTGAACAAATCCCAAGTCAGCCACAGAGCGCCATTAGGCATGCTAATTTTTTCAAAAAGTCGACGAATGGCAACAGCAAGTTGACCTGCTGATGCATTTTCCTTCAATCCCCAATAGCGGGTCTTGTGAAAAACAAACTGTTGTTTGATTACGCTAAAAACGTTCTCCACCCGCGCTCGCACCGAGGAATGTTTGCGGTTGCGCTTTTTCTGGCTGGACGAGGGTTTTTACCGAGTTTACGCTTGTCATTGACGCACCAGCGCAGGACGTCACGCCGATATTCATCGCGGGCGTAACCGGCAACGATAACGCAATCAATCTTGCGCAACAGCTTAGACAATTGCGACATTCGCCGCTGCGATGGTCACCGTGAGTGCCGCGCCAAAATTGACATCCGCGCCGATATGGATTTTTATCCCAAAATACCATTGCAGACCTTTTCGGGTTTGGCGCATGCATGAATCACGCGCTTTTTCTTTGTTTTTGGTGGAACTGGGCGCATACATGGCATCGCCCATTATGCCTTGAGACACCAAAACCTTGGTCTTTCAAGTGACGGTTCACGGTACTCAACAGGGCCTCTGTCAGCTTATGTTTTTCGAGCAAGTGGCGAAAATTCGAAAATAGTCGTTTCGTCTGGCAAGGCGCCGGTCACGCTGGCAAAGCAGCGGATGCTATCAATCTCATACAACGCATCTTCCACTTGTGCCCGGTGGGTATCTGCCGATCGGAGCAACTGAACCAGTGTTGCATGAAGTGGATGCGCGGCATGCTAGCTAAGGGCATCGGTTAACGACCACGTCGGCCGGTTTACGGATAGCATGTCGGATCCGTGCCAACAATAGTGACCAGGGAACCACTTGCTCTACCTCTGGAAATAATTTCCGACAGGATGGTTAAGATAAAAGCACCGAGGCAAATGACAGCATCCCCATGTAATTTATAGCCTTTTTCTCATAACGCGTAGCAATTCTGCGGTAGTGTTTGAGCTTGCCAAACAGGCATTCGATGGCATGTCGCTCTTTATAGTGGTGATAGTCACACACAATCTGTTCTTTTCGGTTCGATTTTGGCGGAATAACTGCTTTTATGCCTTGCTCTTTCAACCACTCGCGCAAGGCATTGGTGTCATAGCCTTTGTCTGCCAAAACGGCCGTGGCCTTAACGTTTTCCAGTATAGGTATCGCTAAACAACACCCCGCCTCTTGACCGCCGCTTAATATGAATTTAATGGGTAGACCCAAGCCATCACAAAGTGCGTGAATGTTACAGCTAAACCCGCCTTTGGACCGCCCAAGCGCTTCATTGTCAGCGCTACTGTATGCCGCGCAGGCATGCGCTCTAATCACTGAGCCATCAATAGAAACATCCTGTAAATCAGCTGGTTCCGTAAAATGAACCAGAAGCTTCTCCCAAGCACCACTGCGCCCCCGAACGTAATATTCACAAAGCGGCACTAATAAACCGTCTACAGGTGTCGGGTAAGCCGACTTGAATTCCCGGCAATTTCTTTATCTTCGGCCATAGTCGGTCCCACTCGTCATCGCTTAACTCTATTCTGTTCATGCCTGCCAAAATGGCAAATTCTACCTCATCGGCAAAACGTCAACAGAACCTAGCATGAATTTAAACTAGCGACACTATACTTTTGACTGCCTAAAATAAAAAATATCACAAACTTAACCGCCAGAACTACAGCAAGATGATTAAATCAGCAAGACCACATATTTATTCACAGAATTCCACAGCAAAACCCGCTTCATCTGCACGTATAACAACAACCCTCCTAGACAAAGCATTTTCAATGTCTAAAAGCATAACTTCCAGAATATCCCCTGGCAACAGAGTATGATTAAATCCACCTAAGACGTACAGTCCACTTTCAGACAAGTCCCTGGTATAGGCAACAATAACTTCATCATTACTACACAATTCCACTTTTGCCCGATGCATCAATCGCAAATGACGACGAACGTCTACTGTAATTTTCATGAATATTTAAAGTTTTTTGTTAAAAATTACTCAATTATCACTATGCTGACAAAACCAACAAATAAGGCTGGATAATAATAGATTAATCATAGCACTGCAAAAATCAAAAGCCCCTGTATAATTAATAAATAAAATTGCATGTGTATTATAAGCTTTTGAAACAACATTAGGATTCTAAGCCAAGCATTGTTATAAGCATCACACACATCTTTTATACCTCAATATTATTTTTAAGGAATCTCTATGGAAAAGCCATTCATCCTTCACATGCTAACAACCGCTAAAAACCTTAGCCCTTTTGATGTCAATATGGCTATGGATGCTGGGTGGGTTTCTGCAATCCCTTATATAAACGTAGAGCCAAGTGAAGTTCAGGGCTTAGTTCAGGATGCTATTTTTTCTCGTAGCTCAAAAAACCTAAAACGGACAGGTATTTTTATTGGCGGTCGTGATACAAAACAAGCTATGGACATGCTTAAGATGGCAAAACGTGCAATGGTCCCCCCTTTTGAAGTGTCAGTATTTGCAGACCCGAGCGGAGCGTTTACTACCGCAGCTGGAATGGTAGCTGCTGTTGAGCGAGAACTACTTAAAAAGTTCAATACAACCCTGGCTGGAAAAAACGTTCTTGCATTGGGAGGAACAGGACCGGTTGGACAAGCAGCTGCCGTAATTGCTGCTCAAGCTGGCGCCAACGTAAGAATTATTGGCAGACAACTAGAAAAAGCTCAGCATGTAGCCGATGTTTGCAGCCATGAATTTGGCGATGGAAAGATTAAAATATTGGCTGGCGCTGATGCTGATAAAGCCGAATATATCAAAACAACTGATGTTGTATTTGCAACTGGAGCGGCCGGGATTGAACTATTGAGCGCAGAGCTTATTGCAACAGCGGAACAATTAAAAGTTGCCGCCGATGTTAACGCAGTGCCACCTGCCGGCATTGCTGGAGTTGATGCATTTCACGACGGCTCGACAATTGAGAGCTCCATCAGTGGTGCTGTCGGTGTCGGTGCATTAGCAATTGGTAATGTAAAATATCAAGCGCAAAATCGCCTTCTCAAAAAAATGATTGAGAGCGATAAGCCCGTCTATTTACATTTTGAGCATGCCTTTGAAGTAGCAAGGGATTATGTAAAGTCAAAAGCTTAAGTCATTATTACTCGAAATATTCTTCAGGATAAATTCAATGGAAAAACGTAGTATTCTTCATATGCTAGACCCAATGCCCCACAACAGCCCATTCGATATAAACATGGCAATGGATGCTGGTTTTGATGTATTAATGCCTTATAGCAATGTTAAATTAGAAAATGTATATGGATTGACACAAGATGCAATTTTCTCACGCAGCGCTGCTGGCATTAAACGCACAGCCATTTTTGTTGGCGGGCGTGATTTTGCCCTTGCTATGGACATGCTAAATGCTAGCCAAAAAGCGATGGTCCCACCTTTTGAAATATCGGTATTTGCAGATCCCAGCGGCGCCTTTACAACAGCGGCTGCACTGGTAGCTTGCGTTGCAAAACAACTTAAAGAAAAACATAACAAAGAGCTAAAAGACTGTAGAGCCTTGATTTTTGGTGGTACAGGCCCAGTGGGAATTGCAACTGGTGTAATTTCATCATTAGCAGGCGCTGAAACTACATTAATAGATCACTTGTCCATTGAGACTGCGAAAGATATTGCCCATGAATACAACCGCCGCTTTACTTGTTCATTAAAAGGCGGATATGCGGGTACTGATATTGAAAAAGCCAAATTAATAACAACTACAGACATAATTTTTTGCACCGCAAAAGCTGGAATTCAGGTTTTGAATGCCAGCGTACTTAATTCGGCTAATAATCTAAAAGTCGTTGGTGATGTAAATGCAGTCCCTCCTTTAGGTATAGAAGGAATAAAACGGGGAGACAATGGAGCACCATTACAATTTGCAAAAAACTCCAAGGAAGCCGTAGGCGTAGGGGCATTGGCAATTGGCGATGTTAAATATCAATTACAACATTGCTTAATAAAAGAGATGTTAACGACCAACACCCCTCTCTATTTAGATTTTAGACACGCCTTTACAAAAGCTCAAGAAATACTAAATATTTAACTTCATTAGACTTTTACTTTGAATTCAAATCAACGACATGTCAATATATCCGAATTTCACTGCCAACCGGGTTAACTCAACATCGTTTTTTATTTGCAATTTCTCATATAGGCGATATCTATAAGTATTTATTGTTTTATCACTTAAGCCAAGCAAATTAGCCATTTCCTTGATAGCCCGGCCTTGTAATATTAACGTTACAATTTCTGATTCTCTGGGCGACAGCTTAATAAATGGCGAATCGCTGCCACCTGGCAATGCATTAAATGCCAAATTACTGGCGACTTCAGAGCATAAATAACGCTCCCCTGCAATTACTTTTTTAATAGCTTTAAGCATTTCATCAACAGGCGAGCCTTTAGAAATAAAACCCAACACACCTAGCTTTAACAATTGATGAGGAATAGGACCGTCATTATGAATAGACAATGCGATTATTTTAACGCTAGGATTCAGCTGCAATATTCTCCTACAGGCCTCGACACCACCTATCCCAGGCATATTAACATCCATCACCAAAACATCGATTGAAATAGTTTTCACCGCATCAATAGCCTCCTCACCGGACTTGGCCACACCTACAACCACTATATCGTCAGCGCTATTTAATAAAACTTCAATCCCTGTTCTAACGAGTTCATGATCATCTACAAGTAAAACACTAATCATTTGATATTTTAATATTAAATTACAACTTGTAAGAAGTATCTAACAGAGAGGCATAAATCTTGTCAGAAATAGAAAATTAATAATTAAGTAAAAAACACACACTTCATAATATAAGCATTAAGCAAATTCGAACATCAGAATGATTTAGATATATTAAACTATACTGCAATCATAGACTGCCCTATAGCTAGCAGTCAATTATAGATATAGCTCGATGTTATTTATGTCCCGCATATCCAAATAATATGCATTCAATTACATGATCATTACCCCCTCCGACTTACATTTCATGAACTAGGAGGAGCCATATCCAATAATAGCTAGAAAATGGTCATTGAAGCGCAAAATCTACTTATAAGAAATATTGCCAATATAATCTTATACTCAAAGCTCAATACTTACTAATATTTCAACTTTACAGAGCAAATAATATCGAACTTATAATGGGAATATGAAATACCTTTAAAACGAAAATAGGCTTCATTTAAAAAATAAAGAAACAGAAAAATGCAGATGTTTTGAGAAAAGTCCCAGAATAAAAAGAACATCAAACTGGAGGGGATTCATCTTACTACTGATAAAACAAACATATCAACACCCACTTCGTCTTAAGTCTGGGTGGGTCCGTATGTGGACTGAAAGCCCGGACATACGTCACTAAGCAATGCACCTATCTGGGCCATCTAAAATTGTCGTTAGAATTGGCTCAAAATGGTGTTCTAAATACTGCGGAACCATTTGTTCAGATCTGTCCAACTGTGGCACAAAAATGCCCCCCCAATAACGCTTTTTCAAATAGGAAACTTGCTGCTCTTCCTTTAATTCACCTCATAATTTCAGTGGCGCGATAGAATGAAGCGCACACCAAAATATGGGCATAACTCTTTATTACAGCACCACAGACCATGCGAATTCCAATCGATTCAAGCCTTGCCTGGCCAATTTTCTAACACGCCAAGCAACATCACATCTCAAGACTTTATAGAATACTTAAGCAAGTCGCTATTTTTCTGGGTGTTCTACCCAAAAATCCTCAAAAATTTAGCGACGATTAAATTGCTACGCAAGCCTGAGCCGTCCTGCTCCAATATCGTTTTCACCCAGCAAGAAGATTTAAACATCGCGCAATAACTCTACGACCTCGGCATCGACCAATTGCATTTTCCCTTCCAAACAGTATGCTCGATAAAACGCCGACAGACAGGGCTACTCGCGACTAAAATTCGAGCCATTCCTGACTCCAGCTCGCTGCTTCCATGAATTTTAAGCTTGAACAAACAAAATAGTGCTCAATTTGATGGGTTTAGATTCCACATCAACTCGTTAGCACTCATTACCTCAGCTGAAACCAGCGATTTAAAGCTTATGATAGAAAACTTATCTTAAGAAAAATAAATTGCATGCTAACTATAAGCTTAAAAAATTCGCCAGCCATCTCAACCGCATTGAAATTTTTAAAAAAAATATTGGCAAGACAAAGTAACTTATAAAATAAAAATCAACCAACCCTATCAACAAACTCTACATAAGCCATAGGAGCTTGATCACCCGTACGATATCCACACTTCATAATACGCAAATAACCTCCCTGCCTATCCTTGAATCGCGGACCTAGTTCGTCGAACAACTTAGAAACTACATTTCTATCTCGTAATTTAGAAAAGGCCAACCTTCTCTTAGAGACTTCGTCAACTTTCGATAACGTAATTAAGGGCTCAGCATATGCTCTAAGTTCTTTTGCCTTGGGCAATGTCGTCTTAATTAACTCATGAGTTATTAAAGAAGAAACCATATTGCTAAAAAGAGCTTTTCGGTGACTGCTATTTATATTAAATTTTCTACCAGATTTACGATGTCTCATACAAATCAACCTTTAATTAATTATTTATTACAATAGAATGATCTATTATATTATCAGGTGGCCATTTCTCAAGCTTCATCCCTAACGACAATCCTTTGAGTGCCAATATATCCTTGATCTCAGTTAACGACTTTTTTCCTAAATTTGGTGTTTTTAATAACTCAACTTCAGTTCGCTGAATTAGGTCACCAATATAGAATATATTTTCAGCTTTCAAACAATTTGCAGATCGGACAGTGAGCTCAAGATCATCGACAGGCCTTAGTAAGACGGGGTCGAATCTATCTTCAACGATACTAGCTTCATCCGCAACCTGAGGAGCAACTCTCTCGAAATCTACAAATACAGACAGTTGATCATGTAATATAGTTGCAGCTAATCTAATAGTCTGCTCAGGATCAACAGTTCCATTCGTTTCAAGCTCAATTATTAACTTATCCAAATCAGTACGCTGCTCAACACGCGTTGTCTCTATATGATAAGCAACTTTCAGAATTGGACTATAAGCGGCATCTAGCTTTAAATTACCTACAGACAAACTAGATTCATTAACAAATTTACGCTGAGATACTGGCTCATAGCCCCTACCACGCCTTACGGTTAAACGCATACCTAAAGTCCCTGCTTGAGTTAAATTAGCAATCACTAGGCTAGGATTAACTATTTCAACATCGTGAGGTAAACTTATATCCGAGGCAAACACTGGACCTGGGCCAGATTTATTTAAAGTTAATTGTATTTCGTCCTTTGAATGAACTATCAAAGCTAATCTTTTCAAATTCAACAAAATATCAATAACGTCTTCTTGGACGCCTTCGATTGTAGTGTACTCATGCTGAACACCATCGATCTCAACATCAGTTACAGCACAACCAGGAATAGCTGAAAGTAGTACTCTACGTAAAGCATTACCTATAGAGTGCCCAAACCCCCTTTCTAGTGGCTCTATAACAACCCTGGCATGATTAGGACTCTTAGTCACTACCTCTACCAATCGGGGCTTTAATAAACTAGAAATAGTATTCAACATTAATATACCTGTACACCTGAATTATTTAGAGTAAAGCTCAACAACCAATTGTTCGTTAATATCTGAACCCAGATCAACCCTATCAGGATAATTTAAATATTGCCCTGACATTTCTTTAGAGTTAACCGATAACCATGACGGAAAACCATATTGCTCAGCAACGACAAGTGAATCTATAATTCTTTGCTGCTTTTTAGATTTATCTCTAATTGATAAATTATCACCAATAGATACTTGGTAAGAAGGGAGGTTTATTATAACGTTGTTAACTTTTATAGACTTATGGGAAACAAGTTGTCTAGCCTCAGCTCTAGTGGAAGCAAACCCCATTCTATAAACAACATTATCTAATCTGGATTCTAAAATAAGCAACAAGTTTTCACCTGTCGCACCCTTTTTCATATCTGCAATTTTATAATAATTACGAAACTGTTTTTCAAGAATACCATAAATCCTTCTTAATCTTTGCTTTGCTCTTAACTGAAGTGCATAATCAGAACTGCGACCTCGTTTAGCTCCATGCTGACCAGGCTTTTGATCTAACTTACATTTACCCTCAAGGGACTTCCCGCGACTTTTCAAAAAAAGGTCTGTACCTTCTCTACGACTTAATTTACAAGTTGGACCAGTATAACGTGCCATATAAATATTCTCTTAATTCAATTATTAACGACCTTAAACACGACGTTTTTTGGGTGGCCGACAACCATTATGAGGAATCGGAGTCACATCAAAAATATTGTGAATTTTTAATCCTAAATTGCTAAGTGACCTAACAGCAGACTCTCTCCCTGGACCAGGCCCCTTAATCATAACATCAAGATTTTTCATTCCGTATTCAAGAGCAATTAAGCCAGCTTTTTCAGCTGCAACCTGAGCAGCAAAAGGAGTACTTTTACGAGAACCTCTAAAACCGGACCCGCCAGATGTTGCCCATGATAAAGTATTACCCTTCCTATCAGTAATAGTCACTATTGTGTTATTAAATGAAGCATGAACATGAACTATCCCATCTGCCACTTCTTTTTTAATACGTTTTCTTGACCTATTTTGAATTGCCATTACTTAAAATCTCATAAAATATAACTTATTTCCTAATTGGTTTGCGCGGCCCTTTCCGAGTTCGCGCGTTTGTTCTTGTTCTTTGACCTCTCAGAGGCAGACCCCGACGGTGTCTTATGCCTCTATAGCAACCTAAATCCATTAGTCTCTTGATATTCATTGAGACTTCACGCCTTAGATCGCCTTCTACGGTCATTTTAGATATCAAAGACCTTATTGACTCTAACTCGACTTCAGAAAGCTCCTTAATCTTTACAGAAGGACTTATGCCGACTTCATTGCAAATGTCTGCAGCTGTTTTCCTGCCTATACCATAAATAGCAGTTAATGCTATCACAGAATGCTTATGATCTGATACGTTTATCCCGGCAATTCGTGCCATCTAAAAATCCTCTATTTAAACTATATGTAACGGAGAAAGAGTTATAAGTTTTTTAACCTTGTCTTTGCTTGTGCCTACCGTCATCACAAATTACACGGACAATACCATTTCTTTTGACAATCTTACACTTTCTACAAATTTTTTTTACTGACGCTCTAACTTTCAAAATATTTACTCCAGATATATTCTAATAAATAATTATTTTTTAAGATTGGCTTTTTTCATTAATCCATCATACTGCTGAGTCATAATATGAGTTTGCATTTGAGAAATGAAATCCATAACGACAACAACTATAATTAGCAAAGAAGTACCACCAAAATAAAAAGGGACGTTCCAATAAACTATTAAAAACTCCGGCAAAAGACAAACCAGTGTAATATAAAAAGCCCCGACCAATGTAAGCCTTGTAAGCACCCTATCAATGTAAACACTTGTTTGAATGCCCGGCCTAATACCGGCTAAAAAAGCACCAGACTTTTTAAGATTTTCTGCTGTTTCTCTAGAATTAAAAACCAAAGCAGTATAAAAGAAACAAAAGAAAACAATGGCTAATGCATAAAATAAAACATATACAGGTTGCCCAGGCGATAACAAAGTTGCCAAGTCCTGCAACCATAAAAGACCATCTGAATTAGCAAACCACCCGGCAATAGTAGCAGGAAACAAAATAATACTAGAAGCAAAGATTGGAGGAATAACACCAGCCATATTTAATTTCAACGGCAAAAAACTAGTTTGCCCCCCGTAAAGTTTTTTACCTTGTTGACGCTTGGGGTAATTTATTGTAATTCTTCGCTGAGCTCTTTCGACAAAAACCACTAACGCAGTAACCGAAATTGACAATAAAAACAATAAAATTATCAAACCAGCACTCATCTCGCCTGTTCTGGCTAGCTCTAAAGTACCGCCAACAGCTTTAGGCAATCCTGAAACAATACCTGCAAATATTATTAATGATATTCCATTACCAATACCCCGCTCAGTAACCTGCTCACCAAGCCACATTAGAAACACAGTACCTGTTACCAAAGTTATCGTAGTAATTGCTATAAAAGACAGCCCCGGATTCAAAACAACGGACAACCCACCGGCAGTCTGATTTTGCAATGCAATAGAAATCCCTAACCCTTGAAACGAAGCGAGAACAACAGTACCAAACCGTGTGTACTGAGAAATCTTTTTTCGCCCCGCTTCACCCTCTTTTTTAATTTGCTCCATAAAAGGAATAACGACAGTCATTAGCTGCATAATAATAGAAGCCGATATGTATGGCATTATACCTAGGGCAAAAATACTTAACCGCATTAATGCGCCACCTGAAAACATATTAAACATATCAAGTATGGAGCCACTTTGCTGCTCAAACATTATTGCGAGTGCTTTTGGATCAATGCCTGGAACTGGTATATGGGAACCAACCCTATAAACAACAAGAGCACCTAAAACAAAAAATAATTTTGCTTTAAGATCAGTAAAAGAATCTGATTTCACTGCATTTCTCTTTGCTGTATTCACTTAAACCTCTATAACGCCACCGAGAGCGACAATTTTAGCTTTTGCACCTGCTGTACATTTCAACCCAGCCAGCCTAACCGCCCTTGTCAAAATACCAGAATCAATGATTTTAACAGATTTTGTAAATATAGGAATAATCGATAAGGCTTTCAAAGTATTTAAGTCTATAAGCTCAACATTAATTTTTTCTAAATCTGACAGACGAACTTCTGAACTAAATCTTGATAATGCTGATTTGAATCCTATCTTTGGCAGCCTTCTCTGCAAAGGCATCTGCCCCCCTTCAAAACCAACTTTATGAAAACCACCAGATCGTGCTTTTTGACCCTTATGACCACGACCACAAGTCTTCCCTAGCGTTGATCCAATACCCCTACCAACACGAGTAGATTTCTTTCTTGAGCCATATGTTGACTGTATAGTGTTCAAAAACATTATAACTCCCTCACTTTCAACATATAAGATACTTTATTAATCATACCTCGATTTTCCAAAGTATCAGCGAGCAAAACCGTTTGATTTATTTTTTTTAAACCCAAGCCAATGATACAAGCCTTATGAGAAGGCAGTCTTCCATTTTTGCTTTTAATCATAGTCACACTTAATGTAGAACTAGTCATTGCTACTACCCAATTACCTTATCAACTGAAAGTCCACGTTTAGCAGCAATTTGATCGACACTTCTCATTTCTGCCAAGCCATTTATAGTAGCCCTCACAACGTTAATGGGATTACTTGTCCCAATGCATTTAGCCAAAACATTATGAACACCAACCACTTCAAATACCGCCCTCATCGCACCACCTGCAATAATACCCGTACCTTCCGAGGCGGGCTGCATATAAACTTTTGCCGCACCAGTTACATTCATAACTGGATATTGCAGAGTATCGCCTTTTAACGCGACCTTCTTCATGTTCTTTCGAGCCTGTTCAAGGGATTTCTGAATCGCAATAGGAACTTCTCTAGCCTTACTTACACCATAACCTACACGACCATCACCATCGCCAACAACTGTTAAAGCCGTAAAACCAAATACACGCCCCCCCTTAACAACTTTTGCGACACGCCTTACATTGACCAACTTCTCTTGCAAACCATCTACGCTACCTTGTGCAGGTGCAATAGCCATAATATTCTCCTAAAAAATTAAACCTGCTTCACGCGCCGCTTCTGCTAGGGCCTTTACACGCCCGTGGTATTTGAATCCAGAACGATCAAATGCAACCTTAGAGACACCCACAGCTAAAGCTTTTTCAGCGATTAACCGACCGACATGGGCCGCCGCATCACTATTACTAGTATTTGACAATACAGATTTTATTTCAGACTGCACAGTAGATGCACTAGCCAAAGTTAATTTACCATCACCTGAAATAATTTGAGCATAAATATGCTGAGAAGTTCTATGTACTGAAAGACGATTAATTGCTTGGCTTTTTATTTTACTACGTAATTTTAATGCTCGCTTCAATCGAGACAATTTTTTATCCATTACAAATTCCTATTTCTTTTTAGCTTCTTTTCTCACCACATTCTCATTAGAATACCTAACACCTTTACCTTTATATGGCTCAGGCGGTCTATACTTTCTAATGTTTGCGGCAACCTGACCAACCAACTGTTTATCAATGCCTTTTACTATAATTTCAATCTGAGTAGGAGTTTCAACACTAACACCATCGGGAACTACAAAATCAACCGGATGTGAAAATCCGAGTGACAAACTCAGAACATTCTCCTTAATCTGAGCTCTATAACCAACCCCAACAAGTGACAACTTTGATTCAAAACCTTCTGAAACCCCAGTTACCATATTATTTATTATAGCTCTCGCAGTTCCAGCTTGAGCTGTAGCAGACTTGCTTGTCGAATCCCATTCTAAAACAACTGATTCATCAATGATTTGAAAGCCGACAAATTCATTTAAAGTATACTGAATTTCGCCTTTAGAACCTTTAACAAAAATATTTTTACCATCTATATTTACATTTACGCTTTTCGGTATTATTACCGGAGCTTTAGCAATTCTTGACATAAAGTATCCTAATTAACAAACAGTACAAATAACTTCACCACCGCGACCACTTGCACGCGCAGCCTTATCTGTCATGACACCGTTCGATGTCGATACAATAGCTATACCAAGACCACCAAGAACAACAGGTAAGCGATCTTTTGAACGATAGATTCTTAAACCAGGGCGACTTATTCTTTTAATATTCTCAATAACGGGGGCCCCCTTGTAGTATTTTAACTCTATCAAGATCTCCTCATGAACACCCACACTTTCAACAGAATACCCAGAAATGTAACCCTCGTCTTTTAAAACCTTAGCTATAGAAAGCTTTAATTTAGAAGTTTGCATTTTAACAATTTTTTTTCCCGCAGACTGCCCATTTCTTATTCGGGTCAACATATCTGCTACAGGATCAGTCATACTCATTTAAATTCTCCAAACATTAGATTAATACCACTACCAACTTGCTTTTACAAGCCCAGGTACATCGCCTCGCATAGTGGCTTCTCTAAGTTTGTTTCTACTTAAGCCGAATTTCCGGTAATAGCCATGTGGACGCCCTGTAAGATTGCATCGGTTCCTAACTCTAGAAACACTTGAGTCTCTCGGCATTTTCTGAAGCTGGAGTTGTGCTATTTCTTTTTGATCATAAGAAGAATTAGGATCTCTAATAATCTCTTTTATTTTTAAACGCTTATTAGATAACTTTTTTACTAAATTTTTACGCTTAACTTCTCGCGCAATCATTGATTTTTTTGCCATAAGTAAGTTACTCTTTAACTTTTAAATGGAAAATTAAAAAGTTTTAGCAAAGCTAACCCTTCGTCATTTGTTTGAGCTGTTGTAGTAATGGTAATATCCATTCCTCTCAACACGTCGATTTTGTCATAATCAATTTCAGGGAAAATTATTTGCTCTTTAACACCTAAAGAATAATTTCCACGACCATCAAAACTTTTTGGACTCAAACCTCTAAAATCTCGAATACGAGGTATAGAAATATTAATTAATCTATCGAGAAATTCGTACATTCTATCACTGCGCAAAGTTACTTTGCAGCCTATTGGCATATCATCTCGAATCTTAAATCCCGCAATTGACTTTCTAGCGAGAGTAACAACCGGCTTCTGCCCAGATATTTTCTCCATATCGTTAAGCGCTGATTGCAAGGATTTTTTGTCGGCAACAGCCTCCCCTACTCCCATATTCAATGTTATCTTCGAAATGCGCGGGGCTTGCATAATTGACTTGTATGAGTATTGCTCCAATAATACAGGCAATATCTTTTCTCTATATTCTTTTTTTAATCTAGCCATGATTTCATATAACCTTAAACATCAACAACTTCATTAGTTGACTTAAAAAATCTTACCTTATTACCATTTTCGAGAAGCTTAAAACCAACACGATCTGGTCTTTTTGTAACTGGATTATACAAACCAACATTAGATATATCGATAGGCAATTCTATAGTAACTATACCTCCAGAAACGCCTGAGTTTGGGTTTGATTTTTGAGTTTTTTTATACTGATTTATCCCATCGACCAAAATCTTTCGAGAAGACAAAACCTTAGAAACTCTCCCTGACTTCCCTTTATCTTTGCCAGCTATAATAACTACATCATCGCCTTTTTTTATTTTTTGCATAAGTAGTTACCTATAGAACCTCTGGGGCCAAAGAAATTATTTTCATGAATTTTTCCCCTCTTAATTCACGCGTAACCGGACCAAAAATACGAGTACCAATTGGCTGTAGATTGTTGTTTAAAATAACAGCGGCATTACCATCAAACCGAATAACTGAACCATCAGCTCTTCTCACCCCTTTTCGAGTCCTCACAACTAATGCGTTGTAAACATCTCCTTTCTTTACCCTTCCCCTAGGTATTGCATCTTTTATACTAACTTTAATTATGTCCCCAATACCAGCATAACGCCTATGGGATCCACCTAATACTTTGATACACATTACCTTTTTTGCGCCGCTATTATCAGCAACTTCAAGATTAGTTTGCATCTGAATCATGATTAATTCCTAAATATATTCTTTGAAGTTACTCTATCTACCAGCATTAACCAAAACCTCTACTAACTTAAAGGTTTTGTTTTTAGACAAAGGTCTGCATGAAGTAATTGACACCAAATCGCCTTCTTTACATACATTATGCTCATCATGAGCCAACAACTTCGAAGATCGTTTTATGTACTTACCATACACAGGATGTTTTGTTACGCGACTAACAAGAACTGTGATTGTCTTTTCCATTTTATTACTTACAACAGTACCTGTAACAGTCCTTATATTTACAACATTCTCAACCATTACACCCTCGCTTTTTCGGTTAAAACAGTTAAAACTCTTGCGACATCGCGCTTAGTTTTCTTTATTAAATCTGTTTTTGTTAACTGTGCAGTTGCTTTCTGCACGCGTAAATTAAAATGCTCACGAGAAAGATCAACTAAAATTGATTTAAGCTCTTCGCTTGATTTATTACGTAGTTCGTTCACATTCATTACATTATTGTCCGCGCAGTAAAGAGTGTTTTTAATGGTAGCTTTGCAGCCGCTAAGGCAAAGGCTTCTCTTGCCAAGTCCTCTGAAACACCTTGTATTTCATACAGCATTGTACCAGGTCGTATCTGAGCAACCCAATATTCAACACTACCCTTACCTTTACCCATACGAACTTCTAATGGTTTTTTCGTAATCGGCTTATCAGGAAAAATCCTAATCCATATTTTCCCACCACGCTTAACATGCCTTGTAATAGCGCGCCTAGCTGACTCAATTTGACGAGCCGTCAAACGCCCTCTACTTATTGATTTTAAACCATACTCGCCAAAACTAACTGACGAGCCCTTTACAGCAGTTCCGTTATTTCTGCCTTTGTGCTGCTTACGGAATTTTGTTCTCTTTGGTTGAAGCATTTTTTATTCCCTTCAACTATTTCTTTGATTCAGAATTAACAGACGCAGCATGCGCATCAATATCAAACACTTCACCTTTAAATATCCACACTTTAATACCTATAATTCCGTAGGTTGTATTTGCTTCTGCGGTCGCATAATCAATATCTGCCCTCAATGTATGCAAAGGAACGCGCCCCTCTCTATACCATTCACTCCTAGCAATCTCAGCTCCATTCAAGCGACCACCGACGTTTATTTTTACACCTTCAGCACCTAAGCGCATTGTATTTGTAACAGCACGCTTCATTGCACGCCTATACATTATTCGCTTTTCAAGTTGCTGAGCAATACTTTCAGCAACCAGCTGAGCATCCAACTCAGGCTTTCTTATTTCTTCAATATTAAGCTGGACAGGAATCCCCATAATTTTGGAAATTTCCTGTCTTAATCCATCAATATCCTCGCCTTTTTTTCCAATTACAATACCTGGACGCGCCGTATGTATTGTAATATGGGCATTATTAGCCGGGCGATTAATTTGAATTCTACTTACAGAAGCATGAGATAGTTTCTTTTTAATGAAAGATCTTACTAGCAAATCTTGATGTAAAAAAGTTGAGTAATCTTGTGAACTTGCATACCATCTAGAATTCCAATCTTTAACAATTCCTAGTCGTATACCAATTGGATGAACTTTTTGACCCATTTTCTAACTCCTACTGGACTTCTGATACTGTAATTGTTATGTGGCAGGTTCTTTTAAGAATATGGTTCGCACGTCCTTTAGCTCTTGCCTTAAATCTTTTCATAGTCACACCTTCATTAACAAAAACAGTGGACACTTTTAAATCATCAATATCTAAACCGTCGTTATGCTCGGCATTTGCAACTGCAGACTCAAGAAGTTTTTTTATTATTGCAGAGGCCTTTTTAGTACTAAAAGTTAAAGTATTTAAAGCTTTCTCAACAGTTAAATTACGTATTTGATCACCAACAAGTCGTGCTTTTTGAGCAGAAAGTGGGGCATTATTTAATTTCGCAGAAACACTCGCCATACTTACCTTCCAGATTTTTTATCAGCAACATGGCCTTTATAGGTCCTTGTTGGCGCAAACTCACCTAACTTATGCCCGACCATATTCTCAGAAACAAGAACAGGAATATGCAACCTACCATTATGCACTGCTATTGTAAGTCCTAACATGTCGGGTATGATCATTGATCGTCTAGACCAAGTCTTGATAGGTTTTTTACTTTTATTAGCTAAAGCATCTTCGATTTTTTTTAACAAATGATGATCAATAAAAGGACCTTTTTTAATTGAACGCGGCACAATAACTCCTTAACTATTTTTGCTTACGACGCCTAACAATCATATTGTCAGTTCGTTTATTTTTTCTAGTTTTATAACCTTTTGTTGGAACGCCCCAAGGTGAAACCGGATGTCTACCACCAGATGTTCTACCTTCCCCTCCGCCATGAGGATGATCCACAGGATTCATTACCACACCACGCACCGTTGGCCGCACACCACGCCATCTTTTTGCGCCAGCCTTACCAAGAGATATTAGATTGTGCTCAGAATTAGATACCTCACCTATAACAGCCCGACACTCAGACAATACCTTGCGCATTTCGCCTGATCTTAATCGCAAAGTAGCATGCGCACCATCTCTTGCTACCAACTGAACAGAAGTTCCAGCGCTTCTTGCTATTTGCGCACCCTTACCTGGCTTAAGCTCAACGCAATGCAATACAGTACCCATTGGAATGTTTCTAAGAGGCATGCAATTTCCAACTTTTACTGGAACCGTATCAGATGAAAAAATCTCTTGTCCGGCAACAAGTCCCTTTGGAGCTATTATATATCTTCGCTCACCATCCTTAAAGAGTATCAGCGCTATATTAGCGGTTCTATTTGGATCATATTCCAAACGCTCAACTATAGCCGGAATATCCTTGTCTCTTTTAAAATCGATAACACGATAGCTTTGTTTGTGACCACCACCAACATGCCTTGTAGTGATTCTACCGTTGTTATTTCTACCTCCGCTTTTACTGAGCTTACTTAATAAAGGAGAATACGGTTTTCCTTTATATAACTCTTCAGTTTTAATACGAACAACAAATCTCGAGCCTGGAGATGTTGGTTTAGACTTTACAATAGTCATTTTTACCGTTTCCTATTGATTTCAATTTATCACATTAAGCAAATGTGAACTCTATATCATAACCAGACTTTAGCTTAACGTAAGCCTTTTTCCAATCTGATCTTGTACCGAAAGAACGACCAACTTTCTTTTTCTTTCCAGAAACATTAAGCACCCTTACTGAATCAACCTCAACTTTAAACATTAATTCAACAGATGCCTTTACTTGTTTTTTGGTAGCCGATCGATGAATTTTAAATGCAAAACATTTGTTCTTCTCTGCATTTATTGTACTCTTTTCTGAGATTATTGGCGCCTCAATTACACCTGCCAACCTATATAAATTTGTGCTCATGCTAAACGCTCTTCTAATTGTTGCAAAGCAACTTTAGTCATTATAACTTTATCAGCTCCGACCAATAATACCGGGTTTAAATTATTAACCTCAAGGACATCCAAACTAGAAATATTTCTTGAAGCGAGCGCGAGATTATCACTCATATGATCAACAACCAAAACACACCTACTAGCCTCAAACTTTTTTATTTTCAAACTTAACTCTTTTGTCTTTGCAGACTCCAGATCTAGCGCATCAATTAACACCAGTCGATCCTGCCTAAACAATTCAGAAAGTATAGAGACCAACCCAGATCGAAACATTTTTCTATTTAATTTTTGATCATAGTTTCTTGGGCGAGCAGCAAAAGCAACCCCCCCCGTTCTCCACACTGGACTTCTTGTTGTCCCTGATCTTGCGCGCCCAGTGCCTTTTTGACGCCAAGGCTTAGAACCACCACCGCTTACATCGGATCTGGTTTTCTGCGCTTTCGTACCCGCCCGACTACCTGCCAAATACTTCGTAACCAATTGATGCACCAACGTCTCATTAAATGGCTTACCAAAAATAACCTCTGAAGCAACAACACTACTCGACACACTTAAATCTTTTATATTTAAAGCTGGTATTTGTAAAGCCATAGCTTAACCTTTGTTTTTTAGTTTTATTGCTGGAGTAATAATCAAATCCCCACCTTTTGCTCCAGGAACCGCCCCCTTTACCAAAATGAGATTCCTCTCCAAATCAATTGATTGTATTGTTAAATTTTGAACCGTTCTTTTAACTGAACCTAAATGCCCTGCCATTTTCTTTCCCTTGAAAACCCGCCCCGGAGTCTGACACATACCAATTGACCCCAACACCCGATGAGAGAGTGAATTTCCATGCGTAGCATCCTGCATACTAAAGTGATGCTTCTTCACACCGCCAGCAAACCCCTTACCAATACTCCTCCCTGACACATCTACACGCTGACCCACAAAGAATAAATCCAACTCCAATTTAGCGCCCGCCTCCTTATCAAATGCATCGGACGCATCCATCCTAAACTCCCAGAGCCCCCTACCAGCAGATACATTGGCAGAGATATAATGACCTGCGATTGCTTTATTTAATGCACTTGGCTTTCTTTCCCCGACAGTTACCTGAATCGAACTATATCCATCATTTTCCAAGGTTTTAATCTGGGTTATTCTATTTGATTCTACTTCAATAACTGTCACTGGAACTGACGCTCCATCCTCAGTAAAAATCCTAGTCATGCCTGACTTACGACCTATAAGACCTATTGACATCTGCCAATTCCTCTATATTTAATTTAACTTTATTTGAACATCAACGCCAGCCGCAAGATCCAGCTTCATCAAAGCATCAACAGTCTTCTCAGTTGGTTCTACTATATCTAACAACCGCTTGTATGTCCGAAGCTCGTACTGATCACGAGCATCTTTATTCACATGCGGCGAAATTAATATAGTAAATCGTTCTATTTTTGTTGGCAAAGGTATTGGACCTTTTATTTGAGCACCCGTTCTTCTAGCTGTTTCAACAATCTCACCAGCAGACTGATCAATTAATTTATGATCAAATGACTTCAAACGAATTCTTATAGTTTGATTGGACATATTATTTACTCAATTATTGAAGCAACAACGCCAGCACCGACTGTACGGCCACCCTCGCGAATGGCAAAACGCAATCCATCTTCCATCGCAATCGGCGAGATAAGCTTCACTTTTACAGAAATATTATCGCCAGGCATTACCATTTCTACACCTTCAGGCAATTCAACAGCGCCCGTTACATCAGTGGTACGGAAGTAAAACTGCGGGCGATAACCATTGAAAAATGGAGTATGCCTACCACCTTCATCTTTTGATAAGACATATATTTCAGCATTAAAATGCGAATGCGGCTTTATGGTTCCTTTATGAGCAAGAACTTGCCCGCGCTCAACATCATCTCTTTTTGTGCCTCTTAATAGCAACCCAACGTTATCACCGGCTTGACCTTGATCAAGCAGCTTGCGAAACATTTCAACACCCGTAACAGTTGTTGTTACAGTTGGCCTAATGCCGACAATCTCTACTTCTTGCCCAACTTTAATAATGCCTCTTTCTATACGACCCGTTACAACAGTTCCGCGCCCAGATATTGAAAATACGTCTTCAATAGGCATTAAAAAAGCACCATCAACTGCCCGCTCTGGCTCAGGAATGTAACTATCCAGTGCCTCAACCAGCTTAACAACTGACGGCACACCAATTTCACTGGTATCACCCTCAAGCGCTTTTAATGCAGAGCCTACTATAATTGGCGTATCATCCCCAGGAAACTCATAAAGATCAAGTAATTCACGAATTTCCATTTCAACCAACTCAATCAACTCGGCATCATCAACCATATCGGCCTTATTGAGGAATACAACAATATATGGTACGCCAACCTGCCTCGATAAAAGTATATGTTCTCTCGTTTGCGGCATTGGGCCATCAGCAGCTGAGCATACCAGAATCGCGCCATCCATCTGGGCAGCACCAGTAATCATATTTTTCACATAGTCAGCATGACCCGGACAATCAACATGGGCGTAGTGTCGCTTTGCAGATTCATATTCGACATGCGATGTTGCAATCGTTATACCGCGAGCTCGCTCTTCAGGTGCGTTATCAATTTGATCAAAGGCTTTAACCTCACCACCTTGCAGCTCCGCCATCACCTTAGTTAGGGCTGCAGTTAGAGTTGTCTTGCCATGATCAACGTGACCTATTGTACCCACGTTTACATGCGGTTTATTACGCGAAAATTTTTCTTTGGCCATAAATAATACCCTTCATTACATTATTAATATCTTTTGATAATTGCTTCAGCTACATACCTAGGCGCATCATTGTATTTTTCAAATTGCATACTAAATACACCACGCCCTTGAGTCATTGAACGTAAATCTGACGCGTACCCAAACATTTCTACTAAAGGAACTTCACAACTAATTTGCTTTCCTGCCAACACATCCTGCAATCCATGCACCACCCCTCTTCGCCTACTTATATCGCCAAGAACACCACCCATATTTTCCTCAGGTACCGATATGTCAACATTCATAATAGGCTCAAGAATCACAGGATTAGCTTTTTTAACTACATCTTTTATACACATTGACCCAGCTATCTTGAACGCCAATTCACTGGAATCAACTTCGTGATACGTACCATCAACGAGGGTTACCTTAATATCGACCACTGGGTAGCCTGCTAGAATACCATTTTTTAACTGCTCCTGAACACCATTATCTACTGCCGCAATAAATTCTTTTGAAAGCACCGACAACACATCGCCAGCAACAAATAAATACCCCGCTCCACGCTTCTGCGGCTCAACTCTCAATAAAATATGCGCATACTGCCCTTTACCACCAAAATCCCTTTCAAATTTCGTTTCTTGCTCGACAATTGCACTTACGGACTCACGATAGGCAACCTGCGGAGCCCCGACAACCATATCAACACCGAATTCTCGACGCACTCTCTCAACAACTATTTCAAGATGAAGCTCACCCATCCCAGACAGAATAACTTGCCCGGAATCGCTATCAATGGAAACCTTAAACGAAGGATCCTCTCGAAGCATTTTTTCCAGCGCAACGCTCATTTTCTCCTGATCAACTTTAGTCCTCGCCTCAACAGCCATAGAAACTACCGGCTCAGGATATCTAATACGCTCTAGCACAACCGGAAAATTAAGATCGCACAATGTATCGCCAGTCGTAACCTCTTTTAAACCAACAGCAGCAGCAATATCTCCAGCCATAACCTCATCTATATCCTCCCGGCTATTAGCATGCATCTGCACCATTCGCCCAATACGCTCTCTTTTCTTTTTCGCAGAATTATATACAACGTCACCCGCCCTGAGAACACCCGAATACACCCTAAAAAAAGTTAAAGAACCGACATATGGATCCGTAGCTATTTTAAAAGCTAAAGCTGAAAAAGGCTCTTCATCCTTAGATTCACGCAAGACGCATGCAACACCATCTTCCGCAACCCCCCTTATAGAAGCAAGATCCGATGGCGACGGCAAAAATCTAATTACCCCGTCAAGCAAAGCCTGTATCCCCTTATTTTTGAAGGCGGAGCCACAAAAAGCCGGGACAATTAGGTTTGCCAAGGTTGCACTCCTAACCCCCAAAACCAATTCGTCTTCTGTAAACTCAATACCACTCAAAAATTTTTCAATTAAATCTTCGCTAAATTCAGCCACCAACTCAATTAATTTGTCTCGCCAATTTTTGCACTGCTCAGCCATACTAGAAGGGACTTCACCCACCCTAAACGAAACACCTAAACCATCGGAATCCCAATACAAAGCACGCATACCAATCAAGTCGACAACCCCCTCAAAACCATCTTCGGAACCAATTGGAAGCTGAAGAGGGATCACAACCGCACCCAATCTAGTATTAATTTGACTAACAACGCGCAAAAAATCCGCGCCAACTCGATCCATTTTATTTACAAAAACCAATCGAGGCACTTTATATCTATCTGCTTGCCGCCAAACCGTTTCAGATTGAGACTCGACCCCGCCTACCGCACAAAAAACAATACACGCCCCATCAAGGACCCGCAAAGAGCGCTCAACTTCTATTGTAAAATCAACGTGCCCAGGAGTGTCAATTATATTTATTCGGTGTGCTTCAAACTGTCGACTCATACCACTCCAAAAACAAGTAGTAGCTGCAGACGTTATAGTAATACCTCGCTCCTGCTCTTGCTCCATCCAATCCATTGTGGCAGCACCGTCATGAACCTCTCCTATCTTATGCGACTTCCCAGTATAAAATAATATTCTCTCAGTTGTAGTTGTCTTTCCAGCATCAATGTGAGCCATTATGCCGATATTACGATAGTGATTTATTTGTGTTTTACGAGACACTATAAAAGCCAATACCTATTAACCAATCACCATCTATAATGAGAAAAAGCTTTATTTGCCTCAGCCATCCTATGCGTATCTTCTCTTTTCTTTGCAGCAGAACCCCGATTATCAAACGCATCAATCAGCTCACCAGCAAGTTTTGCGGACATATTTTTTTCATTCCGCTTCCGAGAAGCGTCAATCAGCCATCGCATAGCGAGCGCCAGCCGCCGAGAAGGTCTAACCTCTACTGGAACCTGATAAGTGGCCCCACCAACACGACGAGACTTAACCTCAACTCTTGGCTGAACATTTTCTAACGCCTTTGATAAAATCTCCAAAGGCTCGGAATGTCCTTTTTTACCAATTACATCTAGCGCACCATAAACAATACCTTCTGCCACAGACTTCTTGCCACTCTCCATAATCATATTCATGAATTTTGTAAGCATGACGCTTCCAAATCTTGGATCAGGGATGATTTCTCTTTTTGTTGCTACTCTTCTTCTAGACATTTATCTCACCAGACAATATTAACTTTTAGGTCTCTTAGTTCCGTATTTAGATCTACCACACTTCCTATTTGCCACTCCTGAGGTATCTAAGCTTCCTCGAACGACATGATATCTGACACCAGGCAAATCCTTTACACGCCCCCCCCTAATAAGAACAACAGAATGCTCCTGCAAGTTATGCCCTTCCCCACCAATATAACTACTCACTTCAGAGCCGTTAGTTAAACGAACTCTTGCTACTTTTCTTAACGCAGAGTTAGGTTTTTTAGGGGTAGTAGTATATACACGAGTACACACCCCTCGACGCTGCGGACAGGCCTCTAGTGCCGGCACGTTACTTTTTTCAATTTTCTTCAAACGCGGCTTTCGGACCAACTGATTTATCGTGGTCATATTAAATTAACTCCAAATTATTAAAAAATACAAGTTACCTACTAATACCGAATAACAACAATATATCGTTATTTTCCTAGTAAATTTGTTGATTATACTGACATAAAAAAACAAGTCCAATATATAAATGCCATTTTTATAATTATATATTAAGTGCTTGCTTTAACGCCTCTTCAACATCCTCAGCATCTACATGCGAAGACGAATCAACATCCTGTGAATCACTGGCAACAGCGCGATCCTTTCTCCCTTCATGATAAGCTAGGCCTGTTCCAGCGGGGATTAACCTTCCGACTATTACATTTTCCTTTAATCCTTGCAGACTATCATTTAAACCTCTTACAGCAGCATCAGTAAGCACTCGAGTCGTTTCTTGAAACGAAGCAGCCGAAATAAAAGATTCGGTTGCCAATGATGCCTTAGTGATTCCTAGCAATACAGAGTCGTAACTTGCAGGTATCTTGCCTTCTCTTTCTACCTTGTCATTATTCTCTCTCAAGGCAGCACGCTCTACTTGATCACCTTTAAGATAACCAGTATCACCTGGAGCGGTAATTTCAACTTTCCTCAGCATTTGACGAATAATTGCCTCTATATGCTTATCGTTGATTTTAACACCTTGCAATCGATACACATCCTGTATCTCCTTAACTAGGTAATTAGCCAACTCCTCAATGCCTCGCAATCTTAGAATATCGTGTGGCGTCAATTCACCTTCGGCAATAGTCTCACCCTTTTCAACATACTCACCTTCAAAGACAGTAATATGCCGCCATTTCGGTATAAGAGTTTCAACCTGCTCTCCTGCGGAGTCAGTGATTACAACTCTCTGCTTCCCTTTTGTCTCCTTCCCAAAAGATATAGTTCCACTAATTTCAGCTAAGATAGCAGGATCTTTTGTTTTACGAGCCTCAAACAAATCAGCGACTCTCGGAAGACCACCTGTAATATCCCTTGTTTTACTTGATTCTTGAGGTATTCTCGCCAAAACATCCCCAACCTCAACTTGGTTTCCATCGTTTATACCCACAATCGCACCTGCAGGTAAAAAATATTGGGCTGGAATTTCAGTACCAGGTAGGAATATTGATTTACCATCAAGAGCCAATAGCTTTACCATTGGCCTCAATTCTTTACCTGCACTACCACGTTGCTTAGGATCTGTTACTACTAATGAACTTAATCCTGTCACCTCATCCGACTGCTTCTGAACAGTAACTCCATCAACAAAATCGACAAACTCCACCACCCCATTTACCTCTGTAATAACCGGATGCGTATGTGGATCCCAATTTACGATAATATCTCCGGCATTTACTCGGGATGCTTCTTGAACTGATAGAACAGCACCATAGGGTATTTTATATCGCTCTCTTTCACGCCCATAATCATCAACGACACCCACCTCACCAGATCGAGATACTGCAACCAGATTTCCCTCTCGGTTAGCAACTGATTTCAAATTATTTAAACGAACAGAACCGGCAGACTTGACTTGAACATTACTTATCGCTGCAGTTCTAGATGCTGCTCCGCCAATGTGAAATGTTCTCATAGTCAACTGAGTTCCTGGCTCACCAATCGACTGAGCAGCTATCACACCAACAGCTTCACCAATATTAACTAAATGCCCACGCCCTAAATCTCGACCATAACAAGCAGCACACACACCATGGCGATTCTCGCAGGTAATAATTGACCTAACTAGAACTTGATCAACACTATTTTTTTCAAGCACAGATACCCAATGCTCATCCAATAATATTCCGCGAGAAACAACAAGCCCACCAACTGCATCCAGAACATCCTTAGCAACTACACGCCCAAGTACCCGCTCAGATAATGGCTCAACCACGTCACCACCTTCAATAATGGGCGTCATTATTAAGCCATTTATAGTATTGCAATCTGCTCCATTGATAACTAAATCCTGAGCAACATCAACAAGTCTACGCGTCAAATATCCAGAATTTGCGGTCTTCAACGCCGTATCGGCTAAGCCTTTTCTTGCTCCATGGGTCGAAATGAAGTATTGCAACACATCCAATCCTTCGCGAAAGTTTGCTGTAATTGGAGTCTCAATGATGGATCCATCAGGTTTGGCCATTAACCCGCGCATTCCAGCTAACTGCCGTATCTGAGCAGCCGAACCCCTTGCACCCGATTCCGCCATCATAAATATTGAGTTAAATGATTTCTGTTTAACCGGGTTTCCAGTTGCGTCAATAACCGTTTCCTCGCCAAGCCCATCCATCATAACTTTAGCTATCTGGTCGTTTGCATGCGACCAAATATCAACTACCTTGTTATACCTCTCACCATCCGTGACCAATCCGGATGAATATTGACTCTGAATTTCATTAACCTCTGAATCAGCCGCTTTAATAATATCGGCTTTTTTAGCTGGAATTGCCATATCCTCAATCCCAAAGGATACTCCAGATATAGTCGCATACCGAAATCCCAAATACATCAGTTGATCAGCGAGAATAACAGTGTCCTTATTTCCCAAATACCGATAACTATAATTAATCAATCTAGATATATTCTTTTTGGTCATATCGCAGTTAACTAATTCGAAAGGCATTCTATCTGGAACAACCTCCCATATTAAAGCACGACCCACAGTTGTAGCTACTCTGTGCGTTTTGTCATGTAACTCACCGTCATCACCAACTACCTTTTCAGTGATACGCAATTGAATTTTTGACTGTAACTCAACGCTTTTAGCTAATATTGCCTTATGCACTTCACCAACACTAACAAATACGGAACCATCACCCTTTGCATTTATTTTTTCTCGACTGATGTAATACAACCCCAATACAACATCTTGCGAAGGATTAATAACGGGCTCACCATTTGCAGGCGACAAAATATTATTTGTTGCCATCATTAATGTGCGCGCTTCTAGCTGCGCTTCAATAGACAGTGGTATATGCACCGCCATTTGGTCACCATCAAAATCGGCATTAAAAGCACTACAGACTAGAGGATGCAATTGAATTGCCTTACCCTCAATTAAGGTAGGCTCAAAAGCTTGAATACCTAATCGATGTAAAGTTGGCGCACGATTCAGCAGAATTGGGTGCTCGCGAATAACTTCTTCAAGAATATCCCATACCTCTGAACTTTCTCTTTCAACCATTTTTTTTGCAGCTTTAATGGTTGTTGCTAAACCGCGGAATTGCAATTTGCTAAAAATAAATGGCTTGAATAATTCAAGTGCCATTTTTTTAGGCAGTCCGCATTGATGCAATCTTAAAGTCGGGCCTACAACAATAACTGATCGACCAGAATAATCGACTCGCTTACCTAATAGATTCTGTCTAAAACGACCTTGCTTACCCTTAATCATATCTGCCAATGACTTAAGAGGACGCCTATTTGTTCCAGTTATTGCCCGCCCTCTACGCCCATTGTCAAGTAAAGCATCTACAGACTCCTGAAGCATACGCTTTTCATTTCGAACAATAATATCGGGAGCGTTTAAGTCCAATAGTCTATTTAACCGATTATTTCGATTAATTACACGGCGATACAAATCATTAAGATCAGAAGTTGCAAATCTCCCTCCATCAAGAGGCACCAACGGCCTCAATTCTGGAGGTAAAACTGGTAAAACCTTTAAAATCATCCACTCAGGACGATTCTTCGAACTCATTAACGCATCCATAACTTTCATGCGTTTTGAAAATTTCTTTATTTTCGTTTCTGAATTAGTAGTGATAATTTCTTGATGTAAAATTTCGACCTGCTCTTTTAGATCTATTGATTTCAATAAATCATAGATTGCTTCCGCGCCCATTTTTGCAACGAAATCATCTCCATGTTGCTCAACCGCATCAAGATATTCGTCATCAGTCAACAATTGACCTTTTTCTAAAGGCGTCATCCCTGGATCAAGCACAACAAATGATTCAAAATACAAAACACGTTCTATTTCTCGCAATGTCATATCTAATAACAATGCAATTCGCGATGGTAGCGATTTCAAAAACCATATATGTGCGACAGGGCTAGCCAACTCTATATGCCCCATTCTTTCACGACGAACTTTAGAAAGAGTAACTTCTACTCCGCATTTTTCACAAATAACGCCTCGATGTTTTAGACGCTTATACTTTCCACACAAGCATTCATAGTCACTAACTGGACCAAATATTTTTGCACAAAAAAGCCCATCTCTTTCCGGCTTAAATGTTCGGTAATTAATGGTTTCTGGTTTCTTGACTTCACCGTAAGACCACGAGCGAATCATATCTGGCGATGCCAGACCAATACGAATTCCGTCGAAATCTTCAGCTCGTCCTTGGCGTTTTAAAAAATTCATTAAATCTTTCAAGAGCAAATCCTCTTATTATTTGTTCCACAGCATTGCTGAATAGGCCATCGATTAATTTTCTTTGAAGAGAACACTATTCTCTTTCCAGTTCTATATTGACAGCTAACGAACGTATTTCTTTAATCAAAACATTAAATGATTCCGGCATGCCGGCTTCCATTTTATGATCCCCATCAACAATGTTTTTATACATTCTTGTTCTACCTGTCACATCATCTGATTTAACAGTCAGCATTTCTTGCAATGTATAAGCAGCGCCATAAGCTTCTAATGCCCAAACCTCCATCTCACCGAAACGCTGCCCACCAAACTGAGCTTTACCTCCCAATGGTTGTTGCGTTACCAGACTGTATGGACCTGTTGATCTTGCATGCATTTTGTCATCGACCAAATGGTTTAGCTTTAGCATATACATATACCCGACAGTCACTTCTCGTTCAAATGGTTCACCTGTTAAACCATCATAAAGCGTTACCTGACCATGTTCTGGCAAATCAGCTAACTTTAGCATTGTCCGAATATCCTCTTCGCTTGCACCATCAAAAACAGGTGTTGCCATTGGAACGCCATCAACAAGATTTGCAGCTAACTCAAGGATTTCCAGATCAGAAAAATCGTCTAATTTTTCTTTACGTCCGCTATTGTTATAAACTTTTTCCAGAAATTTTCTTATTTCTAGAACTTTTGCACGAGCTTCTAGCATCTTGCCAATTTTAATACCAAGACCTTTTGCCGCCCAACCTAAGTGCGTTTCCAGCACCTGCCCAACATTCATTCGAGAAGGTACGCCTAAAGGGTTCAAAACGATATCTACCGGATTACCATCTGCCGTATAAGGCATATCTTCAATTGGCCTTATCATGGAAATAACACCTTTATTACCATGCCTACCCGCCATTTTATCTCCTGGTTGAATCCGTCTCTTGACAGCCAGATAGACTTTGACCATTTTTAAAACTCCAGGCGGTAAATCATCGCCCATGGTAATTTTCTTACGTTTTATTTCAAACTTTTCATCAAAATCTTTTCTTTGTTGTTCAATTTGAGCAACTACCGTTTCGAGTTGAAGATTGATATCTTCATCCTTCATACGAATCTTTAACCACTCCGAATGTTTTAAACCATCAAGATATTCATACGTAATTTCAGCCCCAGACTTTAAGCCTAGAGGCCCTGACTGTACAACTTTACCAACCAAAAGCTCTGCAACACGCGCAAATATATCGCCTTCCAGAATTTTCAATTGATCATCAAGATCTTTTCTATATCGCTTAATCTCTTCTTGCTCAATATCCAGGGCTCTTTTATCTTTCTTGACACCATCACGTGTAAATACTTGAACATCAATAACTGTACCTTGAATATTTGCAGGAACACGTAACGACGTATCTTTTACATCGGCGGCTTTTTCTCCAAAAATAGCTCGCAACAATTTCTCTTCTGGCGTGAGTTGCGTTTCACCTTTTGGTGTAACTTTGCCCACAAGAATGTCACCACCCTTAACTTCGGCCCCCACATAAACTATTCCTGATTCATCTAACTTAGATAATGCTTCTTCGCTTACATTAGGAATATCTGCAGTTATTTCCTCAGGACTGTGTTTTGTATCTCTTGCCACACAGGTTTTTTCTTCTATATGAATAGTGGTGAATCTGTCTTCTTTTACCACTCGCTCTGACACTAGAATTGAATCTTCAAAGTTGTATCCATTCCATGGCATAAATGCTACTAGCATATTTTGCCCAAGTGCCAGCTCACCCATATCGGTAGATGGGCCATCCGCCATAATGTCACCAGCCTGAACAATATCACCAGGCTTAACGAGTGGCTTTTGATTAATACAGGTGTTCTGATTTGATCGTGTGTATTTAATTAAATTATAAATATCAACACCTGAAGAACCTGTCTCTGTTTCCGTGTCGTTTACTCTTACTACAATTCGTGCAGCATCAACAGCTTCAATTCGACCACCACGAGCAGCAACTACAGTTACGCCAGAGTCCTTTGCAACTGTTCGCTCCATGCCAGTACCCACCAATGGCTTTTCGGCCTTTAAAGTTGGCACCGCTTGCCGTTGCATGTTAGAACCCATTAGTGCTCTATTCGCATCATCATGCTCCAAAAAAGGAATAATCGAAGCTGCAACGGATACAATTTGTTTGGAAGACACATCCATATATTGAACTGTGTCCGACATTGCCAACGTAAACTCATCTTTATGTCGGCAAGATACTAATCCATCAACCAACTTACCATTGTCATCGACGGCAACGCTAGCTTGTGCAATTACAAACTCACCCTCTTCAATAGCTGATAGATAATCAACGTGCGTCGTGACTTTACCATCAATAACTTTTCTATAAGGTGTTTCCAAGAAACCATAATTATTAGTTCTGGCATAAACGGATAATGAATTTATCAAACCAATATTTGGCCCTTCTGGGGTCTCAATTGGACATACCCGCCCATAATGCGTTGCATGAACATCGCGAACCTCAAACCCCGCTCTTTCCCTTGCTAAACCTCCAGGACCAAGTGCGGAAACTCGCCGTTTATGAGTTACCTGAGACAACGGGTTGTTTTGATCCATGAATTGAGACAACTGACTGGATCCAAAAAACTCCTTTACTGCTGCAGATACTGGCTTCGCATTGATTATTTCCTGAGGCATTAACCCTTCGGAGTCAGCAAGCGTTAATCGCTCTTTGACTGCACGCTCAACGCGAACAAGCCCAACTCTAAATTGGTTTTCAATCATTTCACCAACAGAGCGAACACGACGGTTACCTAAATGATCAATATCATCAACATTCCCATTTCCATTACGAATATTGATAAGTTCTTTAAGAACATCAATTATATCTTCCTTAGTAAGGGTACCAAGACCAGTTATTTCTTGACGCCCTAAGCGTCTGTTGAACTTCATTCTTCCGACCGTGGAAAGATCATACCGCTCATCTGTAAAAAACAAATTCTGAAATAAGTTTTCAGCGGATTCTTTTGTTGGCGGCTCCCCAGGACGCATCATTCTATATATTTCAACGAGTGCTTCGAGACTATTTGTTGTAGTATCGATACGCATCGCATTAGAAACATAAGGCCCTCTATCCAAATCATTAACAAACAAAGTATCAATTTCTGAAACATTGTTTTCAATGCATTTATCTAAAATAGCATTAGTAATTTCATCGTTAACGTTAGCAATTATTTCGCCTGTGGCTTGGTCAATTAAATTGTGCCCCAGAATTTTTCCAACTAAGTAATCTCTAGGGACTTCAACCTGCTTCAACTCAGCTTTATTCATTTCGCGAATATGCTTCGCAGTGATTCGCCGCCCTTCCTCAACGAGAATTTGACCATTATACTTAATGTCAAATGCCGCAATTTCGCCCCGCATCCTTTCAGGTATTATATGAAAAATACATTTATCTGCACTTAATGCAAATTTATTAGCATCGAAGAAAATTTTAATCATTTCTTCATTATTGAAACCTAGGGCTCTCAATAAAATAGTTGCAGGGATTTTTCTACGCCTGTCAATACGAACATAAACACAATCTTTATGATCAAATTCGAAATCTAACCAAGAGCCTCGATATGGAATAACTCTTGCATTAAACAATAGTTTTCCTGATGAATGCGTTTTCCCTTTATCATGATCAAAGAATACACCAGGAGAACGATGCAACTGAGAAACAATAACTCTCTCTGTGCCATTTATAACGAACGTTCCATTCTCGGTCATTAAGGGCAACTCCCCCATATAGACCTCTTGTTCACGTATGTCTTTGACTACTTTTGCGTTAGCAGGCGCTTCTTTGTCATATATAACAAGTCGCACTAATACTCGTAGGGGGGCCGCATATGTCGCCCCTCTTTGCTGGCACTCCCTAATATCAAATACTGGAATCCCCAATCTATAGCTTACATATTCAAGTACAGCATAACCTGAATGGCTTTCAATTGGAAAAACACTAGAAAACGCAGCATGTAAACCACTATTTTCACGCTTACTTACAGATACACCGGTTTGTAAAAAACTTGCATATGAATTAATCTGCGTCGCAAGAAGATAGGGAACTTCCAGTACTTCAGTACCTTTCCCAAAGTTATTTCGAATACGCTTTTTTTCGGTAAAAGAGTAGGACATATCACTTCCGAACTTTTTATCATGGAATATTTCTACTGTGCATGTATTGCAAGCAGCAAAAGGCCGGTGACATTTCGCCACCAGCCATTGTTTAAAGGCAAATGCCTTAAATTTGAGTCGAAAATTTATTTAATCTCGACAGTAGCTCCGGCTTCTAGTAGTTGCTTTTTAATATCTTCTGCTTCTGCTTTAGAAACACCTTCTTTCAAAGTTGTTGGAACACCTTCAACTGCGTCTTTAGCCTCCTTAAGACCCAATCCAGTAATTCCACGAACCGCTTTAATTACACCAACTTTATTTTCACCAAATCCAGTTAGGATTACATCAAACTCAGTTTGCTCTTCAACTACCGCAGCTGCAGCAACTGGGGCTGCTGCAACCGCAGCTGCAGCAGATACTCCAAATTTCTCTTCGAAAGCTGAAATTAAATCAACAATTTCTAAAACAGTAAAGTTAGATACTGCTTCTAATATATCTTCTTGTGATATAGCCATTATTTAATAATCCTCTAAAAATTAAAACTAATATTATTCGCGCGCTAACTAAGCAGCTTGTTTTTGGTCTCTTATTTCTGCCAGAGTGCGAGCTAACTTTTCTATTGGTGCCTTTATAACAGACATCAACATGCTTATTCCTTGATCACGTGTTGGCAAGCTTGCTAATCGTGTAATTTCGCTTCCATCAAATGCTTGACCACCAATTGCAACTACTTTAGCAATTAACTTATCATGCCCTTTAGAAAAATTACTTATTAATCTAGCCGCACTACCAGGGTCTTCGATTGAAAATGCAATTAACAGAGGACCTACAAGTTTCTCTTGCATACACTCAAAATCGGTTCCTGCCACTGCGCGTTTTGCTAAAGTATTTTTTACTACTCGCAAATACACACCAGTCTCCCTTGCTATTTTTCGTAGTTCAGTCAACTCAGTTACTGTTAGCCCGCGGTATTCTGCCGCGACTGCAGAATGAGCTTTTGCAGCATATTCAGCAACTTCTTCGACGACGACTCTTTTGCCATCTAAATTTAACGCCACAAGTCACCTCTGTAATTCACACAGCTATTCAAATTAAACATATGCATTCATAGGAATGCTTCTATTACGGACTTTCACCCAATATGGGTATAACTCACGTCTACGCAGGCAATATTAAGTTTCAGAACACCTGCGATCTTTGACGGCTGCCTAAATAAAGACAACCCAAAGTCTTTTTATTCTGGATATATTCTATATTTGTCGCCTCGACATATTTAGAACCAACTTAAATATATAAATCCATCACTGATAAATTCTTCAAAATCACAAACTAAAGCAATATAAGTAAATAGTACTTAAAGAGAAATTCCACTTTGATCCAACCACAAGCCAGGCCCCATAGTTGAAGATAAGGTTATTTTCTTTATATAAATTCCTTTGGCTGCTGTTGGCTTTAATTTACGTAAATCAGCCAGTAATGCTTCTAGATTTTCTTGAATGGAAAGTGCGTCAAATGTTACTTTTCCAAGCGTACAATGGATTATTCCAGACTTATCTGCACGATATCTAACTTGACCTGATTTAGCGTTTTTAACTGCAGTTGCCACATCAGCTGTTACTGTTCCAACCTTGGGATTTGGCATTAATCCTCTTGGACCAAGGATCTGACCTAATTGCCCTACAACGCGCATTGCATCTGGCGAAGCGATAACAACATCAAAATCAAGCTGACCTTTTTTAACCATATCACCAAGATCATCCATACCAACAATGTCAGCCCCCGCTTCTTTAGCAGACTCCGCATTTACTCCCTGCGCAAAGACAGCAACCCTTACAGTTTTACCAGTTCCTTTTGGCAAAACTGTTGCCCCCCGGACATTCTGATCTGACTTTCTTGGATCTATCCCTAGATTTACACTAACATCAATTGACTCATCAAATTTTCCTGACTTCAACTCTTTCAAAAGCTCTACTGCATCAATAACTGAATATTGTTTAATTTTATTAACTTTTGATTTAATTATCTTTGCTTTCTTCGACAACTTAGCCATTAGATACCCTCCACATTTAGACCCATGCTGTAGGCGCTACCAGCAATTGTCTTTACAGCAGCTTCTAAATTTGCAGCATTCAAATCTTCCATTTTTATTTTTGCAATTTCTTCAAGTTGATCTCGAGTAATTGTTCCAACTTTTTTAGTATTTGGATTGCTGCTACCACTTTTAATACCTATTGCTTTTTTTATAAGAATTGAAGCAGGGGGCGTCTTGGTAATAAAAGTAAAACTGCGGTCACTATATACTGTTATAACTACTGGTAGCGGCAACCCTTTTTCAACATCCTGAGTTTTAGCATTAAATGCTTTACAAAACTCCATAATATTAACGCCGCGCTGCCCCAATGCCGGACCAACGGGGGGGCTCGGATTGGCCTCTCCAGCCTTAACTTGTAACTTTATGTACGCTGTTATTTTTTTTGCCATCTTTAAACTCCAAATATGGGTACAAACGTATTTCTACTCCCCAATTACAAAAAATCACCACGCGAGGCAGTGACTTAAAATTACTCGATCAATCTTTACTTAGCTCTTCTCAACTTGATTAAAACCTAACTCAACCGATGTTGATCTTCCAAAAATTAGAACTGAAATTTTTAGTTTATTTTTTTCGTAATTAACTTCTTCAACAACACCATTAAAATCTTTAAATGGCCCATCAATAACGCGCACAACCTCACCCGACTCAAACATTGTCTTAGGTCGCGGCTTATTTACCCCTTCCTCAACCCTATTAATAATTGCCATGGCTTCCTTTTCTGATATGGGGGCTGGCCTGTCAGAAGTACCACCAATAAAACCTAAAACCCTTGGCACATCCTTAACTAAATGCCATGTTTCGTCTGTTAATTCCATTTGAACGAGTACATAACCTGGAAAAAACTTTCTGTCGCTTTTTCGCTGCTGCCCCAACCTCATCTCAACAACTTCTTCTGTTGGAACTAAAATTTTTCCAAAACTTGAAGACAACCCCTCCCTGACTATTCTCTCTTCAAGAGCCTGTTTTACCTTATTCTCAAAATTCGAATATGCATGAACAACATACCAACGAAGAGCCATTTTAACTCCCTTGCCCAGTCAACAATCGCACACCCCAAAATAAGAAAGTATCTAGCATCCACAACAAAAAACCAACTACAAACACCATTGCAAAAACCAACATTGTTGTTCTAGTTGTCTCTTCCCGCGTCGGCCAAATTACACGATTCAACTCTAACTTCGACTCCAATATAAATAACAGTATTTTTTTTCCAACACTCGTTGTGGACAATAGAAACAAAACACCAGAAAACACAACTAATAAAGATATAACCCTATATACAAGCAGAACGTCTGAAAAATAATAAAACCCAACTACACCCAAAACCAAAAACACAACAGACAAAACCTGCTTTGTTATATCAGCGACTGAAATATTGTTACTTGTCTGCATACTCTTGTTTATATTGTTATAGAAAAATTACTGTTTTATGAATGGCAGGCCAGGAGGGTCTCGAACCCCCAACCCGCGGTTTTGGAGACCGCTACTCTACCAATTGAGCTACTGACCTATTCAAATCAAAAACCATACACAAATTTTTCGTTTTTTACTCAATTATTGAAGCGACAACGCCAGCACCGACTGTACGGCCACCCTCGCGAATGGCAAAACGCAATCCATCTTCCATCGCAATCGGCGAGATAAGCTTCACTTTTACAGAAATATTATCGCCAGGCATTACCATTTCTACACCTTCAGGCAATTCAACAGCGCCCGTTACATCAGTGGTACGGAAGTAAAACTGCGGGCGATAACCATTGAAAAATGGAGTATGCCTACCACCTTCATCTTTTGATAAGACATATATTTCAGCATTAAAATGCGAATGCGGCTTTATGGTTCCTTTATGAGCAAGAACTTGCCCGCGCTCAACATCATCTCTTTTTGTGCCTCTTAATAGCAACCCAACGTTATCACCGGCTTGACCTTGATCAAGCAGCTTGCGAAACATTTCAACACCCGTAACAGTTGTTGTTACAGTTGGCCTAATGCCGACAATCTCTACTTCTTGCCCAACTTTAATAATGCCTCTCTCTATACGACCCGTTACAACAGTTCCGCGCCCAGATATTGAAAATACGTCTTCAATAGGCATTAAAAAAGCACCATCGACTGCCCGCTCTGGCTCAGGAATGTAACTATCCAGCGCCTCAACCAGCTTAACAACTGACGGCACACCAATTTCACTGGTATCACCCTCAAGTGCTTTTAATGCAGAGCCTACTATAATTGGCGTATCATCCCCAGGAAACTCATAAAGATCAAGTAACTCACGAATTTCCATTTCAACTAACTCAATCAACTCGGCATCATCAACCATATCGGCCTTATTGAGGAATACAACAATATATGGTACGCCAACCTGCCTCGATAAAAGTATATGCTCTCTCGTTTGCGGCATTGGGCCATCAGCAGCTGAGCATACTAGAATCGCGCCATCCATCTGGGCAGCACCAGTAATCATATTTTTCACATAGTCAGCATGGCCCGGACAATCAACATGGGCGTAGTGTCGTTTTGCAGATTCATATTCGACATGCGATGTTGCAATCGTTATACCGCGAGCTCTCTCTTCAGGTGCGTTATCAATTTGATCAAAGGCTTTAACCTCACCACCTTGCAACTCAGCCATCACCTTAGTTAGGGCTGCAGTTAGAGTTGTCTTGCCATGATCAACGTGACCTATTGTACCCACGTTTACATGCGGTTTATTACGCGAAAATTTTTCTTTGGCCATAAATAATACCTAATTCACTACACATGGAGCCCATAACCGGATTTGAACCGGTGACCTCTTCCTTACCAAGGAAGTGCTCTACCTACTGAGCTATATGGGCTACTTATCTGGAGCGGGTGATGGGAATCGAACCCACGTGATCAGCTTGGAAGGCTGGAGTTCTACCATTGAACTACACCCGCAATTTATTTTATGGTGGAGGGGGGAGGATTCGAACCTCCGAAGGCAGAGCCGGCAGATTTACAGTCTGATCCCTTTGGCCGCTCGGGAACCCCTCCTTATCTTTGATAAGGACGCCATTATCAAGCGTTTACTTACCTGTGTCAACAACTGGTGTAATAAATTTATTTTACCTTATCATTCCATTCACCTTATTTACTATCACTTGACTTTGCTCAGTTATAATTTCATTTATATGAGCGCATATACAATCAAAAGCACTTTCCACATCAACCAAATCATTTCCGGACAAATCCGACAGGACATAGCTAGCACCCCCCCCAGAAAATGGCCTCCCAATACCAATCCTAATTCTATAAAATGCATTAGAATTTAAATGGTTAATTATATCCCTAAGACCATTGTGACCGGCATGCCCTCCATTATACTTAAATCTTACAACTCCAACCTCAAAATCCAGCTCATCATGCACAACAAGAATCTCTCCTGGAGCTATTTTGTAATAACTAGCAAGCTTTCCAACCGCAACCCCACTCCTATTCATAAAAGACAAAGGCTTTAATAAGAACACCGGATTTGATTCAATTGAACAAACAGCGACCAACCCATCAAATTTAGACTCGTAACGCCAATGACCATTCAGTTTTTCAAGCCAAAAATCTAAAAACAAAAACCCGGCATTATGCCGGGTTTTTTCATATTCAGAACCGGGATTTCCCAGCCCTACCACTAATTTAATCACACATCTACCCAGGCAAATCTTCTTTACTAGCTCTTGAAGCAAGTATAGATACAACCGGAAGGTTATGATCAACCCCTTGAGACAAGGCAACCACATGAACACCTTCCGGCAACACCAAATCAGTAAGGTGAAGGGACTGACCAACATCAAGCCCTGCCAAATCCACCTCAATATAATCCGGTAGATTTGCTGGCAAACTTGACACCTCAACATCCACCAACGAGTGAGTGGCCACACCACCCTTCTTAACGCCAACTGATTTTTCTTCATTTATAAAATGCAATGGAACATGCACTTTAACTTGCTGAGACGCATTAACCCTCAGAAAATCCAAATGAAGAATTTTTACGCCCGCAGGCTCTCTTTGAACATCTTTTAAAACCGCACTTTCGACCTTGCCATCAACACTAATGCTCAAAACATGCGAATACACAGCTTCATTATTTAAATGCTTAATTACTTCATTATGATTTAAACTTAATAATTGCGGAAGCCCCTCCCCACCATAAATTACAGCAGGAACCAAGCCATTACGACGAAACGATCTCGCAACACTCTTACCGACTTCTTCTCTATTATTTGCTACAAATTCAAATACGCTTGACATTATCTCAACCCTGCGCCCTTTGGCACTAAATAACTAATCTTATTAATCTACATACATAGAGCTTACTGACTCGCCCACAGAAATGCGCCTAATTGTCTCAGCAAGCATTTCTGCCACACTTAACTGCCTAATCTTACCTAGATTAGCCGCATCCTGCCCCAGAGGAATTGTATCCGTTACAACCAACTCATCAAGAGACGAAGCCCCCAGGTTTTTTAATGCCGAGCCAGAAAGAACAGCGTGCGTACAGTAAGCCACAACTTTAATTGCGCCGTGTTTTTTTAATGCATCTGCCGCATGACATAAGGTACCAGCCGTATCAACCAAATCATCTACGAGCACACAACTTCGACCAGCAACATCGCCAATTATATGCATTACTTCGGCAACATTTGCTTTTGGCCTGCGTTTATCAATTATGGCCAAATCCGAATCATCAAGACGCTTCGCCAAGGCTCGCGCCCGAACAACTCCACCAACATCAGGAGAGACTACAATTAATTTAGGATATTTTTTTCTCCATATATCCCCAAGAAGAATCGGTGAAGAGTAGACATTATCAACTGGTATATCAAAAAAACCTTGGATTTGATCCGCATGCAAGTCAACAGTCAAAACCCGACTAGCACCCGCCTGTTCAATCATTTTGGCGACTAATTTTGCACTTATAGGAACTCTTGCCGACCTTGACCTTCTATCCTGCCTAGCATAACCGTAATAAGGCATTACTGCTGTTATACGTGAAGCCGATGCTCGCTTAAGCGCATCAATCATCACAAGCAACTCCATCAAGTTTTCATTTGTCGGAGAACACGTCGGCTGAATTACAAACACATCTTTTCCGCGAACATTCTCCTCAATTTCTACAGCAACTTCTCCATCACTAAACCGACCTACCGTTGCCAATCCTAGGCGCATATTGAGCTTCTTAACAATGCCATCGGACAAAGCCATATTGGCATTCCCAGAAAACACCATAATAGTGGTGTCACTCATTTTATATAAGCTCCTGATTAACTAAACTTACTGGAAGCATTTGGCTGGGCCGCAAGGATTCGAACCTTGGTATGCGGAGATCAAAACCCCGTGCCTTACCGCTTGGCGACGGCCCATTTTTAATGACTATCACTCCCTAACTTACTATGTAAGGGTGAAATATTTGTACTTTTTACTAAAAAGGCATTCCACTTCACTTTGACCTTATCAAAGCACTTTTCCGCATCTTCTCTCGAGGAAAACCCCCCAAAAACGCACGCTCCAGTACCTGTCAATTTTGATTTCGCGTAAAACGCCAAATCAAACAACGCGTCCTCAATTAAAGAATACCTTCGGCTAACAATTTTTTGAAAGCAATTTTCGCTATCACCTGCTAGGAATTCGTCTATTGTGATTGAATTGCTATCTCGTGTCAAATCATTGTCCAAAAATATTTCTTTAGTATTAACATGACAATCAGGTTGTATAAGCACTATCCATTTCTCCGGAAGGATTATTTTCGTAAGTTTTTCACCAACGCCTTCCGCCCATGAAGAATTACCAAAGACAAATACCGGAACATCCGCACCTAATGACAACCCTAATTGCATTAGCTTTTCTAACGGCAGATTCAAATTCCATAGCTGATTTAAAACAAGCAAGGTAGTTGCCGCATCTGAACTCCCACCACCCAAACCGCCCCCCATTGGTAGATTCTTTTCTACCTCTATACACACACCTTCTTTACAGCCAGTTTCCGTTTTTAGTAGATTTGCAGCCCTTATTGTTAAGTCATCAGATTCGAGCACACCAGGAATTGTTCTTCGCAATGTCACACTACCATCATCTACAGGATGAAACCTTATCCAATCACATAGATCGATAAATTGAAATACCGTTTGCAATAAGTGATACCCATCACTCCTTCGCCCTACAATCCGCAACATTAAATTCAACTTTGCAGGAGCGGGCCAACGCTCAGACCACATGATTAACTTATTTTGGCTTGACATCTATTAACTTCCAACTATCTACGTACAATTTTAATTTGACCTGGCCATTCGTAACCGAAATTTTTTGCGGCATTACGCCACTACCTTCAATAGATTGCATTTGCCTATACTCAACAAGCCATCCATCCTGACTAAAACCTTCACCAATTTCATGAAAATCTTTGCCTAGTTCTGGCACACCCACCGCCCAATAACGCAATGACTTCAGAGGAACAAATGCACCCAACTCGTGGCTTATGAATTTCTCAGGCTCATCCGATGAAAAAACATCACCTTGACCACGATCAATTAATACCTTGTCACCCTTTAATTGAATAATTATGGCGCCCTGACCTAATGGGCCGGTTAATTTCATTTTTTCCTCAATAGGACCGTGATCCCAGATTACATTGGCAGACCAAGAATCCTTTGGACCTGAAACAGCCAATCTCCCTTCAAATGACCAGTATTCTAACTCATATATATACTGCCGCTGCCTACTTGAATACACCGACAAAGGTTTCTCAGGTATCGTGGCGCAGCCCGTCAAAAATAAGAATAAACTCCACGAGAACCATCTGCAAGATACCGACAACATACTATTCGACACTATTTAATATTCTCTTTTTAAAATCCAGCAAATACTCGTCTTGCGGCTGCCGTTTAATTGCCTCGACAAATATTTTTTTTGATTCTTCTTTTCTACCTAAAGCCCACAGCACTTCGCACAGATGGGCTGCAATTTCGCCCTCTTTCTGCTTTGCATAAGCTTGCTCCAGATATATTAAAGCTTGCAGCGGCTTACCTAATTTAAACTGCAACCAACCATAGCTATCAATAATAACCGTCTCATCAGGCCTTAGCTTTAAAGCTTGCTGCAGATATTTTTCGGCATCGGAATATCGAGCAGCATCATCCAACAACGAGTATCCCAATGCATTTAAAGCCTCGGCGTCATCAGGATTAGTAGCCAGAATTTTCTTTAAATCAGCTTCTAGCACATCACGCTTCCCCAACCGTTCAGCTATTAAAGCCCGGGTATATAAAAGATCTTTTTGATCTGGCCGCTCCACCAACGCACCAGATAACAAATCAAATGCTTTTTTATATTCGGCTTTTTGATTATATAGATTGGCCTGCATAAGAATAATGCGCAGTTTTTGTTTGGGATACTGCCTTGCCAACGTCTCCAACCTCAACCCGGCATTATCAAATTGCTTATCTTTAGCAAGCAAAGAAATTGCTGACATTGACGCCTCAAAAGCAACAGGGCCATCAGTAATCTTGTCATACCAATTCAATGCCTTTGCAGCGCTACCATGACTTTCTTCAATTTTCCCTAAGTACAAAGTTGCACGATCTCGCCAACCCGGCTGATCCAGCAGTACTTTAAATATATCTTCAGCCTTTTTATCCTTACCTATTTGTAAATTAATCAAGGCTAAATCAAACTGTGCCTCAGAATCTTTTGGATTGGCAGCGATAATTGACTGATAAATTTCACCGGCCTGCTCATACCCCCCTTCTTTAATTAGTAACTGCGCAAGTAGCTTATTTATTTTGCTATTTTCAGGATATTTTTTTACCGCTTCCGATAACAATTGCTTAGCCGTATCAACCTTCCCCGATGACAAGGCTATTTGCGCTTGAAGAATGATTGCATTATCCCAATCAGGCTTAATGCTGAGAGCCTTCTCGACTTTAGCTTCAGCCACTTCTTTTTTATTTAATTGCATCGCAAGCAGAGACTCTACAAAGTACAGCACAGCCTGATCTGGATTTGACGCAGAAACCGCTTCTAGCACATCGAAAACAAACGCAGCCTTATCTTCTTTTTGCAACACTCCAACAAGTTCCAGTATGGTATTTTCAAAATCAACGGGATCAGTCTTGATGAGGCCGTTGAGATATTCAATGGCCAAGCGCTTATCTCCGGATCTCAATGCGGTCAATGCAGCCAATTTCCGAGCCACCAGACTTTTAGGATCCTGATTCAACCATAAAGACAGCGCCTCATCAGTTTTACCCTGGTTTTTCATATACATCGCAATACTTGCCGCTCTTTCTGCAAACCTTGGATCATTTACTCTCTTTGCAGCCTCCATATAACCTTCCAAGGCAATTTCATATTGACCTCGTTGGCCGGCTAATTCAGCCGCAAGCAGCATGTACATTACATCAGGTGCAATCGCCGTTTTAACCTCTTTAGGCTGAACCTTACTTTTAGTATCACTTACAGAGCCCTGAGCCTTTGCCTCTTCAGGTTCATCCGTTTTTTCTGGCGAGCCCGCACAAGCAACGAGTAAAATCAGTCCCAATAATGAAAACAATCTAATAATTAACACGAAAACATCCTATTTGATTTGTTAATACGCACTGCATTTTTATGAATTATCAGAAAAACCCACTAATTCCAGCCACTGTTGCGTTTGATTTGGACAAAGCCATTATATTTTTTAGAATAGGCTGACATAATATCTGCGATTTTTCCTAAAAGCCATCTGTACGGTTAAATGGAACAATTACAGATTTAATCGGCGCCCTGCTCTTGGATGCTGAATAATAGAGCCCCATCAAATCTAAAAACATCAGAACAATGACATTTCTTTCAGTTGGAATTAATTACCAGACTGCACCAGTTTCTATTCGGGAGCGACTGGCGTTTCCTGCTGAAATTTTAAAAGCCTCGTTGCAAGATTTCTGGCAAATTAAAGACATCAAAGAAGCGGCGATACTTTCAACATGCAACCGAACTGAATTCTATTGCACAGCCAATGCCGCTGATGAACAAATTGTGATCGACTGGGTCGCAAAGAATAAACACATTAATCCATCTGAATTAGCCCCCTACTTATACACACATACCGATTCTTCAGTGTGTCGGCACATGTTCCGTGTCGCTTGCGGACTCGACTCCATGATACTTGGTGAGCCGCAAATTCTTGGGCAAATGAAAACAGCTTATCAAGCCGCGCACGAAGCAGGTACTTTAGGTAAACAACTTGGCAAATTATTTCAACATACGTTTACCGCAGCAAAAAAAGTCCGCACCGACACCGCCATTGGCTCCAGCCCAGTATCGGTTGCCTTTGCCGCTGTTCAATTAGCCCAGCAAATCTTTGATAAATTAAGCGACCAAACCGCATTATTAATAGGTGCCGGTGAAACTATAGAACTCACCGCTCGCCATTTATCTCAACAAGGCATTGGCCGCATTATCATTGCTAACCGGAGTTATGACAAAGCACATGCCTTGGCAATTCAATTTAACGGTTATGCCATTGCCTTGTCGGAATTACCCGATCATCTTGCTGAAGCCGATATTGTTATCTCATCAACTGCCAGCCAATTACCAATACTGGGTAAAGGCAGAGTAGAAAGTGCGTTAAAAAAACGTAAACACAAGCCCATGTTTATGGTCGACCTTGCCGTTCCTAGAGATATTGAAGCTGAAGTAGAGCAACTTTCAGATGTGTATCTATATACCGTTGATGACTTGCAATCCACCATTGACCAAAATATGCTTTCACGACGCCAGGCTGCTGAGGAAGCGGAAGAAATTATCGACACGCAAGTCAATCATTTTTTGGCATGGCTTAGAGCTCAAAACGCACAGTCAATTATTCAAGATTACCGATTACAAGCAGAACAAAATCGTGATGACACCTTACAAAAAGCACTTTCATTATTAAAAAATGGCATGGCTCCCGAAGAAGCACTTAATCGACTAGCGCACAGCCTGACCAATAAACTCATCCATACACCCAGCACTCAAATACGAATTGCCGCAGAAAACGAACGCCATGACTTGGTCGCCGCAGCTCGAGAAATTCTTAAACTAAATTCAACGCAATGAAACCATCAATACAACAAAAATTGGAAAACCTGTGCGAACGCTACGACGAAATCGCTGCCTTACTCTCAGAGCCGGATACACAAAATAATCAAAATAAATTCCGCGCGCTCAGCCAGGAATACGCGCAAATCGCGCCTTTGGTTGATTGCTACAAACGCTATGAAAACACATTAGAATCACTGGCTTCGGCTAAAGAAATGGCCACCGATAGCGATCCTGAATTGCGCGA
>JAQTQN010000025.1 GCA_028712225.1 Methylobacter sp.
AGAATCCCAGCTGACACTCGTAGTTGCCGGAACGGCGCATGCGGTACTGATGGTTGAGTCTGAGGCCGCTGGTTTATCTGAAGAAGTTATGCTGGGTGCCGTTTTATTTGGGCATGAGCAACTTAAATCAGCTATTGATGCGATTAACGAGTTTGCCAATGCGGCAGGTGCTGGTGTTGTTGAATGGATTGCACCAGAAGCAAATGCTGAACTGGTTAATTTAGTGACTGCTGAAGTTGAAGCGGGAATTAAAGCCGCTTACCAAGTTGCTGAAAAACTGATTAGACAAGAACAACTTAAAGGCATTAGGAATGCTGTAGTTGAAAAGCTTGTTGCCAATGGTGAATATGCTGAAAAAGATATCCGTAACATCATTGAACACTTGGAATACAAGATAGTCCGTAACGCCACCTTGGACGGTAAACGGATAGATGGTCGTGCAGTTGATTCCGTCAGACCTATTAGTATTCGTACCGGCGTATTGCCAAGAACTCATGGTTCAGCCCTGTTTACTCGCGGTGAAACTCAAGCATTGGTTGTCGCCACTTTAGGCACTCAACGCGATGCACAGATCATTGATGCATTGGCTGGCGAATACAAAGAGCCGTTCATGTTGCATTACAATTTTCCTCCGTACAGCGTTGGTGAAACTGGATTTGTCGGTTCGCCAAAACGTCGAGAAATTGGTCACGGCCGCTTAGCAAAACGCGGCGTTGCCGCCGTGTTGCCTAATATGGAAGAGTTTCCTTACACCATTCGCGTGGTTTCTGAAATTACTGAATCTAACGGTTCCAGCTCAATGGCTTCTGTCTGCGGTAGCAGCTTGGCATTAATGGATGCGGGGGTGCCTATTACTACACCGGTTGCCGGTATTGCAATGGGTCTGATTAAAGAAGGCGACAGATTCACCGTATTGTCTGACATCATGGGCGATGAAGATCATTTGGGCGACATGGACTTCAAAGTTGCCGGTTCATCAGAAGGTATTACAGCCTTACAAATGGATATTAAAATTGATGGTATCACTGCTGAAATTATGAAAGCCGCATTGGAGCAAGCCAAACATGGCCGGTTACATATACTCGGTGAAATGAACAAAGCTTTATCATCAACGCGTGATGAAATGTCTGACTTCGCACCACGCATCATTACTTTCAAAATTGACCCAAGCAAAATTCGCGAAGTGATTGGTAAAGGTGGTGCGACTATTCGCAGCATTACCGAACAAACTGGCGCTAGCGTTGATTTGACAGATGATGGTGTTGTTAAGGTAGCCTCAGTTGACAAAGCTGCGGGCGAAGAAGCTCGTCGTCTTATCGAAGAAATTACTGCAGAAGTTGAAGTAGGTAAAATTTACGAAGGCAAGGTTGTTAGATTGATGGACTTCGGCGCATTTGTAACCATTTTGCCTGGTAAAGATGGCTTGGTTCATATTTCTCAGCTTTCTGACGAACATGTAGACAAAGTCAGTGACAAAGTAAATGAAGGTGATGTAGTCAAAGTCAAGGTGCTTGAAATTGATCGCCAAGGTAGAGTCAGGCTAAGCATGAAAGATATCGAAACCGAATAAGTCTGGATAGATTCACGCAAACTTAAAAAGGGGGATTGCTTTTAGCAGTCCCCCTTTTTTATGCATTGCTATTTACCATTAAATCTCAGTGGAGCAATTCCCAGACTGGTTGGATTTGTTTGGGTAAGGGTGCAAGCCTGCCAAGCTCTACCCAGACATTTGCTGGGTTGTGAAAATCCGAGCCGACAGAACCAGCCAATTGGAATTGACTGGCAAAAAGACTGGTACGTCTTATTTCATCTGGGTTGGTTCTGCCGGTGACGACTTCCATCGATTGGCCGCCAGCATCTTTAAAAGATGTAAGCAGGCGCCTTAGCCTGCTGGCAGTTAATTTATAACGTAATGGGTGTGCCAATACTGCGATGCCTCCGGCTTCAGTTATCCAGCCGACTGCGTCTCTTAGTTCTGCCCAGGTAGTTGAAACATAGGCGGACTTGCCGTTTCCTAAATAGCGATCGAAGGCTTCTTGTTGGGTCGCTACATGGCGTTGTGACAACAGAAAGTCAGCAAAATGGGTGCGAGTTATCATGCCGACACCTGCGATTTCTTTTACCGCAGCCAAGGCTCCGGGAATGCGTTTTTTATCGAGCTTAGCGGCAATTTGTTCTGCACGTTCAGTGCGAATCAATTGTAGGTTGTGTATGCCGGCTGTCAGCGTTGGGTGTAAAGGATCAATGCCTAGACCGACGATATGAAAGCAGTGGTTTTGCCAGCTGGTGGATAATTCAATGCCATTGATAAGCTGAATTCCGTTGGCATCAGCAGTAGCGTGAGCTTCTGCTAAACCTTGAGTGGTGTCGTGATCAGTTAATGATAAATGGGTAACCCCGTGTTGACTGGCACGTTGTACTAGTTCGGTTGGTGATAAAACGCCATCAGAGGCGGTTGAATGGCAGTGTAAATCGTAGATTTCAGGCATGCTTATTGATATTCGCCATAGAGTTTCGCGTAAAGGCCTTGCTGGTTAATTAAGGTTTCGTGGTGGCCTTGTTCGCAGATTTTGCCTTCTTCGAAGACATAAACATGATCGGCTTGTTTAACGGCACTTAAACGGTGAGCAATAATAATAGTGGTTCGATTTTTTAAAAACAGGTTAAGCGCCTTGTGTAGCTTGTGTTCTGTTTCACTATCCAATGCCGACGTTGCTTCGTCCAATATCACCACGCTTGGGTTGGCGATCACCATCCTGGCAATCGCCATGCGTTGGCGTTGGCCACCGGACAAGCGCATGCCTTGCCGACCGACGATTGTATCTAAACCATGCTCGAGATCTTTTACGGTGTCGAATAGCTGAGCGATCGTCAATGCATTCCATAATTGTTCATCGGTGGCTGGGTTGCCCAAAGTTAGATTGGCACGAATGCTGTCATTAAAAAGAATGGGATGCTGCAGTACCGTTACGACATGTTCCCGGACCACATCAAGACCAATTTGGTCGATCGGCACATCATCAAAGTAAATTTGGCCCTGATCTGGCGGGTATAATCCAATCAATGTCTGCACTAACGTTGATTTACCGCCGCCGCTGGCTCCTACCAATGCAACTTTCTCACCGGCTTTAATATGTAATTGGATACCGTTAAGGACTTTTTCATCACCATAACTAAAATGCAGGTTGTCGACCTTGATTGATACGGTTTTTTTGTTGAGGAAAGGATCCTTAATATGTGGGTAATTGGGTTCTTGTTTTAAGGCACCGAGTCGATTAATGCGTGTCAATGCGGCTTTTGCGGCAAAAAAAGCGTATTGAATACTGAGTATTTCTTGTACTGGTGCCATCATAAACCAGAGATACCCAAAGACTGCCAGCATCTGGCCAATACTAAGGTCGGAATAAAACACCATTAACATCGCGCAAGCACGAAAAATATCGAAGCCGAATAAGAACACTAGAAAGCTTAAGCGTGAGGCGGCGTCACTTTTCCAGGCAAAGGCAATGGAGGTATCTTTAACGGAAAGGGCGGAATCTATTAATTGGTTGCAGTAATGACGCTCGCGGTTACTGGAGCGAATTTGATTGATGGCTTCTAAGGTTTCGGTTAACGATTGCTGGAATATTTCATAGGCGGAATTTTCTTTGGATTTAAGATCTTTTACCCGTGAGCCCACCGTGCGCGTAAAGTAAATAACGATAGGATTTAGTAGCAAAATAAATAGACCCAGTTGCCAGTGCATCCATAATAAAATCACCCCCGTACCAGCAATGGTTAAGATAGCCACTAACGATTTGCTGATGGTGTTGCCAACAAAATTATCAATGGTATCGAGATCTTTAACTAAATAAGTCACCACCGTACCAGTTCCCAGACTTTCGTATTCGGACATGGAAATGGTCTGTAAATGCCCAAGCAGGTGCTTTCGAATACGGAAAACGATGTCTTTAGCAATCACCGAAAATTGTCGCGACTGAATAACACCAAAGACAATGGCAATAATGCGTAGTATTACGCTGATCACTAACACTATGGTGATATAAGCGATAGGCAAATGCCATTCTGGAGGGGATAGTTTGTCTATTGTCGAAGTTATAAGGCCAGGCTTATTTAAAAGGACCTCATCAACCAGTAATGGCATTAATAAAGGGATAGGGACGCTGACGATCATGGCCAAAATGGCAACTAAGTGGGCATAAAAGAGTTCTTTTTTATGCTCCAGGGCAATATGCCGAATGTTTGTCCAGGTATAGATTGGAGTTGTTGGTTTTATTAGCACGGGATTGCGAGAAAAGAATCAGAATGTGGCGATTGTAACAGCTCGCTTTGGCTAAATTAACTGTGAGAGGTTTGATATTTTTTGTATACGTTCTGATGTTCAGGTTGGCTTTGATATAAGCAAAACCAACCTGATTTTACATTTAAGCGCTAGGTTCTTGCGCTTGGTGCTCAATGTGAAAGGTAAACAGGAATATCAAGCGTACCCAGATGGGGGCAGTGAGCAGGCATGCATCACCCCATTCCAAGCTGCCATATATCGATGTTTTGCTTTTCAATGATCCCATCACTTTCAACTTGATAAATCATAAATTCCCGCACTGGTTTTATTGATGGCTAAATCAAGCTGAGTGATACGTTTGCAGTCTAAGGTTAAATATTAGCTAAGCTATAAATAGCGTTACCGTCTGCCTTTTTTGCCTGCTGTGACATCTTCGAATTTAACTTTTAACGGCTTGCCGCAGTATAGATTACCATCTAGGCTGCTTATTGCAGCTCTTGCTTCATGACCTTCCATGCCGACAAAGCCGAAGCCTCGGCATTTGCCGCTAAAAATATCAGAAACAAGTTGAATGGAGCGTACTTTGCCGTATTGGGAGAATAATGCTTGTACAGATTCTTCAGTGGCGTCGCTAGGTAAATTTCCTACAAAAAGTCGTTTCAAAAGACATATCCTAAAAATTTGGTTGGTTTATATTAACGGCCGACAGGCCATTTATGCATAGATGAAAATAATATTGTTTTAAGCTGCTGCCACATTTAATGCTTGTGGACCTTTTGCGCCTGATTCCACGTCATAGCTTACAGCTTGGCCTTCTGCCAATGTCCGAAAACCACCATTAGCAGCAATGGCAGAAAAATGTACAAACACATCTGCACTGCCGTCATTTGGGGAAATAAAGCCAAAACCTTTAGAATCGTTAAACCACTTAACGGTACCAGTTGCCATTAGACACTCCTAAATAAATCAATAAAAATTTGATTGCAAATCATGCCGGGCAATTTTGAGGAGAAAAGCGAATGGAATTTCTGAAAAAATAGCTGAATAACATGCAAAATAGAGGGCAGATGCCTTAAAACTGAGTATAAGTACAAATACCTTGTTCGCATTATAAAGTTATCTGCATCTTATAACCATCTTAAAATTTGGCGATCAGTAATTAGCACTAGTGGTAATTCCGGTTAAAACGTCTTTCATGACTTTCATTTTGGTGATGATGTTCATGATTTTCTGAGTACTGATGTTGTTCTTCATGCTCGTTTCGATGTCTTGAATATGAGCCTCTCCATGACGGGCGAGGATTGGGTCGATAACTAGGTTGTTGAGGATGGGAGTAGTTACTATAGGTTTTATATCCTCCCAGATAATAGTTTCTGTTATAGGTCTCAGCAGGATAGTAATAGTGGTTTTGAGGATAATGAGCGCAGCCTGTAGCGGCAATTACTAAACTAGCAAGTAACAGCTTTTGAACTAATGTATTCATGTTCGCCTCCGACTCTCAATAATTGAATGACGGAGGGATTTTATATAGGGACACTGAATGCTTAGTGAATCAAAGTTAAAATAAACATTTATCATATCTTCTACTATCTATGAAATACCCTGTTATTGATGCGCAAATTACTCCTGAAGGTCGTTTGGATATATTATCTAAGCTCGAAGTCAATACACTTCTTGATACCAGTCAGGGTGGGTTATACCAACTATTTCGCAATTGTTCCCTAGCGGTGCTCAATTGTGGCAGCGATATGGATGATGGCAAGGAATTACTGAATCGTTATCCAAATTTTGATATTCGAGTGATTCAGGAACAACGGGGCATCAAATTAGAAGTCAAGAATGCCCCTGCGCATGCTTTTGTAGATGGCAAGATGATAAGAGGAATCAGTGAACATTTATTTGCCGTGCTACGCGACATTATTTTTGTTAGCGACGAGATAAACGATAACCCCAAATTTGATCTCAATGTTTCCGAAGGCATTAGCAATGCTGTATTCCATATTCTTCGAAATGCTAATATTTTGAGGCCTATGACAAATCCCAATCTTGTAGTGTGTTGGGGTGGGCATTCTATTAATCGTGAAGAATATCAATATACCAAGCAAGTTGGTTACGAATTGGGTCTGCGCGGCTTGAATATTTGTACTGGCTGCGGTCCTGGCGCAATGAAAGGCCCAATGAAGGGGGCGACTATTGGTCATGCCAAACAACGAATCAAAAATGGACAATATCTGGGGATTACCGAGCCTGGAATTATTGCCGCAGAATCACCCAATCCGATTGTCAATGAATTGGTGATCTTGCCAGACATAGAAAAACGTTTGGAAGCTTTTGTCAGAATGGGGCATGGTATTGTTGTATTTCCAGGCGGCGCAGGCACCGCCGAGGAAATTCTCTACCTATTAGGCATTTTGTTACACCCGGACAATAAGGATATGCCGTTTCCATTGATATTTTGTGGCCCGGAACGTTCACGTAGCTACTTTAAGCATATCGATCAATTTATTGCAGGCACTTTGGGGCAAGAAGCTCAGCAGCGCTATCAGATAATTATTGAGCAGCCTGATTTGGTCGCTAAAGAAATGCAGGTAGGCATTAGACAAGTCCGAGAGTTTCGCAAGTCTGTAGGAGATGCTTATTACTTCAATTGGTTGCTAAAGATTGACCAAGTTTTCCAGCAACCGTTCAATCCGACACATCACAATATGCGTAGCTTGGAGTTACATAAAAATCAACTGAGTCATCAACTTGCTGCCAATTTAAGGCGAGCTTTTTCTGGAATTGTCGCTGGTAATGTGAAGAATGAAGGCATTCTAGCTATTGAAAAACATGGGCATTTTGATATTCGTGGTGATCTGGATATTATGCGTCTCATGGATTCATTGCTGACTTCATTTGTTGAACAACACCGTATGAAATTGCCTGGCAAACTATATTTACCTTGCTATCGCATAATTCAGTAGTCAATCAATAGGGACTGTCATTAGTCTTGGATTGTAGGGCGGCATAGGTCAAAAGTTAAATTCGGTTTGAGGTTTCACCCCAAACCGGTTGATAATAACGGCATTGTTAATTCAACTAATAGAGAAAAAATGAGTAATGTATTTAGTTTTACCGGCACAGTCGGTGCAGATGCTGAAGTTAGATATTCACCATCCGGCCAACCTGTGTTAAATGTGAGAGTGGCAAATAACGTAGGTTTTGGTGATAAACAACAAACTCTATGGATTAGAGTTGCCGTATGGGGTAAACGTGCAGAAGGACAGCTTGCCAATTACTTAAAAAAAGGCCAGCAGGTTTTTGTGTCTGGCGAGTTGTCGCAAAGTGAATACCGCGCCAATGATGGAACCACGAAAACTAGCTTGGAATTAAATGCCAATATTTTAGATTTGGTTGGCAAAAGGGGCGACTCGGCTAGCTCGCAACAACAAAGCTATCCAGCATCTCCGGCATCAACATCATCTGTTGCCGAATCAAGAACGGTGTCGGATAATTTTGATACGCCCTACGATGACGATATACCCTTCTAAAAATATTTTTTAGCATTTAAGCACTATTCAATTGAACGGATAAAACATGATTAAAATGCCTTGGTATTCAAATGGAAAAATATTAGTTGTATTCATTCTTTCAGCGTTATCGATGCTTGAAGGATGTGACAAAGAAGAGGATGCCGAGGCGCATTTACAGCGAGGTAAGGAGTATTTCGAGAAAGGGGAATACGATAAAGCTAAGCTGGAATTGAAGTCTTCCAATCAAACAGATCAAGAAACTGCAGAGACTTATTACTACCTGGCTTTGCTGGATGAAAAAAACCAGCAGTTCAAAGCGATGAAGGAAAACCTAACTCGAACTGTCGAATTAGCCCCTACATTTACTGATGCAAGGTTAAAACTTGGTAAAGTGCTATTGCTATTCGGACAGTTAGATGAGGCGACAGAGCAGGCGGAATATGTGTTGAAAGATGCAAACCAAAATTTGGAAGCATTGTCATTGAAAGCTTCAATTTTGATCAGGCAAAAGAAAGAAGCTGAGGCCCTGCTAATTCTAGACAATATTTTGACAGCACATCCAGATCATTCGGATTCCTTGTCTTTAAAAGCAATGGTTTACATGCAAAAGGAGGATTATCCAAAAGCATTGGAATTGATTGAAGCTGCGAAAAAATATGATCCTAAAAATATCAGTCTGGATCTGTTTAAAATTCAAATGGATGCGAAAACTAAAAACCTGGATGCTGTAATTGCCGATTATCAAAAACTAGTTGAGTCCAACCCAGATAATCAAGAGTTTAAGATAACATTGGCAAAAATCTATTCGCAATCTGGTAAAACCAAGGAAGCTGAAGACGTATTGCGCGGCCTTGTTGATTCAGAGCCGAACAATATAAGAGCAGAATTACTACTACTTGATTTCTATCAAGCTGCTGCTCAAGAAAAAGTCGAGAAACAATTTCTGCAATTTACAGAGCAACACAAAGAACAGCCTCGAATGTTGTTGGCTTTAGCAGATTGGATGATTGCTAGAAAGAACTTTGATCAAGCTAAAAAAGTATTGAATACTGTCATTGCATTAGAAAAAAATTCCAATGTTGGGTTAGGTGCCAAAGTAATTATGGCAAAAATTGCATTTGATTTGAAAAATATTGATGAAGCACAAAAGATTATCGATGAAATTTTGGAGTCAAATTCTAATTATGACGATGCAAAAATTCTTAATGCCAGATTGTTATTGGTTAAAGAGCAGTACGATGAAGCTATCGATTTGTTAACTAAGGTAACCTGGAGCAAGCCTGATTCAGATGAAGCGATGTTGTTGCTGGCACAATCTCTTTTAGTTAAGGGAGATACTAAACAGGCTGATAAACAATTTATAAGTGCGTTACAAGCTAATCCAGGGAACTTACAGGCTTTTGTTTACGTTTATGAAAAATCACTAAAGGCTGGGGATTTAAAATATGCAAAAGAAATACTTGAAAAAACACTCAGACTTTATCCTGCTAATCTTGGATTACTTGAAAAGCAAGGCCAATTAAATTTGCTTGAAAAGAACTGGAGTGCAGCTAAGGAAACTGTAGAGAAAATAGCTAAAACCTCTGATCCGTTTGCAAATAATTTAGCGTTAATATTATCAGGGAAGATTTTTCAAGGGCAGGGCGAATATGCTAAAGCTGCTGAAATATACAAAGAAGTTTTGACTCAGTTCCCTGAGAATAGTGATGTGCTAGGCAATCTTGCACAATGCTACGAAAAGTTGAATAAACGAGGAGAAATGATTGCTTTTTTAAACAACATACTCACTAAAAATCCCCAAAATATTTCTGCGGGTATTTTAGTGAGTGACTTGTTGATACTAGATAAACAGTTTGATAAGGCGTCAGCAATTTTAGCCAACCTTATTAACAATAATAGTAAAATCGCATCATTATACATTTCACAAGCAAACATCAAATTAGCGCAAAATGATAAGCAAGGCGCCCTATCTGTTTATGATGCAGGACTTAAAAATAACCCCGATGATCTTAAGCTAACGCTATCTTTGGCTGCCTTAAATGAGTCAATGGGTGATTATGCCGCAGCAATTGAACGTTATGAGTCGTTGCTAGTAAAAAATCCTCTATTTGATATAGCTATCAATAACTTGGCTATAATTTTGGCAGAAAATTACGGTGATGAATTACATCTTAAAAAAGCTGGTGAATTAGCTGAAAAATTAAAAGATTCACCACAGCCTTACTATAAAGACACCTATGCATGGGTCTCAATCAAGCGAGGTGAGTTTCGCCAAGGCTTGAGCGTCCTTAGTGATCTTGTTACAAAGTTTCCAGATGAACCTATATTTAGGTACCACTTGGCATTTGCCCATCATAAAAATGGTCAAATAGGATCAGCAATATCGGAACTTAAGCAGTCGCTTGAAATAGCAAAAAGAAAAGGTGCATTTCCTGAACAAAAAAATGCTGAAAAACTGCTTGAGGAAATTTTAGCTAAGCCAAAACAAAGTTGAGTTTTCCTAGATTGTATCTATGCTTAAATTAAAAACTGATAGGATGATATTTTGAAAATACTAGTTACCGGTGCAGCTGGTTTTATAGGCTCTAGTCTTAGTGTGAGATTATTGGAGCGCGGCGATGAAGTTATTGGAATTGACAATCTCAATGACTATTACGATGTAAATTTAAAATTAGCTAGGTTAGAGCGATTAAAAAAATATGCGAATTTTAAGTTTATAAAGTGCGAAATTGCTGATAAACAAGCGATGGAAGAGCTCTTTGCTAAAGAGCAGTTTCAACGGGTGATGCATTTAGCAGCTCAAGCCGGGGTAAGGTATTCAATTACCAATCCCCATGCATATATAGATTCAAATATTGTTGGCTTTTTAAATATCCTAGAAGGCTGTCGATACAACAATGTTGAACATTTGGCCTATGCTTCGTCAAGCTCGGTATATGGTGCAAATACCACCATGCCATTTTCTATCCATGATAATGTCGATCATCCAGTTTCACTTTACGCTGCAAGTAAAAAAGCCAATGAATTAATGGCTCATACCTATAGTCATCTTTACAACATGCCAACGACCGGGTTACGTTTTTTTACTGTATATGGTCCATGGGGCAGGCCGGATATGTCGCTGTTTATGTTTACCCGAAATATTATTGAAGGCAAACCAATAGATGTTTTCAACTATGGGAATCATCGTCGTGACTTTACTTATGTGGATGATATTGTTGAAGGCGTAATCAGAGTTATAGATAAACCTGCGCAAGGTGATCCTAATTGGTCCGGTGATAATCCAGACTCTGCTTCTAGCAATGCACCTTATCGAGTTTATAATATTGGAAATAATAATCCTGTGCATTTACTAACTTTTATTGAGACGTTGGAAAAATGCCTGGGTAAGCCCGCGATAAAAAATATGCTTCCACTACAGGCTGGCGATGTGCCGGATACCTATGCGGATGTCTCAGATTTGGTTTCAGATTTAGGATATAAGCCTGCAACATTGTTGGAAGACGGTATTAAAAATTTTGTTGAATGGTATAAGAAATTTTATAGGATCGATTAATGAGTAAACATAATAGGAAAATATCAGTTGTTGGCTTAGGCTACGTTGGATTGCCTGTAGCGGTGGAGTTTGGGAAAACTCAGCAAGTTGTTGGCTTCGATATCAATTCAATACGAGTTGAAGAATTAAAGCAAGGGATAGAGCGAACAAATGAGGTTGAACCTGATGAGCTTGCGGCAGCCGATATTTTATTCACATGTGACCCTGCCGATCTTAAGAAAGCAGATTTTCACATTATCGCCGTGCCAACGCCGGTAAATCAAGCTAAACAGCCAGATTTAACACCTGTTATTAGTGCATCGAGAACGGTTGGTCGCCAGCTAAAAAAAGGAGATATTGTTGTTTATGAATCAACAGTTTATCCCGGCGCAACCGAAGAGGATTGCATTCCAGTACTTGAACAAGAGTCTGGTTTAAAGTGGGGTGAGGATTTCAATGTAGGGTACTCACCAGAACGTATCAATCCAGGCGATAAAATCCATACTTTTAAGACTATTACTAAAGTAGTTTCAGGAGATACCCCTGAAACTCTTGCCTGCGTAGCTGCTGTCTATGAGTCCGTTGTTATTGCTGGTGTGCATAAAGCCGCCACTATAAAAGTCGCTGAAGCCGCTAAAGTCATTGAAAATACCCAAAGAGATTTAAATATCTCATTAATGAATGAGTTAGCGCTTATTTTTAATAAAATGAATATTGATACAAGAGATGTGTTGGCAGCCGCCTCTTCAAAATGGAATTTTTTACCTTTTGATCCTGGCCTAGTAGGAGGCCATTGTATTGGTGTTGATCCTTATTATTTGACTTATAAAGCCGCAGTACTTGGGTATTCACCGCAGGTTATTTTAGCTGGACGCAGTATTAATGACAGTATGGGCAGCTTTATTGCTGCTCAGGCGGTTAAAGAGCTGATAAAAAAAGGGGGGGCCATTAAGGGCAGTGTCGTGACTGTTCTTGGGTTCACCTTTAAAGAAAATGTACCTGACATCAGAAATACCCGGGTTATAGATATTGTCAATGAATTGCAAGACTATGGCATACAAGTTCAAGTGTTTGATCCCATGTCAGATGCCCACGAAGTTGTTGAAGAATATGGTCTCCAATTAGTAAGCAGTGAAGATGACTTGAAATTAGCACAGGCTTTAATTTTTGCAGTCCCACATCAATATTTTTTAGATAAAAATTGGGCATATCTGACGGGGTTGTTAGAAAACCACACTGGCGTAGTTATTGATGTTAAAGCAAAATTAGATAGGGTTAATGTTCCTAATGGTGTGACATTGTGGAGACTTTGATTTTGTTGCTATTTTGTACCATAACGAAATCTTGGTTTAAGACATTGAGAGGATGACAGTGAGATTTTTTTATAAAATTAGACTTGCATATTTATTGATTTTACTAACTCCCGGCTGCGGATATCATCAATTGAGTCAGGATGATACTGCGGCTGTGCCCTCGGACTACACTTATATAATAGGCCCAGGGGATAGTGTAAATATCTTTGTATGGGGTAATCCTGATATTTCTACAACCGCAACAGTTCGTCCAGATGGCAAAATAACTATTCCACTAGCAGAGGATTTGCCAGCTAGTGGCAAGACACCTTCACAATTAGCTAGAGAAATGGAGAAAAAGCTCGCTAAATATGTTCGTGATCCTCAGGTTGTTATTATGGTTGGTGGATTTCAGGGGGTATATAGTCAACAAGTGAGAATTGTTGGTCAGCTAAGTGGTGGTTCAGGTGGTGGTCGATTTTCAGCTAAGGCCTTTCCATATAAAAAAGACATGACTCTGCTGGATCTCATGATTCAACTTGGGGGATTAGGTCAATACTCAGATGGTAACAGAGCCAGTATTGTGCGAAATGTCAATGGGGAGCTTCAGCAGTTTGGTATTAGAATTGATAATTTAATTGATGATGCTGATTTATCGGCGAATGTACTGATTTTGCCTGGAGATATTGTTATTATTCCAGAAGCATTTTTTTAACAGCTAATTACTAGGTCAATTACTTAATGATACGAAGGGCAGTTAAATAATATGCAAGAACAATTATCCGCGATACTTTATTACGTTAAAGGGACATTAAAATATAAATGGACTTTATTGGTTGTTGCTTCACTGCTATCTATTAGTGGGTGGGTATTTGTTTTAACTATGCCTGACAAATACGCGTCTGAGGCTAGGGTTCACGTCGAAACAAGAACAATGTTGCAACCTTTACTGCATGGTATGGCGATTCAATCTGACATCAGAGGTTTGCTAAGAGTAATGCAAATGTTGATGTTTACTAAAAGCAATATTGAGCAAATAATTAAATTATCTGATTTAAGTAAAACAGTTAAAACTGAAGGTGAAAAGCTTGCTTTAATATCGCAATTAAAAAAAGATATTCAAATAAATGGTGGGGCTGAAGATATTTTTACAATAAAGTATCAAGCAAAAGATCCTGTAATGGCTAAAAATGTTGTACAAGCTGTATTAACTGTTTTTTCTGAGCAAACTCAATTAAATACTTCAGGTGATACTACGGATGCCCAGCGTTTTATTGAGAATCAAATTCAAGATTATGAAACGCGTTTAAGAAATGCAGAAAAGGCTAGGGAAAATTTTCAGCGGGCAAACCTTGGTTTATTGCCTGGTCAGGGAGGTGGGCAAATTGGTCAGATTCAGGAAATGACAACTGCATTAGAGGAAGCTAATCTGAGTCTGAAAGAAGCAATTTCAAGAAAAGAAACCTTACAGGAACAATTTGATGAAGCATTAGCTTCTGAAGAAGATGAATGGGGAGATGAGACTGGGGGGGAAGCTACACAAGAAAGCCCTCAGATTAGCTCGCTTAAGCAAAGAAGAGATGACTTGCTGATAAAATTTACGAACAAACACCCGGAAGTAGTGCATATTGATAAGACGATAAAAGGTTTGGAAAAACTTAGAAATGAGAAGTTGGCAAAAACCGATGAGTCAGGTCTTTTAAGTTCTGCTGTCAAAACTAATCCATACGCACAGTCAATTAAAATTGCTTTAAATGAGGCGGATGCAAATATTGCATCTATACGTTCTCGAGTAGAAATTTACCAGAAACGATTGGAAAAGGCGCAGGAAGAAATAAATACCCGCCTATCTGTAGAAACAGAAATGCAAAACTTAAATCGTGATTACAGTGCAATTAAAAGTAATTATGAGAATTTACTTGCTAGTAGAGAGCAAGCCAGGATGACCGAAAAGGTCGGTGATCAAGCTGAGGCGTTAAAATTTAAAATTGCAGATCCACCCAATACTCCGTTGAAGCCTTCATCGCCTAATCGTGCTTTGTTTTATACTGGAATATTAATTGGCGCAGTTGTGTTGGGTTTGTGCGTGTCATTTCTAATTCATTTACTCAGACCAACGATTATGACCCCATTGCAGCTTAGACAGGTTACAGGTCTTCCAGTATTGGGCACTGTTTCAATGAAATTCAATAGTGGTAAAGTAGAAAAAAATCGAAAATATTTAGCTATGTACGCTGCCACATGGTCAGGGCTAGTTTTGATTTATTCATGTTTTATGGTGATTGATATTTTTGAAATAAAAATTCCAGGCCTTTCTATATTGTTGAAGAGTATTAGCTGATAAAAATCTGGAGAGGCTGTAATGAGTATTATTGAGAAAGCTTTCAACAAAGCTAAAGGTCAAGGTCAAGGGCAGATCACAAACACCCCACTTGAGTTATTGGGTGAAGAGATTAATCTTTTGAATGTAACTGAGGTAGAAAAAGAGGCTCTTATTAATGTTAATAATAGGCCTAATACCAGCTCTTCTAATGAAAGTAAGGTGGCAGAGATTGATTGGTTGAAGTTGGCTGAATTAGGTTTTGTAACCCCAGGTGATTCAAATACCCAAGCCATTGAAGAGTACAGGAATATTAAGCGTCCATTGGTTAATAACGCATTTGGTGAAGCAAGTGCAGGAATCGAACGTGCAAATTTAATTTTAATAACTAGTAGTGTGCCTGGGGAGGGGAAGACATTTACCGCTATTAATCTTGCGCTTAGTATTGCAAATGAACGCGATAAAAAAGTACTTTTGATTGACGCTGATGTAGCTAGACCGTCAGTTTCTAAAATCTTGGGAATTCAGTCATCACCTGGATTAATTGAATATTTGGAAGGTCAGGATGTTGAATTCTCTGATATTGTTCTAAAAACCAATATGCCGGGGCTCAGAATCATTCCTGCAGGTAAGCAACATAAGCATTCTACTGAATTACTAGCAAGTAACAGAATGATTTTGTTAGCTCAGCAATTAAGTAACAGATACCCTGATCGAATTGTTATTTTTGATTCACCACCACTTCTTGCTGCAACCCAAGGGCAAGTGTTGGCTGAATTAGTCGGTCAGGTTGTTTTGGTTATTGAGGCCGAGACAACTCCTCAGAGCATGGTAATGGAGTCGACTAGTCGGTTGGCATCTTGTGATGTAGTTTTGACAGTTTTAAATAAAGCCAAAAGCACTGGGGACGCTAGTTATTATGGATACGGGCAGTATGCGCACTGATGGTGCTTGTCAAATCAAGTCGTTCGCAATATTACGTTTTCTTCATGTAAGAGGTATATCCTTTATTTATCTGTTGGGATTTAATGATGTGGCTTATCCTTACAGTTTAACAGTGACCCCTACTGCAACTATCCAGGAAACATATTCAGATAACATTAATTTAACTTCTAATAATAAAAAAAATGCTTTTGTTACAGAATTGAGTCCAGGTGTTTCTATTATTCGGCAATCAGCAAGATCCATGTTGAATCTTAATTATAGAATGCAGAATTTATATAATTCTGGTGACAATTCGGGGATAAAAACATTCAATCAGCTTCAATATAATTCACACAGTATTTTTATTCCAGATAGACTATTTTTAGACTCAACAAGTTCGATTTCACAGCAGAATTTAAATAATAATCGTTTGGCAAACGATAATATATCCGGGGCTGGTAATAGCACAAATGTTTCAACCTTCGGCTTATCTCCGTATTGGACCCCGCATTTTAGTAATTTCGCTAATGGTAATTTTAGGGCAAACTTTGATACATTCACGGTTGGCAGCGGAGCAACAGCTAATCAAAATTTAACATCCAATTCACCGACTCCTATCTCGGATTCTGCAAACTTGAGTGAAGTGGCGCAATTAACAAGTGGTAACTACTTTAAAAGAATTAATTGGAATTTGTCATTTAATAACTATAACAGCATTAGAAATCAGGGAGACGATATACAGTTTCAAAACTCTTCAGGGCTAATAAGAACCTATATTAATAAGTATTTCAATGTGTTTGCCCAAGGTGGGTATAGTAATAATACTTTTCAGTCTGTTGATAATAACCAGGGAAATGGTGTTTTTTATACAGTCGGGGGACAATGGACACCAAGTCAGCACTACAGTATTGAAGCCGGCGCAGGTAACAACAGCCATGTTACTGTGAGAATCTCTCCCATGCAGCGATTGAACTGGGTTACTACCTACCGTGACAATTCTGTAGGCTTAAACACCAGTCAAACCAGTCAAACCAGTCAAACCAGTCAAGTAGGTCAAGTAGGTCAAGTAGGTCAAGTAGGCACGACTTGGGAAACAGCGTTGACTTACCAAACAAGACAGTCGAACTGGTCAATAACACACAATAATCTTACCACCACATCTCAGCAAATTCTTTTGCAAAATCAGAATAATACGACTAATACTCAAGTTGGCGGACCTATTATTACGCAACAAGCGCCAAGATCTATTAATAATGGTTATTTATCTAACGAAGTAATCGTTCAAAAAATATGGAATGCTTCAGTGTCATACATAACTGGCAAAAGCACTGTATCTGCCAATGCATATAGTCAGGATAGTGTGTATCAAATTAGTGGTACCAAACAAAAAGCAACAGGCTTGAATGCAACATGGAATTGGCAGTTTGCTAGTCAAACCAGCGCGTATCTGAGACCGCAATGGCAACAGACTGAATATGCAGATACAAACAATAAAGATCAATATTACGATATTTCGGTCGGTTTAACTCGTACGCTTACCCCTCTAATGAATGGTAGATTAGAAATTAGGCATTCAGATCAAAGCTCTGATATAGAAACTAATAACTATCAAGAAAATCGTGCCACAGCTAGTTTATTTATGAGATTTTAATTATGTACGATGGTTTTTATAATTTAAATAAAAAGCCTTTTCAATTGTCAGCTGATACGGAATTCTTTTTTAACAGCGCCGTACATAGAAGAGCATTAGCTTATATGCGTTATGGCTTGACTCAGGGTGAAGGTTTTGTTGTCGTGACTGGTAAACCGGGCACCGGTAAAACTATGCTAGTCAAAGAGCTAGTTAAAAGCTTAGATAGTAACAATATTGCTATAGGGATAATGGTTTCATCACAAGTTGGTGCGGATGATTTGTTAAAGATTATTTCAGCTACTTTTGGATTACCTTATGACGGCGAAGACAAGTCAACGCTGTTGACCAGAATTCAACGTTTCTTTATTCAGCAAGCCAGGGACGGTAAAAGAGTATTGATGATTGTCGATGAAGCGCAAAACCTTCCTAAGGATTCTCTGGAAGAGTTGCGTATGTTGACGAACTTTGAGCTATCCGGCAAAGCGCTGTTTCAAATTTTCTTAATAGGCCAGCCGGAACTGGGTGAGACATTGTTTTTACCCGAATTAGAGCAATTACGACAACGTATTGTTGCAACTTATCAGTTAAAGCCGTTAAGCGAAGAAGAGACTAAAAGTTATATTCTATTTCGTTTGGAAAAAGCAGGTTGGAATAAAACCCCTGAATTCGAAGATGAGATATTTGCTGTAATTTGCTCTTACACTCAAGGTATTCCCCGTAGAATAAATACCTTATGCGATAGGGTATTGTTATTCGGTTATCTTGAAGAATTAACAGTCATCGGCTTGGCAGCTGTGAACAAAGTGATAGCGGAAATTGAGGAGGAGTCATCAGTTGTAACTGATGAGTTTCACGATCTAGTTCCTGCATCAACCATATCGGCAATTAACGCTGATGGCACACTTGTCGAACGGATTCAGGCGCTAGAAAAAATGGTTTCTTCCTTGCAGAACACGCTCAACAAGGAACGCACATTGTTACGTAAAGCTATTTTGATTCAATTAGATATGGATAATGTATACGACAATGCCCCCGGACAAGAATAGGATCACTGAATGAGCAAAAAAACGTTGGTATGTGTGGTAGGTGCGAGACCTAATTTTATGAAAATGGCGCCTATCATCAAGCAACTGAATTGCCTAAAGGAAATTGTTTCAGTCTATTTGGTGCATACCGGACAGCATTATGATCAGGCAATGAAGGCTTCGTTTTTTGAGCAGCTGGGGATCCCTGAGCCAGATGAGGATTTAGGCGTTGGATCTGGCTCACATAGTGATCAGACCGCAAATATTATGTTGCGTTTTGAACCCGTTCTTGATGCAGTTAAGCCTTGTGCAGTGCTGGTTGTTGGTGATGTCAATTCAACTATTGCCTGTAGTTTGGTGGCAGTTAAAAAGCAAATCCCTATTATCCATGTTGAAGCAGGCCTTCGCAGTGGGGATCGGACTATGCCGGAAGAAATTAACCGGATCTTAACTGATCAGATTTCAGACAGTTTGTTTACAACTGAGCGCAGTGCAGAAGTCAATTTGAATAAAGAAGGCATAGATAGTAAGCGTATCCACTTCGTCGGTAATGTAATGATTGATACCTTGCTAGCAAATTTACAGCTTGCTAGCCCTTTTACCGATACGTTAAAAGATTATTGTGCTTCTGAAGTGATTAAAGAAGGTGGATATGCATTGTTGACTATGCATAGACCTTCTAATGTTGATGATCCCGAAATTCTGTCAAGATTATTGCAAGTCATTGTCGATATTAGCGAGCAGTTGCCGGTTATTTTTCCAGTCCACCCAAGAACACTTAGCTGTATTGAGAAAGTAGGGTTATCAAAACTGATAGAATCAGGCCGTATAATTTGTTTGCCGCCAGTCGGGTATTTGCAGATCTTAGGCCTGATGAAGTCGGCAAAAATGGTTCTGACTGATTCCGGCGGATTACAGGAAGAAACCACTGCATTAGGTGTTCCTTGCGTTACTTTACGTGATAATACCGAGCGGCCGATTACTGTTGAACAAGGAACCAACACAATAGTTGGTTCTGATGCCAAGAAAATACATGCATGTGTTGATGACATTCTGATTACAGGAGGTAAGTCTGGTCGGGTTCCCGAATATTGGGATGGCAAAGCTGCTGAGCGTATTGTTGAAGACATTAAGTCCCTTTATTTTTAAATTTCCAGTATGCCCAATTCCATCTCTAAGTCAGCTCAAACTGTTATAAATGCTCTTACTGTCGATGTTGAAGACTATTTTCAAGTGTCTGCATTTGAACCTTATATAGCTAAAAAAGAGTGGGATATTCTTCCACACCGAGTGGAAAAAAATACTCTAAGGATTCTTGATATTTTTGAAGAACGGGGAGTAAAAGCAACCTTTTTTACACTCGGTTGGGTTGCCGAACGCTATCCTGAACTAATTCGGCGTATCGTCAATGACGGACATGAGTTAGCTTGTCATGGTTATGAACATATCCGTGTGACGGAGCAAACGCCTGATCAATTTCGTAGCGACGTCAGCAAAACAAAAAATATTTTAGAGGAACTTAGCGGAAGCGAAGTCAAAGGGTATCGAGCAGCCAGCTATTCTATTGGAGCAAAAAACTTATGGGCTTTGGATGTATTGCAAGAATTGGGTTTCCAATATAGCTCAAGTATTTATCCGGTTAAGCATGATTTATATGGTATGCCGGAGGCGCCAAGATTTATTTTTGAACCTATAGCAAATAATTCTTTTAAGGAAATCCCCATAACTACAGTTAGGTTTGGCGACAAAAATATACCTTGTGGCGGTGGCGGGTTTTTCAGGTTTTATCCTTATGCATTTTCAAAATGGGCTTTCAGGCACGTCAATAATAAAGAACAACAATCAGGTATTTTTTATTTTCATCCTTGGGAAATTGATCCTGAGCAGCCTCGCCAGCAAGGCCTGAGCTTGAAAGCCAGAACCCGCCATTATCTTAATCTCCACAAAATGGAAAACAGAATCAATCAGTTACTGACTGATTTTAATTGGGACACTATGGAAAATGTTTTTTTGAAATAATTCCTCAGTTCCAGTCAACGAGCACAAGCAGGTTATAAACATGATTAAAACACTGGACGCTGCCGATTATCAGCGCTGGGATGACTACGTTAGCACCAAACCCGAAGCGACTTTTTTCCACCAAGCCGGTTGGAAAAAGGTTATCGAAAAATCGTTTGGCCATAAAGCCTATTATCTTTATGCGGAGCATGAAGGAAACATAACCGGTATCTTCCCATTAGTGCATATCAATAGTTTGCTGTTCGGCAATACATTGGTTTCCAATGCTTTCTGTGTTTATGGCGGTATTGTCGCAAACAATGAGCGGACCTATCTCGAGTTAGATAAGCGAGCTTGTCAGCTGGCCGAAGAATTGGGTGTAGATTGCTTAGAAGTGCGCAATAGAGAGCGCAAGTCTCCTGAACGCCCTTTTAAAGATCTCTACGTTACTTTCAGAAAAGAACTTGATCCTGATGTGGAAAAAAACCTACTAGCCATTCCCCGCAAACAGCGAGCCGTGGTCAGAAAAGGCATTGATTCCGGACTTGTCAGTGTTATCGATGATAATGTCGACAGGCTTCATCTAGCCTATTC
>JAQTQN010000207.1 GCA_028712225.1 Methylobacter sp.
AATACCGCATGCCGACCATTTTGGGGTTTTAATTCGCGGCAGCTATTATCGGAAAATATTTGCCCGCCCATTCTGTCGCCATGATGCTGCGCAGTCCACGCCAACAAACCTGCCAATTTTGCCGCCAACACCGATTTGAACACACCGCGCGTGGCAAAATGCATCGCCGCGCGATCATCCACGGCAATAAATACCGGGCGTTCGCGTTCTTCCCTGAATAACTTGGTGTGGGTTTTACCGGTACGTGCGGTGACTCGCCAATCAATACTGCGGATGTCATCGCCGGGTTGATAAAGCCGGGTTTCATCAAACTCCATGCCGCGGCCTTTAAAGCGCGAGACATAACCGCCGCTTTGCCTGGATCGGATAGATGCCGGTTGTAAATTCAAACTTGCCGCAGGTCCAGCTAAATTAATCAAGGTTTTTAACGATACCGAAATCCGCTCGTTAACCGCCAGCGCGGGACTTGACTGTATCTTTTTTTTACTGAAAAACATCAAGGTACGGCAACTCTGGCTATCAGTTCTTTAATGACGTGATCAGTGGTAATGCCTTCTGCTTCGGCCTCGTAAGATAAAATCAACCGATGCCGTAACACATCGTAAGCCATCTCTTGAATATCTTCCGGACTGACAAAATCGCGTTGCATCAACCAGGCTTTAGCTCTTGCACAGCGGTCTAAAGCAATGGTGGCTCTCGGACTGGCACCATATTGCAACCAACCGCCTATATCCTGACCATAAGCAGCCGGATTGCGCGTTGCTAAGATAATTTGTAATAAATAATCTTCAAGGCTGTCGGCCATATATATATCCAGCACTTCATCACGCGCAGCAAACAGAATGTCTTGAGTAATAGGTTCAAATTTTTCAGATGATTTTTTGGCTTGTGACCGTGCTTCCGACCTGGCCAAATGCAAAATACTTTTTTCGTGTTCAGCCTGTGGATAATCTATTTTTACATGCAATAAAAAGCGGTCTAATTGGGCTTCCGGTAAAGGATAAGTGCCCTCTTGCTCGATCGGGTTTTGGGTTGCCATCACCATAAATAATGCCGGTAACGGGTAGGTTGCCTGACCCACAGTAATTTGCCGCTCCGCCATCGCTTCCAACAAGGCGGCTTGCACTTTGGCAGGAGAACGGTTGATTTCATCGGCCAAAATAAGATTGTGAAATAACGGGCCTTTTTGAAATTCAAACGTGCCTTGTTGGGGACGATAAATTTCAGTACCTGTTAAATCGGCCGGCAGTAAATCCGGGGTGAACTGTACCCGGTGAAAATCACCTTGAATGCCTTTGCTTAAGACATTGATAGCTCGGGTTTTAGCAAGACCCGGCGCACCTTCAACCAAAATATGGCCGTCGGCTAATAATCCGATCAACATTCTTTCGACCAAAACGTCCTGGCCAATGATTTCTTGATTGATGTAGTTTTTTAATCTCAATAACGACGCTTGAGTGGTGTTTTGCTGGTTATTTTGTTCTGACATGTTGGTGTTATGCGGCACTGAAGTTAAGTGTTGTCATTGTATACAGATATGCATCAAGGCAACATAGAGTAAATCTGTCAATAAACTCTTAGCAAGTTGTGTGTGGAGCTGTGGATAACTTGATGCGTTGATTTATCCACAATCCACACACAATTAATCCATATCCGTTCCGGCATCTTAACTTGCATCATAATTATTTGATTTTATTGACTAAAAAAGGCTTATCCACAGCTTATGGCTTTGCTAATAATAATAATGAGTTTTAAATCTTTTTCAATTTATTATGATTAACTGCTTATTAATGTAAGCTTTTCTTTTTAACCTATACTGTCTGTTAGTGTTGATTTACTTGTGTTTGAGGAAAGTTATGAGATTCACATTGCTATTTTTAGGAAGTCTTTTTGTCATTCCAGCTTTTGCAGGTATTTATAAATGTACGGATGCGAATGGTAAAACCGATTACCAAGCCAAGCCTTGTAAGCCTGATCACAGTGCAGTCGAGATAAATATAAAAACAGGCGGCTCTGTAAATTTGGATCAAGAAGCTCAAAAACAACAGCTGCAACAGAAAGAACAAGAGCAAAAACAAACTCAGGAACAAATCGAACAACAAATAGCCCTACAAAAACTGGCTAAACTAAAACAAGATGCTCAAGATGAAAGTGCAAAAAACCAATTTCTGATTAAAAACAGTCCAGATAAGTTCTCCGCATTTGCAATACCGCCTTATAACTACGATCAACTACCTACTTTGGTGAAGGATTACCAAAATCGTTTGCCGGATATTGAGCGCTTAAGACGGCAAGCTGCTGAAAAAGCAATTGCCTCCAATGAATGTGGTCGGGTTGAATCGGTCGAGTTAAACGCAAAAAGCAATAAAGTCTTGTTAGTGTTTTTGGTAGATTGCAGTACCGGAAAAAACTTTACATTTACCGAGCAACAACTAACTAAATAATCACGATGTCTACTGCAAAAACTATTTTGATAACCGGTTGTTCTAGCGGTATTGGCTACACAACTGCAGTTGAATTGCAAAATCGCGGTTTTAACGTGATCGCTACCGTACGAAAAGCAGAAGATGTCGATTGTTTGGAGCAAGAAGGACTGACGGCCTTACAACTGGATTTGGCCGATAGCGTCAGTATTCAGCAGGCGGTAAAGCGAATTATTGAATTAACTGATGGGGAAATTTATGCGCTTTTTAATAACGGCGCGTTTGGTCAACCTGGCGCTGTTGAAGATTTAAGTCGTGATGTTTTACGCGATCAATTTGAAACGAATGTCTTTGGTACTCAAGAATTAACCAATTTAATCATTCCTCTGATGCGCAAACAGGGCTATGGCCGCATTATTTACAATAGCTCGGTACTGGGGTTGGTAGCGATGACTTATCGTGGCGCTTACAACGCGAGCAAATTTGCTTTGGAAGGTTTGGCCGATACCTTACGCTTAGAATTGCATGGTAGCGGCATTCATGTGTCTTTGATTGAACCGGGGCCGATTTTGACAAACTTCAGGCAAAATGCTTTTGCTTTGTATAAGAAAAACATCGATCCTACCCACAGCTTTCATCAAAAGACTTATCAAGCCATGGAAAATCGTCTGCAACAAGAAGGTCCCGCTGCACCTTTTACCTTGCCAGCGATGGCTGTTACCGAAAAAGTTATTCATGCGTTGGAAAGTAAACGGCCAAAGGTGCGTTATTACGTGACTTTTCCAACCTATTTATTCGGCACACTGAAGCGGCTGCTGCCTGCATCATGGCTGGATGCTTTGCTCAGGAAGATTAAATAATGCAAGAGTTGGATGAATTGATTATCACCTGCCCGTATTGCGGCGAAGCATTGGACGTGCTGATAGATACTTCTGCAGGTGCTCAGCAATACTACGAGGATTGCGCAGTGTGTTGTGCGCCGATTTTATTTATTTTGTCTGAAGATGAATCAGGTGAAATGTTAGTAGATGTTAAGCGGGATGATGAGTAGATCGACAAACACCATCCTTGGTATTGTCTATTAACAACTCTATTGCTTGCCTAGCGTTGTTGAGGCGAGCGACGTGACGGTTGGTTATTTCGTTGTGGGCGCGGACCCCGTGGTGGTTCCGGGGGCATTGGTGGCGCGATTGCAGAGGCTTCAAATCCAGCGATTTGCTCTCGTGGAATTGATTTACCTATCAATTTTTCCACTTGGCGCAAGGCGTTAACTTCATCATGCGACACCAATGAGATAGCTTGGCCTTCTTCACCTGCACGGCCGGTGCGGCCAATGCGATGGACATAATCTTCAGACACTTTTGGCAATTCAAAATTGATGACGTGCGGCAATAAGGCGATATCGATGCCACGCGCTGCAACATCGGTGGCTACTAATACTCGAATTTCTCCCGCCTTAAAACCTGCCAACGCACTGGTGCGCGCGCCTTGGCTTTTGTTGCCGTGAATGGCTGCGGCTTTAATGTTGGCAGTATTAAGCTTTTCAGTAAGGCGATTGGCACCGTGTTTGGTGGTGGTAAATACCAAGACTTGCTGCCAATCGTTGGTTTTTATCAAGTGGCAAAGTAGTGCGGTTTTGTCAGTTTTGTTAGTTAGATAAACAAGCTGTTCAACCAATTCTGCAGCAGTGTTACGCGGCGCGACTTCAATCTTGATGGGGTTGACTAACAGGCCTGTAGTCAGTTTGCGGATGTCTTCAGAAAAAGTAGCTGAAAACAGCAGGTTCTGGCGTTTTTTCGGTAACACCGCGATGATTTTGCGAATATCCCGAATAAAACCCATGTCCAACATGCGGTCGGCTTCATCAAGAATCAGGGTTTCCACTTGGTCCAGCTTAACGGCATTTTGGCTCACCAAATCCAGTAGACGGCCGGGTGTGGCCACTAAAATATCGACGCCGCCGCGTAAACGCATCATTTGCGGGTTGATTTTAACCCCACCAAATACGACTTCTGATTTTAATCGCGGATGTAAATGCGCCCCATATTTAGAAACTGATTCGCCTATTTGGGCGGCAAGTTCTCGGGTGGGAGTTAAGATCAATACGCGAACCGGGCGATTTTTGTCGTAAGATTTTTGAGACAGACGATGCAAGATAGGCAAGGTAAAGCCCGCAGTTTTACCTGTACCGGTTTGCGCGGCGGCGAGTACATCATGACCATTTAATACGGCGGGAATGGCTTGGGCTTGGATCGGTGATGGGGTGGTGTAACCGGCGTCAGCAATAGCACGCAGGAGTGGGTCGGATAAACCGAGAGTAGTAAAAGGCATGTAAAATCTCAATGAAAGGCGGCAAGCCGCTTAGGGTAAATATAAAATGCAGTAAAAACAGTGGGGGCATGATGCCGTGGCAGTGTCTTGACGGGACTGTGATGGATTATGGTTTTGCGTGGCAAGTTGAGGGGGATTGCAACGGGCATTTTGTATGGT
>JAQTQN010000208.1 GCA_028712225.1 Methylobacter sp.
GGGTAAGTTACGAAGCCTATGTCTATCCGGGTGTTCAACATGGCTTTAACAACGACACCACGCCACGCTTCGACGAAAAAGCCGCCAAATTGGCATGGGAACGCACCATTGCGTTTTTTAATAAACACTTGCGGGCTTAAGTTAGCTGTTGACTGACTAATTGCGACTTTGAAATTACTTATGTTTTTACTTCGAACGCTCATTAAAGTATTTGCATTGACTGCACTGTTTAGCAGTGCGGCGCAGGCGAGTTTGTTCGAAGCAGCTACCGAACAGGTTAAAGCGCAATTGGTTGCCTCTGTTGATGCCGTACATCCTGGCGATGAAATATTAGTCGGAGTGCATCAACAAATTATTCCGCATTGGCATACTTATTGGCGTAATCCTGGTGATTCCGGCTTAGCGACGACTATCGATTACCAGCTACCGGATGGCGCAACTGCCGGTGAAATTCAGTGGCCGACGCCTAGTCGCATTACGCTTGGGCCGATAGTCAATTACGGCTATGAAAATGAAGTAACGCTGCTTAACAAAATTAAAGTGCCTCGTGAGAGCGCAGCGGGCAGCGTGTTTACCATCAATGCCAAAGTGAAATGGTTGGTTTGCGAGGAATTATGCATTCCTCAAAAAGTTGAATTAACACTGGATTTATCAGTGGTAGCAGCAGGTGTTGATGCAGGACAGGGCAGTCCGTTAATTGAACAGGCCAGAGCCAGCTTACCGGCAGTGAGCCCTTGGCCAATAAGCTTGGCGTATAACAAAGACGTACTGTCTTTTCAGATTGCTGACGTGAAATTGCAATCGGCGACCATCAAAAATGTTTGGTTTTACCCGGCTGAGTGGGGCAAGGTCAATCATGGCGCCGAGCAAAGTTGGCAATTGTCCGGCGACAAGTTGGAGTTACAGCTTAAGCCCGGCGAAGCGCCGCTGACTAAGGACGAAACCCTCACCGGCGTGTTGGCAGTGACAGAAGAGGGCGCCAATGGACTGGTTACCCGTGGCTATGTTGTGAAAGTATCCGGCGCAGAAGTCGCCACCGGCATTAGCGCGATCAAGGCCGGTGAGCCGGACCTGCTACTAACCACTGCTTTATTGTTGGCTTTTTTGGGCGGCATCATCCTCAACCTGATGCCTTGCGTGTTTCCGGTGCTGTCGATTAAAGCGCTATCGTTAATAAAGCATGCCCAACATGACCCACGACAAACGCGCTTGCAAGGCTTGGCTTATACGCTGGGCATCTTGGTGAGTTTTGGTTTACTCGGCGGCGTACTTATCGCTGTAAAGGCAACTGGAGCAGAAATTGGCTGGGGTTTTCAATTTCAATCGCCGCTGTTTGTGTTGGCGGTGGCGTATTTAATGTTTGCGGTTGGCCTCAGTTTATCCGGCGTGTTTTCTATCGGTGGATCGATAGCAGGTGTCGGCTCGTCACTGGCAGAACGTCCCGGTTACAGCGGCAGTTTTTTTACCGGCGTGTTAGCGACGATTGTTGCAACACCTTGCACTGCGCCATTTATGGGGGCGGCGCTTGGCTTTGCTTTAACACAACCACCGGCTTCGCTGCTGGCAGTGTTTTTCTTTTTGGGATTGGGGCTGGCGTTACCGTATTTACTGCTGAGCCAATGGCCGTACTTTCAGCGCTTTCTGCCCAAGCCCGGTGTCTGGATGGATAAATTAAAGCAAGGCTTGGCGTTTCCGATGTATGGCGCGGCGGTCTGGCTGGTGTGGGTGTTGGCGCAGCAAGCCGGTGTCAATGCCGTTGCGGTGGCATTGGGTGGCATTGGGTGGCATGGTGGTTATTGCTTTTGCCGCATGGGTTTATGAGTTCACCAAATACGGCGGCAATGTCGCTCAACGCACTGGTGCGGTAGTCACCGTGCTGGCCTTGGGCGTGGCATTAGCCGGTGGATATGTCGGAGTAGATACCCACGCCGCACCCTCAAAAACCGAGCTGGCGGAAAACTACGAACCCTATTCAGCAGAACGATTATTTGAATTACGCAGTCAAGGCAAACCGGTGTTTCTTAATATGACTGCCGCTTGGTGTATCAGTTGTTTGGTGAATGAAAAGGTTGCATTGAGCCAGCCTTCAGTCATCGCAACCTTTAAACGGGGCGGCATTAATTACCTAAAAGGCGATTGGACCAACCGGGATCCTGAAATTACCAAGCTGTTAGCGGAGTTTGGTCGTAGCGGTGTGCCTCTGTATGTGTTTTACCCAGCGGGTGCAGGTAATTCATCAAACCGAGTTGTATTGCCGCAGCTTTTAACACCGGAGATAGTGACGCAAGCGGTAACAACGCCAACGGTTGCAGCGTCTTTGCCATAAAACATTGCAGATATATTTAAAGAATAAGGAGGTGGCAACGGACTTGCCATCTCTTTACTAAAGGAAGTGAAGCAGCAGGTTAGGCAGATTCAACAGTGATTAAAAACGGTTGAGATGCTGGGGGGCTGGTTCGCAGTTGAAGGACCAAGTTTGGCAGGAATGCGATGGATCAATTTCCTGCCTTTTTAATTTTACGGGCACTTGCAACCAGCTTGGTTGCAAGGCTTTTTATTTAATGACGGAGCCTACTATGTTGTTACATCGACTTTATAAATTCGCATTAGTGAGTATTGCCCTAGCTATCGCATCCGCTGCAGTCGCTGAACCGGTAGTGGATAAACCGGCGCCGGTGTTTTCCGGCGCCGCGGCTGATGGCAGCACCATTAACCTGGCTGACTTGCGCGGCAAAACCGTAGTGTTGGAATGGACCAATCATGAATGTCCGTTTGTCGTGAAACATTATGAAAGCGGCAACATTCCTGATTTACAAAAAGATGCCGTGGCTAAAGGTATCGTTTGGTTGCAAGTGATTACCTCTGCGCCGGATAAACAAGGCAATGTGACGGGGGAAATCGCCCAAAAGCTGAATGAGCATCGCGGTGCTACCCCCACCAACACCGTGTTAGACCAAAATGGTGTGATTGGAAAATTGTATGCAGCCACTAATACGCCGCAGTTTTTCATCATCAATCCAGAAGGTGTGTTGGTTTACAAAGGTGGCATAGACAGCATCCCGTCAGCTGATAAATCCGATATTCCTAAGGCCGAAAACTATGTCAAAGTGGCGCTGGCTGATCTTGAAGCCGGTCGCAAAGTAGCCAAAGCGAGTACCAAACCTTATGGATGCTCTGTTAAATACGCTAGTTAATAAGGTGCAATCAGATGAAAGTAACTATTCACCTTTGGGACTTGCCGCATAGGCTATTTCACTGGCTGCTTGCTGCGTCAGTGGCAGCTGCTTATGCCACTGCAAAAGTGGGTGGTGAGTGGATTGACTGGCATGGCCGCTTAGGTGTTTTTATCCTCGGCTTGCTGGTTTTTCGTATTGTCTGGGGCTTTATCGGCTCAACTCACTCGCGCTTTGTGACGTTTTTCCCGACTTTTTCGCGGGTCAAAGCTTATGTAAAAGGCCAGTGGGAAGGCATTGGCCATAACCCGCTCGGCGCGTTGTCAGTCATTGGCTTGCTGCTTACTCTCGGCGTGCAGGTAAGCACAGGCTTGTTTGCTAACGACGATATTGCTTTTCAAGGACCTTTGTTCAATTTCGTCGATAAGGATGACAGCGACAAATTGACCGGTTGGCACAACAGCTCAATCAACGTTTTACTTGGGCTGATCGCATTGCATTTGGTCGCCATCGTGTATTACCGCGTGGCCAAAAAAACCAATCTGGTTAAGCCTATGTTGACCGGCAAAAAAGAAATCCCCAGAGTGTTGGCTGAAGCAATTTCAGCGCACGAGGCTACCAAAGCCGGTGTGATCCGTTTTGCACTGTCCTTGATTATATCGAGCACTGTTGCCTGGGGCGCGGCTGGCGGGATAACACAATTGCCGCAACTTACCAAAATAACCAATCCTTGTTGTTCAGTTACCTGGGCGTCCGCTGGAACATCGCAGTCTAATCAAGCGACACCCGCTGCAAGCCAGCAACAAACGGCGCAAGCACCTGCAAGTTTTTAGCTTTTATAATTTTTTACAACACTAACCAAAGGAAAGAGAAGATGAAAAAAAAATTAACCCTTGCCGTTTTGATTGCGGCATCTGCGACTGCTGCAGTTGCGGGCCCAATTGAAGAACAAATTAGATGGCGGCAGTCTGCGTATTCCTTCGCAGCATGGAATATTTCCAAAATCAAAAGCCAAGTTGTCGATCATCCTGAAACCTACAACAAAGACAGCGTTGCTGCGGCTGCCAATGCTATCGCTGCTGTGGCTAACTCTGGATTGGGCGCGTTATACGGTGAAGGCACAGACCATGGCATCGGCTGGAAAGAAACGCGTTTGAAACCAGAATTCTTTCAGAAAAAAGAAGAAGTCACTAAAGTTGCCAACACCTTCAACGAAGCATCTAACGAATTGGCTAAAGTTGCTGCAACTGGCGATATTGCTGCTATCAAAACTCAATTCGGCAAAGTCGGCGAATCTTGCAAAGCTTGCCACGATTTGATTCGTATTAAAGATCAATAAGGGCAGTTAAATTCGTTCATGGTTCCTATCCGGACGCATGAGCGATAACGAACCTGTCGAGTGTGTACCAGGCTTGAACCTTCAACTCTGGTACACAAAGCCAACAAATCTTCATCCGCTCGCTTAACTTAATTTGATGAAATACAGTCAAACTAAGTAAATCCGCAAACGACTCTTCCTTTCAGATTTAGCTCATACAGATAGTAAGTGAATGCTCAGTATGTGGCGTTTTTTACTTAGCCGTGTCTGGGCATAACGCCCCCAGTTTTTACCGTCGATATAACTCAGGTTTAGATATTTCATAACTGTTGATGTACAGGCATGGCATCAGCATATGGTGTGTATCAATGAGCAATTCAACCGGCTGATAAAGTGTTTTTATATAGAAACTTTAACTGG
>JAQTQN010000209.1:0-1179 GCA_028712225.1 Methylobacter sp.
TCAGGTTAAAGACTGAATAGTTACAGATTTTTTTATTGTGTTAATGCTAAACCCGTTGCGAGGCGGGGACAGAAAACCGCGGATCTTGCTGAGCAAGACGGCCGGGTTGCAACTAACTAAAGCGTGTTAATTAATTTTTGGTAAAGGTAACCCTATGTCGCACAAAACGCAGCCAACTCAGCATAAGCCCGTAGAAAATCAGTTCAGGTTAAAACCCTCGGTTGCCTGTATAAAACTGGTAATCACCGGTGGTTTGTTTGCAAGCGCAGTGGCACCGGTCTATGCCGATTTACCGCTTCCTGTGCCGGGACAAGGTTGGGTCAGCTCCGGTAGCGCCAGCAGTCAAGTACTGGGCAACACCTTACGTATTGATCAGCACACCGATAAAGCCATTCTTAATTGGCAAAGCTTTAACGTCGGCAAGGAAAATACCGTGCAGTTCGTTCAGCCCGGCAGCTCGTCGGTCGCACTCAATCGCATTAACCAGCAAGACGCCAGTCGCATTCTTGGTCAAATTAAAGCCAACGGCCAAGTGTATCTGTACAACAAAAATGGCTTTGTGTTCGGTAAGGATTCGGTGGTGAATGCTAACAGCCTGATTGCCAGTACCTTAAATATCAGCGATGAAGTGTTTAACCGCGGCATCACCCAGGTATTCGATGCAAATGGCAAAGCGGCGTTTGGCGATCGGCCTGATAGCAGCGATGTGACGACAGAGGTCAATAAAGATTCATTTGTTCGCTTTGAAAAAGGTCTAAAAACAGATGACGATGGGTTTTTAATCGATAAGAATAATAAGCAAGTGCTGGATCAACTTGGAAATAAAATTCTTGTTAAACCAGGTTTTGATACAAATTCAACGGGTCAGCTAATTGGAGCCAATGGAAAAGTGGTTCTTGATATATCGGGCAAGCCTATTGTGCCTGTGCCAGTGCAAGCTCAGCTTCATGTCGACAAGAACGGCCGCATCATTATTGTTGCGCCGACTATCGTGAACAAAGGCTCGTTGTCTTCGGATACGCAAGGCCAGATTATCTTGGCGGCCAGTCAGGACAAGGTTTATTTACAGATGGCCGACAAAAATGACCCGTTCGCAGGCTTGGTTGTGGAAGTCGACACCGGCGGTAAAGTCACTAATGAAAAAACCGGCGAGATTCTAGCGCGGCAGGGTAACGTCAC
>JAQTQN010000209.1:1279-4899 GCA_028712225.1 Methylobacter sp.
GCCGATCCCAATGAGCATTATGTGTCTATTTTTGGTGTGGTTAATGAGAGCCACAAGAAATGGGGCGTCGAAAGAATCTGGAATATGTTGGGTAATGGTGCGGGTCAGTTTCAGCGCGGTTACGTTGCAGGTAAAAATGCAGGAAGCCTGAATATTAAAGCGCCCAAGGTGGCTTGGAATGGCACGCTAATAGCAGGCAGCAATGCTGGGCAATTTCAACGCGAGCTGGCGAACACGCCTTTCGGAGGCCGCTTTGATGTTGATATGGCGGTTTTTCAGTCACTACAAAATGTTAAGTTGCAGACTGCAGGCCAGCAGACGCAACTTGTCCTGGATGACCTGTTTCCCGAACGGGATGCTCAGCAACCCGCCGATTTAATATTGTCTACGGCACTGTTAGCCAATTCCGGCATCGAAGCGGTATCGGTTAAAACATTTGGCGATGCGACGTTGGTTGAAGGCACCAACATTACCATGCAACCTCGCGGCAGTTTGACGGTGGAAGCGGGCAATATTGATGTTAACGGCAGTTTTAAAGCCGCTGGCGGCAGCATTAATTTAAAGGCGGCGACTAATTCAGTAGCATCAAATGCCGGTCTGCTGAACATTAACTCCGGGGCAGTGTTGGATGTCTCGGGCCGGTGGATTAACGACATAAAACAAGGGCTGTCTGCATTATTGACCGATCCACTTGTGATTGCAGGTGGATCGGTCAAGGCTGAAGCCGAGGGTGATTTAAAGGTTAAGGCGGGGTCAGTCATCCGTGCCGATGGCGGTGCCTGGCTGCCGTTAAGTAGTAAATTAAAAGCCGGTAAAGGCGGCGACATTACGTTGGCTGCCAAAGGTGACGGTTCAATTCCTTCAACCTTGACGCTGGCTGGCGAGGTGTCGGCTTATGGCTTGGAACAGAACGGTAGTTTAACGCTTGAAAGCGGCAAAATTATTGTCGGTACGCCTACAGCCGGTGATGCAACCGATCAAGCCTTGGTGTTGGGCGTGTCTAATGGCAATTTGGATATTTCTCAGCAATTAGCGTTTAACCGGATTAATTTAGTGGCTGATTTTGACGATTTAACGGTCAAATCTAATGTTAATTTGAATTTGCGGGCGAAAAATCTCCAACTGAAACCGGGCTATCTAACAAAAGCTACCGGCAGTTCATTACGCGACTTTACAACGGTAGTTGAGTTGCCGGAGCATTTACGCCAACCGCTGCAAATTAATATGGAAGGTAATTCCGGGGTAAAGATTGAAACCGGCAGCGCCATACGTACCGATAAGGGCTCTACGATCAGCTTGCTGAGTCAAGCCGGCAGCATTTTTGTTGGCGGTTTGTTGGAGGCCGCCGCCGGTCAAATCAAACTGGCGATTAAACCGTCAGCAGGTTTGGAATACGATCCCAAGCAAACCATCTGGGTAGGCGAGCACGCCAAATTATTAGCGAAAGGCACGACACGATTGAATCCGGCGGATGCTTTCGGGCATCGTACCGGCGCGGTATTAAACGGTGGTGAAATCAGTTTTGATGCTCAGCGTGGTGCAGTGGTGCTGGAACAAGGCTCGTTGCTTGATGTATCAGGCACAAGTGCAACGCTGCATATATTGCAACCGGCAAAGAATAAGGCTGCTGATTACGTGGCACAAACCCTTGCTTCCGACGCCGGTAAAATTAAGCTGACAGCGGCTGAAGGCATTGTGACGGATGGCACGTTGCGCGGTGCGGCGGGCTCGGCCAAAGCTCATGGCGGCAAGCTGGAAGTCACGTTAGATCAAGCCAAACGTAATCCGCCCGATGATCCGCAAATCCCTTTCCCCAACAATCCTTTGATAATCAATGTGACTCAAGTGGCACGACGCTCATTGGAAGAAGACGTTAACCCCGGTGATGACTTTCCGCTTGCCCTGAATGGACAGGCAACCATAAGCGCCGACAGTATTCGTGACGGCGGTTTTACCGATCTGAGCCTTAGTACAAAAGATCAGGTGGTATTTATTGGCGACGTCAATTTAACGACGGCTGAGCGCATCAGCATTGATGCAAAACTTATCAGCGCCATTGGCAATAACGGTGCAGATGCCGGCAATATCAATCTCAACACCAACTTCCTACAGATGGGATCGTCGTTGAATCGGACGCTTGCCGATTCTGCACAGACCGGCAATGGCCAATTCACCGCCAATGCAAAATGGTTGCAATTAAAAGGCGCGACCCAGTGGGACGGTTTTAAACGCATCGCGTTGAATAGTGAGCATGATATTCGCACCGTCGGTTTGCGTAATGCTGATGAGCAGCGCGATTTTGGCGGTGGTTTGGTGACGGCGGCTGATTTGGCATTAAACGCCAGCCAGATTTATCCATCGACTTTGACTGATTTCACTTTCGCGGTTAAAAACAACCCCGACGGACATATCGATATTACCGGTCGCAACACCGATACCTCGCCGTTATCGGCAGGCGGCACATTGACTTTTGAAGCGGCGGTTATCAATCAAAAAGGAGTATTAAAAGCGCCTTTGGGCACGATTAACCTCAAAGCAAGCAAGAGCTTAACGCTTGAGGACGGCAGCCTGACGTCCGTGTCAGCGAAAGGCCAAATAATTCCATTTGGCGTGACGCAGGGTGGCCTGGATTGGTTATATCCGTTGGACACCTTGAGAAATCTGGTGTTCGATGCCGCGCCGGAAAAACGCATGGTGTTATCGGCACCTGAGATTGTCGCCAAACAAGGCAGTGTGGTTGATGTCTCCGGTGGTGGCGATTTGGTTTCTTATGAATTTGAGGCAGGCGCAGGCGGTTCTTTTGATTACTTACAACCCGGCAGTGCGTCTTATCAAGGCGGCTTTGCTGTATTGCCGACGCTGGGTTCACAGTTGGCCCCGTATGACCATTATGAAAGCCAGGGATTTTCTTATGCGCCCGGTAGTACGGTTTATTTAAGCGCTAGTAAGGGATTGCCTGCCGGTGAATACGCAATATTACCGGCCCATTATGCGTTGTTGCCGGGTGCATTTTTAATCACGCCGCAAGCCAATACTCAAGACTTGGCGACGGCTCAATACACTGTCGATGGTTTGTCCATCGTACCCGGATACCAAAAACTGGCCGGTACTGACATTCGCGATGCACGCACCAGTGGCTATCGAATTGAAAGCCGGGCTGATGTGCTTCAGCACTCAAAATACAACATAAATACCGCCAATCAATTTTACCAAGCACGCGCCAAGAAAAACGAAACAGCGACGCCAGTGTTGCCGATGGATGGCGGGCAAATTTCTTTGATCGCGCAAACAAAACTGATTATGGATGGGCAGTTCATGGTCGATGCCTTAACCGGCGGCCGGGGCGCAAAAATGGATATTGCCGCCAACCGAATTTCTGTGGTTAATCAATTGAGTGAGACCCCGACTGACGGAATACTGGAAATTTTGGCAGGGGATTTAAGCGATTTACATGTCGACAGTTTATTGCTCGGTGGCGCGCGCAGTCGCAACACAACCAACAGTGCTGAAACCGATATTAATGTGTCCGCTCAAGAAGTTGTGTTTACAACTAATACCCACTTGCAGGGCCCTGAAATCATACTGGCAGCAACCGGCTTGGTCGAAGTTCAGGCGGGTGC
>JAQTQN010000210.1 GCA_028712225.1 Methylobacter sp.
CCAAAACTCCATCGCCCTGGTTTGTGGACCGGCATTAACCACTCCCTGAATTAAAGAAGTAGGTTGGTCAGTACTAAATCCCAAGCGCACCGCATAGCGGCTGCGTGCCAGTTCATTGTCTAAAGTAAGATTTACCGAGGCAATCAAACTAAGGATCACCATAAACAACACTCCGGTAATAATCAGTACGCATTGCGTCCAAAACAAACGGGCTTTACGCCTAAACAGGTTGCCCAACGCGACCGCGTAAAGCGTCGGCAAAGCAATGGAAAGTCTGCGTTCCAGCCACACATCAAAGCGGTCGCTGGAAAAGTCCGAACCTAACCCGTAACTAGCGATAGCCTGACGTACCGACATCGAAGCTCCTCGCCAGATAGGCCAAAATGATGCAAGCAACGGCGCCAGCAGGCCGCCGACACACATGACGGTTATCGCCCGATAAGAAAACGCAAACCCTGGCATTTCGACATTGAATAAATCCAGCAACCAGCGGCTACTGAAAAACGCCCCGGTCAGGCTGATTGGCATCGCCAACATCAGCGCCGGCAAGGCCAAAATCAATACTTCGGCAAGATAAATCTTCGCAATCGTCCAGCGACTGGCGCCGATCGATTTCATAATGCCGATCTGGTCGGTTTGCTGGGTGATCAAGGCGGTAACGGTATTAAGGATTAACACGGAACTTAGCGCCAACGACGCCCATGCCATTACCGTTAAAATCAGGTTAATCCCCGAAAAAAACGCTCGCCCCCAATGTTTTTCAGGGTCTTGTAACAGAGTAGCGTTGACACCAATGCCTGACTGGCTCAAATAAGTGCGAATGCTTCCTGCAACCAGCCGTGCTTTTTCTTCGCTATATGGCTCGCTGACTTGCACCAACACTTGCCGAAAACTGTGCGGTTTAATGCCAAATTGCGCCGCACTGACTGCATCGATAAAAAAATGCAGCTGGCCGCCGAATGGGGGTGGTTTAACAAATGGGTGACGTATGATGCCGTCGACATCAAAGTCCACAGGCCCTGTTGGCGTTTCAAATTCAATTTTATCGCCGGATTTAAGACCGGCAGCAATGCTTGTTAACCGTTCCGCCGCTAGATGTTGTCCTTGCGGCCAATGTCCAGATAATAAAGGCATCAGGTCATATTGTTGACTGTGATAATCGGGCCGGAACACGACTGTGCCGGTCTGCCAATCTGGAGTGTTTGGGGTTTTGTAGCGTGCGGTAAATTGCGTGAGTACATCAACTCCAGCGACATCGGCAATCGCTTTAATTTGTTCTGCCACCGTCAAATCAGCATCGGTTTTAAGAATCAGGCTGATATGCGAAGGCTGCGATTGACGATGGGCGGCGTCCAAATAGCTCAGTTGTAAATCGATCATACCCAGCAACATGCCGATAATCAGGATGCCGATAGTCAGGCTGGAAATTGACAGTAAAGTGCGAGCTTTGTGGGCCGTCAAATCGGCAATGACTTTATGCCAAAGATGATTCAATGACTTTGCCCTGCGTTTTTCGAAACCGACGTGGGTTGATCTTCATGAATGCGGCCGGAGCGAATCACAATCTTGCGGCTTGCCGATGCTGCCAGCTCATCGTTGTGGGTCACCATTACCAAGGTTTTGCCTTGTTGGTTGAGTCGTAAAAACAGTGCAAATACATCATCGGCGGTTGCCGCATCCAAGTTGCCGGTCGGTTCATCGGCAACGATCAGTTGCGGGTCATTCGCCAACGCCCGGGCGATGGCTGCACGTTGTTGTTGTCCGCCCGATAATTGGCTGGGCAGTTGCTGCCATTGATCACTTAAACCAACCAAATCCAGTAAATGCCGAGCCCGCTCCAGACGTTCGCGCTTAGGCAGCTTGGAGAAAAAGTCCATCGGTAACAACACATTTTGCAGCAAGCTTAACGACGGCAATAATTGAAAAAACTGAAACACGATACCGACGTTGGCACCGCGCCATTTCGACAATTGCTCTTCATTTAAACGATGCAAATGGCTGCCGCTGACAGTAATTTCGCCCTGACAGGGATGATCGATGCCAGTCAGTAAATTCAATAAGGTAGATTTACCATTACCCGAAGGCCCAACAATCGCCACAAATTCACCGGCATCGATAGTCAAGGAAATGTCATGCAAAACCGTTTGCGTGGTCTGACCCAGCGTATAGGTTTTGTAAACATTATTGAGCTGTATCAGATTCGCCATAAGGTTCGTTAACAAGATTGGGTTGGTCATTTAGACTTTAAATTCTATCATGCGTACACACTCGGCACGCCAGACCGGCTTTTTCACTTAAGTTTATGACCCAAACTCAATTAATCTGGCTAGTCCTCGGGCTAGGCTGGACGCTGATAGAAATTGTAATTGCCGTGAAAACACGGGTACATTTTTCCAGTGCCGGTGAACACCCGTACCGCTCTGAGGGCTTGATTTGGCTGGCAGTGATAATCGCAGTCGTGGCCGCGCTTTGGTTTAAACAAAAACACTGGGCACCGTTGCCGATAGAGCTTTTGTATCGCCAAATGGTGGCTATGCCGCTTTTTATCAGCGGCTTGGCATTACGCGCAACTGCACTGTTAAATCTGGGTAAATTTTTTAGCACTACCGTGATTACCCATTCAGAACATCAGTTAATCGAAACCGGCCCTTATCGTTGGTTACGTCATCCCGCTTATACCGGCTTGTTGATTAGTTTTTTTGCTGCCGGGCTGGCAATGGGCGATATGTTGGCCTTACTGGTTTTATTGGCACCGATAACTTTCGTTTTATATCAACGTATTCAAATTGAAGAACAGTGGCTGATGGGGCATTTTGGCGAAACTTACACCGTCTATTGTCAGCGTACCAAAGCGCTTATCCCTTGGCTTTATTAAGTTGACTATTACGTTTGTTAACGCATATTCAACAGTCGACAGCTTTTTCCACTAAAAATAATTTATACACATGGCAAAAACAAAACATATCGTTATCGTCGGCGCGGGCCCGGGTGGTCTGTGCGCAGGGATGCTATTAAGTCAACGCGGCTTTAAGGTATCGTTATTTGATAAAAACCCGGAAGTCGGCGGACGCAACCGGCCGATTCATTTGGATCAGTTTGTCTTCGATACCGGCCCGACCTTTTTGTTGATGAAAAATGTGTTGGATGAGATGTTCGAGCTGTGCGGCAAAAAAAGCGAAGACTATCTCGACTTTGTAAAACTAGATCCGATGTATCAACTGCTGTTTGGTGATCGTGCCGTCAATGTCTATTCAGATCACGACAAAATGCGCGCGGAACTGCAAAGCAAATTCGCTGAAGGCAGTGCCGGTTTTGATCGTTATCTGGACAAAGAGGGTAACCGGTTTCGCAAGTTGTACCCGTGCATTAAGCGCGATTACACCAGTCTGACATCGTTTTTATCGTGGGATTTAATTCGTGCGCTGCCGCATCTGGCACTTAATCACAGTGTTTTTTCCAATCTGGGCAAGTATTTCCGGGAAGAAAAAATGCGCCTGGTGTTTTCTTTTCAGTCCAAATACTTAGGCATGTCGCCGTGGGAATGTCCTGCGTTATTTACCATGCTGTCTTATTTAGAGCATGAATACGGGATTTATCACGTGCAGGGCGGGCTTAACAAAATTGCCGAAGCGATGGGCAAGGTGATTGTAGAGCAGGGCGGGGAGATTTTTACCAACTCGCCGGTAGCGTCATTAGTGATTGAAAACAAAGTCGTTAAAGGCGTGCGATTAGAAGACGGCACCCAAATCGACGCGGATGAAGTCATAGTAAATGCCGATTTTGCCCACGCGATGACGCATTTGGTTGAACCCGGCGTATTAACGCAACACAGCCCGGAAAACTTAAAAAAGAAACAGTATTCCTGCTCGACCTTCATGATGTATTTGGGATTAAACACCCGCTACGATATTCCGCATCACAACATCGTTTTTGCGCACGACTACACCACCAATATCACCAATATTTTTAACAAAAAAATCTTGAGCGATGATTTCTCTTTTTATGTGCAAAACGCCTCGGTAACCGATCCTACTTTAGCGCCGGAAGGACAATCCGCGCTGTATGTGTTGGTGCCGATGCCCAACAACCAAAGCGCTATTGATTGGGATGAAACCTGTGCCCGCATGCGCGAACAAGTATTAGATGCGATGGCCGCACGTTTGGGCATGGCCGATATTCGCAAACAAATCCTCTGCGAAAAAATCATTACCCCGAAAACCTGGGAAACCGACGAAAACGTTTTCATGGGCGCAACGTTTAGTCTGGCGCATAAATTCAGCCAAATGTTGTACTGGCGTCCGCGCAATAAATTTCAAGAACTGGACAGTTGTTATCTGGTCGGCGGCGGCACCCATCCGGGCAGCGGCTTGCCGACGATTTATGAGTCCGCGCGCATTTCGACAAAATTGATTTGCCGGAAATACGGCGTCAATATTCAGGAACCTAATCGCAGCACTTGGATGTAAACATGGCGGAGCAATATCAGGCGGTTTCAGCGCTGGATGGTCGCGTTATCAAGTCATACCCGGTGACTTCGGCGAGTGAAATCAGCGGGCAAATGACTGCCGCGCGCTTGGCAGCAAACACTTGGGCGGCTTATTCGGTGGCTGAGCGCGTTAAGATATTATTGGCATTGCAGACTGTCATCCTTGCAAACGTGGATGCCATTACCGACACCCTTGTCGACGTCACCGGCAAAGTCAAAACCGAAGCTTTGTTGGGTGAGATTTATCCGGTATTGGAATTGCTGCGTTACTATCAAAAACACGCCCAAAGCATTCTTGCACCTTGCCAGGTCAGCACTTCGCCGCTGGCATTTCCTAATGCGTCAGCACAATACGAGCGCCGCCCTTATGGCGTGGTGGC
>JAQTQN010000211.1 GCA_028712225.1 Methylobacter sp.
ACATGGTAATCGGGCATAAAGGTTTCTTCTCATGGCGTAAGGTTGTGCATAAGGAAAATGTTCTGATCGAACGGGCACAAGACTTCGTGAGAAGAGAGATGCAGGCAGAAAAGGCACTTGCGAGGGCCGCCCGGATGTTAATTTGGGCGGCATGTGTTGCAGAGTACCACGCCGGAAGAGTAGGTGTTGAAAATGAGTAGATTAAAAAACGTTATTAGCAGAATACGGAAAATCACTTTTCCGAAGCCAGTAAGGGTAACGGGGCAATCCCGTTACCCTATCAATTAGACGTTGCGTTTGAACCCAAGCAAACCAATCAGGCCACTGCCGAATAGCCATGCAGCTGTTGGAATTGGCACAGCGGCAGGCGTTAATAGATATGTACGTGATCCACCATATTTATTGATACCTAAGCCAACAATTTGGCCGATATCGTTAATGGCTTGAGCATTTTCTAGTTGCCAGCCCGCCTCATTAGCGATCAATAAGCTAGTTAAGTCCGTCATTTTACCATTGACCGTCACAAAGGCGCCTTGGCCGTATGAACCAACCACCTGACCGAAATTATTAATGTCGTTTCCAAAACTTATACCGTCTAGCGTCCCTATATCTATCATGATTCCACTACCGTCGGTAACGAAGGCATGAAGAAAACTGTCCCCAGCTGTTAAGGAGTAACCTGTAACTTGTCCCAAATCATTAATGGCGGTTCCAGCACTACTACTACCACCTAATGTACCTAAATCGATCATTTGTAGATTGCTATTAGTAATAAATGCATGATGAGTGATACCGTCAGTTAATTGGGCAAAACCCGTCACCTGTCCTTGGTTATTAATAGCACTACCAGTGCTACTGTTCCCACCCAAAGTCCCCATGTCAATCATCACACCATTGTCGTTGGTGATAAATGCATGAGAGCCGCCATCAGTTGTTTCGGCCCAACCCGTAACCAAACCAGAGTCATTAATGCCGTATGCAACGCTTCTTGGGCCGCCTAAGGTGCCCAGGTCAATCATTTCGCCGCTAGTGTTGGTAACGAAAGCATGTCCGCTATAATAGCCCGCTGAAAAAAGAGGTCCCTCGGACCGCCCGGCCACTTGTCCGATAGCATTAATATCATAACCAACACTATTGTAATTGGTACCCCCAAACGTCCCTAAATCGATTACTTGTCCGCTACTATTGATGATAATCGCATGGTTATAATAGCTATCGTTATCAAATATTACATTGCCAGAGCTATCATATGTTAAACCAGCACTCCCGGTAACTTGTCCGGAGGCGTTAATTCCATAGGCGAAATGATTGTGAAGTCCCCATGTACCCAGGTCGGTAATGTTATAATGTAATTCTGCCTGTGATGTGTTAGTTACTGCCAAAAAAGCGATTAGTAAACCTAACTTCAGATAAGCTTTAGTTTTGTCAGTTTGATAAAAGATTGTCATACCATGCTCCTTGGCTGAAAGCCGCTAATTGAATTCATGTGATTTAAAAGATACATGAAAGAGTCAAGTTATTCTGGCTACCCTATCTACATATCAGGATTTATTGACTCTAACATACAAGCCACGCGTCAGCATTAAAATATGGGGATTGAAACAACCTTGACCAGTAAAATTGCATCTCTTGGCGTTGGTAAATCCTTAAGGTTTAAGCCGCATTAACGTGCAAAGTCTTAGTTACCTTACCTCAGCTGAATAATCTGATTTAACCGCTCACAAACTTGCATAAATAAACTATCCGGCAAGGATTTAAGGGGATGTGCTTTAGCACCGCGCAACCGCCAGTCGAATGACTTGGGCTGGCGGCATAGCACATAACTGGTTTTTTCGGCTTTGCGGCCGGAGGCTTTACCAACGGCCAGCGCAAATGGATTGTCGGCATTGTATTTCGCTGTGGTCATCTGTAATCCGATAACCAGCGAGGTTTTTTCGCTAAAGATGCTTGGGGAAAACACCAGAAACGGGTGGACATCACGCATTTCTTGTCCAACCTGAGGATTGCAGTCCATCCAGATTATGTCCTGACGATTCGGGACCCAAGGGCGTTGTTTCTGGGGAGCTACCAACGCTCTGCTCCAATGGTTTGAGTGGTTGACATCACTTTTCCGCTGTGGCGTTCAGAATCGAAACTTGCCAATCTTTGTTCCAGTGTTATTCGGGCATCGGTAATGGGCGTATTTACTACATGGTCATATTCGACAGAAATACGCACGCGCTGGTTAAGTTTTAAATGTGCTTCACTGGCGATTGCAGCAGGTAAGCGGATAACCCAAATGATTTCCCCATTGTTTGATACTAATAATGGCTTCAGTCATAACTGCTTCCTGTAAATATTTGAACAAATATAAACATCGATAGCTACTTGGTCAATTTGGGCGTGACTGTAGCCCCCCAGATTTATATGTTTGACCCACTACCCGACTGGGTTATATTTGCTAACGTACAAATTAAGCGAAGATAGCTCATGGCTGATAAACCTAACATTCTCAATAAAACCACTATTGCTACCAGCCGGTTGTTTCGGATTGAGTCGCTGGATATTGAATTCAGTAACGGTCAGCTGCGCAATTACGAGCGTTTGGCACGGAGCGGGCCGGGTGGGGCGGTGTTGATTGTGCCGATGCTGGACGCCGAGACGGTGTTGTTGATCAGGGAATATTCTGCGGGTGTGCATCGTTACGAATTGGGTTTACCGAAAGGTAAAACCGACGCCGGGGAATCGTTTCTCGAGGCCGCCAATCGTGAGCTGAAAGAAGAAGTCGGCTTTGGCGCTAGAAATCTTCATCACTTAAGTTCGTTTTCCATCGCGCCGTCGTATTTGGAACACATGACCGAAGTGGTGTTGGCGCAGGATTTGTACCCGGAAAAATTGTTAGGTGACGAACCTGAAGAGTTAGAAGTGGTGCCTTGGAAACTAGCCGGCATTAACGAGTTGTTGGCGACCGGTGAATGTACCGAGGCGAGATCAATTGCGGCGTTGTTTATGGCGGTGGAGTATTTTAAGAGATAAGGCCGCACGGCCATGATTCTGCAGGCATGAACGAATATGCTGCAATTTACGATAGCTTTCCAAACCTTCGGGTAATTGGGAATCTTTAAAGATTTAAAAATCCCCAATCATCATTTGAGTGGACGCCGCTTTAAACTACAACTTATAAAGCGGCTCCAAACCATCATCAGTTGTACCGGCCAATTTAGTTCTGGCCTTATTTTCAGTAAACGTTTGAAACAGCTTTTTACCCTGCCATTGCCCCGCTTCTTTGCCGTACAACACCTGGTTCAATGCCAGAATTTCATCACGTAAGCGCGCTTCACATAATTCAGCAATCGCACCCAAACTGCCGACGTTAAATTGTTGTTTACCCCATGCCAATAATGCGTCTTTGGCGGCATTGGCATTGTTATCGGCACAGGCTTTTTTCAAGCGCTTGATGCTGTCTTCAACTGGCAGGTGCTTGCTGTTGTCGATGACCGGCTTGACGGCAGGTCTTCTGTTACTTAGAAAATAAAGCACAGTCAACAGCCAGCCCACGGCTAAAAATAGCGTTGCCCACATCCAGACATCGTTTTGCTGGACTTCTACATTAGTTAAGACAGGCGCGGCCGTGTCAACTTTCTGTGCTGGTTGCTGCACAGGCGGTATTGCCGGTTGCGCGGGTGCGGGTTGTGACCCCGGCGCCGCAATTGCGGTAATGGTGGTTTCTGGGAGTTTGGCGATTTCCATTTTTTGGGTTTGGCTGTTAAACCAAGGTATCTCAATCGCGGGCAAGCTGTAGTCGCCTGACTGTGAAGGGATAATGGCGATTTTTTCTTCTCTTAATGCCACGATGCCATCGGCATTTTTTTGTTCTTGTAGGGTGGGTTGATCCGGATAGGCCTTAATTTGATTGTTTGTTTTAAGCGTATTTAATTCCGGTAATTGCCCCACGGTTGCGCCTTTAACAAGCAAGGTCAGGGTGCGCGTGACAGGTTCGCCGACTTTCATTTGTTGAAAATCGCCGGACCATTCTTGTTTGATTTCCAATTGCTCTGCCGATAACCAATGCTTGCCGGTAAATGCGCTCGGCACAGGTTTTACATCCAGTGTGATGGCTTTAGATTCTATGCGTTTGGTTTGAGTACTTTGCGGATTGAAAAAGCCGTTAAAGCGTGGGCGGCCGTTACTGCTAACCACTTCAGCGTTTAGTTCCAGTGGCTTAATAGTCAGGCTGCCGCTTTTTTGCGGAAAAATGGCGTATTTTCTTTCTGTAACTAAGTAGTTCACGCCGTTAACTTGGGTGTTGTAATTGCTGTCATCGCCCAATTTTTCTACGACGGCATCGGCCAATTCCGGGTCACTTAAGCTGGCTTGGGCAATATCAACGCGTCTATACAGGCGTAAAGTGTATAGCACTTGCGATTGCACATAAGGGCTTTGCGGCGCGGCTTCAACTTCTAAATACAGTTCCTGATCGGTATCGATGTTTTTGCCGGCGGTTTGTTGATTAACCGAAATGGGCAGCGCTTGACTGACGTCATTTCCAAACTTTATTGCCGGGATAGTCAAGTTTCCGGCCCGTTTGGCAATCACTTTAAGGACCCAACGAATGCTGCGGGTGGCGGTGCCGTTAATTACCGAAACATTGCTGCTGCGGCTTTGACCGAGTATTTTGAAATCCTGTTCCAGCGGCGCGAAATTAGGGTCATCGTCTGGTGACTCATTGGCGGTAAAAATGATCTGAAAAGATTCATCCAGACTGATCGGGTTTCTATCCACTGTGGCGGTAATATGCGCGGCAGCAAAACCGGATGCAGGCCAGAGCAGGTTTAGCAGTACCAAAAATATCAGTGTCGTAGGTTGGG
>JAQTQN010000026.1 GCA_028712225.1 Methylobacter sp.
CGCAGTCGTATTGCTTTCTGCGCCGGGTAGAAAATCACATCCAGCAATATCAGGATCGGCAAACGCATGATTTACCGACTGAGACCAAGGCTCAGCTGGCATTGGCGTACTCGTTGGATTATGCTGATTGGGCAAGTTTTAAAGCTGACTTAGACCAAGTCAGGGCGCAGGTACATGCGGTATTCGATCAAGTGTTTTCGTTATCGAAACAAGACAGCGCTCATCAGTACAGCCAGAATATTTGGACCGGAGCAGGAGATGAGCAGGATTTGCTCGGGTACTTGCAAAACTATGGTTTTCAGCAGCCTGAACCCATTCTTGTCGCGATTAGGGCGTTCAAAAAATCAACGGCAGTTAAGCGGTTGACCGCTAAAGGTGCTGGAGTGTTGGATCGGTTAATGCCGCAATTAATTGAGGCATTGCAGCGCGACGAACATCCCGATGAGACGTTATTGCGCATTTTGGGGCTGTTCGAGGCCGTTGCCGGGCGCAATGTGTATTTGTCGTTGTTGGGGGAAAATCCCGATGCTTTGGGGCAACTGATCCGGCTATCATCCGCCAGCCCGTGGCTTTGCGAGTATTTGTCGCAGTATCCGGTGTTATTTGATGAGCTCTTAGATACCCGGTCTTTATACGAGCCGCTTAAAAAAGCGGATTTGGATGCGCAATTACAACGGATTTTGGCTCAGGTTGACGTGCAGGATCTGGAACAACTGATGGTCGTGTTGCGGCAATTTAAGCAATTGTGCGTATTGCGCGTGGCGGCGGCCGATATTATGGAGGTGATTCCAGTGATGGTGGTCAGTGATTATCTGACTTACATCGCCGAAAGCATTGTCGAACATGTACTTGATCGCGCTTGGCAAATGCTGGTCGAAAAACACGGTCTGCCGCCCGGATGTCGGGGCAGTGCGGATGGCTTCGCGGTATTGGGTTTTGGAAAATTAGGTGGTATTGAGCTGGGTTATGGATCTGATTTGGATTTGGTATTTTTATACGATTGCCAAGACGGCAATGCGCTAACCGATGGCGCCAAGCCGATTTCCTGCTCCCAGTTTTATGGCCGCTTAGGGCAAAAAGTCAGGCATATTCAGGACACTAAAATGCTGTCCGGCATACTGTACGAAGTGGATATGCGCTTGCGCCCCAATGGCGATTCCGGATTGTTGGTGGCTCATATCCATGGCTATGAAGAATATTTGAAAAACCAAGCCTGGACTTGGGAGCATCAGGCCTTGGTGCGCGGGCGGTTTATCGCCGGGGATGCTAAATTAAAAGCAAACTATGAAGCGATACGCAAACGCGTTTTAAGCTTACCCAGAGATTACCAGCTGCTAAAAACTGAAGTCAGGGAAATGCGCGAAAAAATGCGCACGGCATTAACGGATAAAGATGAGACCAAGTTTGACCTTAAACAAGGTAAGGGCGGTATTGCCGATATTGAGTTTATAGTACAATTTGGCATTCTGGCTCGTGCGGCAAACAATCCGGCGTTAACCACTTACACCGATAATGTCAGGCTATTGGAAGGCTTGCAAGCAGACGGATTTATGTCTGAAACCGTCGCAAAAACACTTAAAACCGCTTATTGCGCTTACCGGGATGTAGGTCATCAGCAGGTATTACAAGGCGATCGCGCGCTGGTTGATGAAGCCGAGATGGCTGACATGAGAATGCAGATTGAAGGCATCTGGCGCGATGTCATGGAATAATTCACAGCGCTTTGCCGGACTCAGCATCAACGATAAAAAAATATTAAGTAAGTCGCATGCGTGGTGAATTGGTCGAACCTGCTACATACTTTTAAAGCTTCACTAAAACAATCATATTCAAACATATTGGAGAATAAACGATGACGATGGACGATAGAGATGGCGTTATTTGGCTGGATGGACAATGGGTTGAGTGGCGTGAAGCTAAAGTCCATGTCCTGACGCATACCTTGCATTATGGTTTGGGCGTGTTTGAAGGCATCAGAGCCTATCATGCTGAAAAAGGCACGGCGATTTTTAGAAACCAAACCCATACCGACCGCTTGTTTCGCTCGGCGCACATCATGGCGATGACCATGCCGTTTGATAAAGAGACAATCAATCAAGTACAACTTGATGCGCTTGCCAAAAACAACCTCGACAGCGCTTACATCCGCACCATGTGCTTTTTGGGTTCTGAAGGCATGGGCTTAAGAGCCGACAACCTGAAAGTGCATGTGATGGTCGCGGCTTGGTCGTGGGGCGCTTATCTGGGTGCGGACAGCATTGAACAAGGCATTCGAATCCGCACCTCGTCTTACACTCGTAATCATCACAACAGTACTATGTGTAAAGCCAAAGCCAACGGCAATTACATCAACTCAATACTGGCGTTACAAGAAGCCCGCGCCAACGGCTACGATGAAGCGTTAATGTTGGATCATGAAGGCTTTGCGGCTGAAGGCAGCGCAGAAAACTTGTTTATCGTTCGCGACGGTAAAATTTACACCCCCGAAACGACTTCGGCATTGGAAGGCATTACTCGCGATACCGTGATGACTATCGCCAGAGAGCAAGGCTTTGATGTCGCCGAAAAACGCATTACCCGCGATGAAATTTACGTGGCAGATGAAGCCTTCTTTACCGGTTCTGCCGCAGAAGTTACGCCGATCAGAGAATTGGACAATCGCAAGATAGGCAGCGGCAGTCGCGGCCCGATTACTGAAAAATTGCAATCTTTGTACTTTGACTATGTCCATGGCCGTCGTGGCGATCATGCCGATTGGTTGACTTACGTTAAGTAATTAATTTTTATAAATCAACAGCCAAGCACGTGTCCTGCTTGGCTGTTGATTTAATCTGCCGCTCTTCTTTATGTGATTTTTGCTGATTTACGCCGATTGGCTTTCCATCGGATAATCGGGCGCTCAATGGCTGCATATGATGTATATGCTATCCCAATAGATACAAGTAAGATAATTCCTGCCTTCATTTCGGCAGGTATGAAATCAATTTGATGGAAATAGGTAAGTCGATGCATTAGATTGATTGGGATGCGGTGCCAGAGATAAAGGCTGAAGCTGATCATTCCCAAGAAAACAAGTAGGCGGGAGTCTAAAATTTGTCTCATGAACCCTGTGCCGCGAAGCATACACAAGATCATAAACGCCCAAAGTGTTGCATAAAAGGAATGTGATTTTGCTTCGGTAAACGGCGTTGGCATATTCGTTATAGAAAAATATACCGAAGGGATAAGGCATACAAAAATTGCGAAACAAAGCCATGCTAATGCCTCATATAAAATGGGGCACGATTTATTACCCTTTTCAATATCGCTACGACGTACGAAAGCTAATAGAATTCCTGTAAGAAACACTCCGATGAACGGGAATGTATCTACCCCACCGTCAGCGACAGGAATAAGCCAGAAAGTTGTAAGGATTGCGATAAAGAGAACTGATATCGCCACGACCAGATAGTCGCGCAATGGAATAAGTATTGCCAATAGTATCAATGGCAATAATAGGTAGAATTTGAATTCTACCGGAATAGTCCAGAGAATATCCTCCCCTTTTTTCATCAGTAAGTGTTCTTGCAGGGAATCCCAAGGCATTGGAACAGGAAGGTCTCTAAATAATGGCGCTGCTCGCCACAATACAGGAAAAAGATGGAGATAACTTGTACCCAAAGAGAATGCTAGGACAAAGAGAAAAAGCGGCCATATCCTGAAAATACGAGCCTCTAAATAATCGAGCCAGCGTTTTGGATTGAGAAGTAGCGGTACTGGCCAACTAAGAACTTGTGATGTCAGCAAAAATGAGCTGAGTACAAAAAACAAAACCACACCACTCCTACCAATTCCACGCAAATCAAACCCCGGAAACAAATGGAAACCCCAATTTGACATATGCGTGACTAGTACAATGCTAGCTGCAAGACCTCTTAGACCATCAAGTCCAGCAATTTTTGCACTGGACCTAAGCACTCCTTGATTATCCATGATGATTTGGCTTTGCTTTGGGGTGTTTTTATCGAGCATAACTGAGGCTTTTGAGTTTTGGCATATAACGGGTTGTAAATTAACAGGGCTCTAAGTTTTTCAACGGATTAAACCAAGCTGCTTATTTTTGGTCCTCAGACTATGAAAGTTGGGTTGCGCTTCGCAACCCAACTTTTGTAGAGCAGAACCTATTCCCGGATATATTTAACCTTTACCAGCTCTTTGCCTTCGCTAGAGAAACGGCAACTGCCGGCGGTAAAATAACTACAGTCGGCCGATTGCTCAATTACTGCGCCAGTTGGCGTTAATTTAATATTCAGCGAGCAAAACTTAGCTTCGCCTTCAAGCTGTTTTTTCAATACCAATTCGTTTTCATTTACGTGTTTGGCTTTGCCTGCAATATCCGCAGAGCATCCATGGCTGCCTTTCTCTGTGTCATTTGGCTCGAAATCCACATCAGCACTAACGTTGACGTCATCACCGACGGTGGTGATTTTCAAATGCTGCACATGGCTGCTCTCAAGCAATAGATAATGGTCGGTCTTGGCAAAGGTGCTGCTGGAAAATAGCATTGCAGCAGCTAACAATATAATTTTGTTCATAATTTATCCCCTGGTTTGTATTGCTGTTAATTATTGTTAGTGCCATAGCTCATGTCTGGCTATGGCAACCCTATTTAAAGAGTAACGACTTCAGTGCCTTTACCAATTAACACGATGTCTGCGGGACGTTCGGCAAAAATGCCTACTGTTACAACGCCAACAATGTTGTTGATAATGGCTTCGAGTTTTTTCGGCTCCATAATGCTCAGGTTGTGTACATCCAGGATTTCATTGTGGTTATCGGTGATGTAATTTTCGCGCCATATCGGCTGTCCGCCCAGTTTAACGAGTTCTCTGGCGACATAGCTTCTTGCCATGGGGACGACTTCCACAGGTAACGGGAATGCACCTAATATATCGACAGTCTTGTTTTCATCGACAATACAAACAAACTGTTTACTGGCCGCAGCGATGATTTTTTCGCGGGTTAATGCGCCGCCGCCGCCTTTGATTAGATGTTTTTGCGGATTAACTTCATCGGCACCATCAATATAAACTTCAAGCGGGCCTACGGAGTTTAAATCCAGAACCGGGATGCCCAGTTTTTTTAAGCGTTGCGTACTTGATTCTGAACTGGAGACCGCGCCTTCAATTTGGCCTCTAAAATCAGCCAGGTAGTCGATGAAATGATTAACGGTAGAGCCGGTGCCCACGCCGATAATGGGTACATCTTTGATGTACTTGAGTGCCGCTTGAGCCACTTTTTGTTTTAATTCATCTTGGGTCATAGTTTTTCCTTGTGTAGTAAGGGTTGCGGTAAGAGTTAATTGATGTGTGATAATACCTTAAGAAGCCCCTATTACTCAGCCGATTTTTGCTAATGCTAAAACACTACATAGAAAAGATATTACGAGCCAAAGTCTACGATGTTGCGATAGAAACGCCATTGGATAAAGCGTTATCGCTGTCGGAGCGATTGAATAATACCGTCTTGTTAAAACGGGAAGATTTGCAGCCGGTGTTTTCTTTCAAAATTCGTGGAGCCTATAACAAGATGTCCTTGCTGGATGAGTCAGCCAAGGCAAAAGGCGTGATTGCCGCGTCTGCGGGTAATCACGCGCAGGGTGTGGCCTTATCGGCTAAGTACTTGGGTATTAAAGCGTTGATTGTGATGCCCAAAACCACCCCGGAAATTAAAGTTAAGTCAGTTAAATCCAGGGGCGCCAAGATTGTGTTATTCGGCGATTCTTATGATGATGCTTATGCACACGCCAAAGAGTTGGCAGAACAAAAAGGCATGGTGTTTATCCATCCTTACGATGATCCTGATGTAATAGCCGGGCAGGGCACGGTGGCGATGGAGATTCTTAGGCAACAAACCGGCGATTTACAGGCAATTTTTGTCCCAGTGGGCGGTGGAGGCTTGATTGCCGGCGTGGCTGCCTATGTAAAGTTTGTACGCCCGGATATAAAAATCATTGGCGTTGAGCCGGATGATGCCGATTGCCTTAATCGCGCACTACAGGCAAAAAGCCGGGTCATCATCAAACAAGTGGGGCTGTTTGCGGACGGGGTGGCGGTTAAACAAGTCGGCGAAGAACCGTTCCGTCTGGCGCAACATTATGTTGATGAAGTTATTACCGTCAACACGGACGAAATCTGCGCGGCGATTAAAGATATTTTCGACGATACCCGCTCCATTGCTGAACCGGCGGGGGCGTTGGCTATTGCAGGTTTAAAGAAGTATGTTGAACGCGAGCAGGTCACCGGGCAAACGTTGGTGGCGATAGATAGCGGCGCTAATATCAACTTTGATCGCTTGCGCTATGTGGCTGAACGCGCGCAAGTAGGTGAGCATCGGGAGATCTTGCTGGCGGTGACAATCCCGGAAGTGCCGGGCAGTTTTCTACATTTTTGCAAAATGCTCGGCGGCCGCAGTATTACCGAATTTAATTATCGCTATTTCAACCCGGCTCAGGCGCAGGTTTTTGTCGGGCTTTCGAGTAGCGGCCTTGAAGCGGATCGGGCGACTGTGGTTAATGAATTGCAGGAGCAGGGCTTTCCGGTAACCGACATGACTGCCAATGAACTGGCCAAAGAACATATTCGTTACATGGTCGGAGGCCATGCGCCTTGCGAGCTTAGCGAGTTGATTTACAGCTTGGAATTTCCCGAACGACCAGGCGCGTTATTGAAATTTTTGCTGGCGCTGGGCGGACGATGGAATATCAGCTTATTTCATTACCGCAATCATGGCGCCGCATTCGGCAAAGTGTTGATGGGTGTGCAAATAGCCAATGCAGAAAAGCCAGTGTTTGAGCATTGCCTGGATGGCTTAGGGTTTATCTATCAAGAAGAAACGGATAATCCGGCCTATCGGTTATTTTCTGGTGGCAATGCGAAGTAGCTCACTTATTCCAATGACAAAATAAAATCCCACTGCGTCTGGCTTACCGGCATGATCGATAAACGATTTCCGCGTCTTAGCAGGGCCAGATCGGCTAGCTCTTCTTTTAGCTTGAGTTCTTTGAGGGTGATGGTGCGCGACAGGGTTTTGAGGTATTTAACATCGACCATCATCCAGCGTGGATTGGCCGGGTCGCTTTTAGGATCAAAGTGTTTATCTTCAGGATCGAAGGCAAAAAAATCAGGGTAGCCTTCCTTTACGATTTCCATAATACCGACTATGCCGGGCTCGTCGCAGTTGGAATGATAGAAAAAAACCAAATCGCCCAGTTTCATATCATCCCGCATCATGTTTCTGGCTTGGTAATTACGTACGCCATCCCAGTGCTCGGTTTGATTGGGTTTGTTGAATAAGTCGTGGATGCCGAACGTGTCTGGTTCGGACTTCATTAGCCAGTAGTTCATGAGGGATTTTTGCTATGCAGAGTGGAACGTATCTCCCGCCTGCGCCGTAGTATGCCTTCGTCCTTGAACCGGCGGTTCAAGTGGGGACATGACCGTTAATCAGGCTTCCCGTACAAGACGGGCATGCGCACCAAAACGGATAACAGCCCCCGGGGGTAATACAGGTTCAGGAAACACCCAGCACACCCTCGAACGCTGCAGGAGATACAGGGTTATAGTTTAGCCTGTTTACGGATTATCCAAAACGTTTTCTATCTTTTGGCTTAATTTTCCAAGACATTCGCTCAGTTGCTGATTTAACAATGCATTTTGCGTTTTCAGCATTTGCAGCTCGTGTGCCAAATTCAGCGCGGTCATTACTGCAATTCTGTCAGGGCCGACGATTTTGCCTGAATCACGCAATTTGCGCATTTGTGCATCCAGCTGTTGGGCAGAATGAATCAGATCATCCTGCTCTTCAACGGCACAGGCAATCTTATATTCTTTGCCCATAATGGTGATCGATACCGGCAGCGTTTTTTGAGTCATGAGCCGTGCTCCATTGCTTTAAGGCGAGTAATCATGGCTTCGACGCGAGATCTTGCCAGGGTGGTTTTTTCCAGCAGCTTGGCTTTTTCTCGAACCAAGGCATCCTGTTTTGTTTTCAAGGAATTATTTTCGTTCTTAATCGTTGCGTATTGCTCAATTAGCTTATCCAGCCGGTTCTCGAGCTCTTGTAATTCCTGCACTTGATTTGATGGGAGTTGTGTCATGGTGGTCACTTCAATTTCTTAGGAGCGGGTCATGCCCGCAAGAGCTTGATGAATAGTTGAGCGAAGGTTGGGTAAACCACCATCCGCCATGTCCTCATTGGACTGCGAACATGGTAGCATAGGCCCCCGTTATTTTAACGCCAGAAAAATTATCATGTGGGTGTTATGGCTTATCAAGTAATAAATTCAATAGTGATCCAAAGTGACGCCCGGCTATCTGCCGCTGAAGCGCACGGCATGGCAACCGGTATGTTGTGCGTTAATGATCACGTAGCAAGCAAACAGTGGCTGACCGAGCTATTACGCAATGCCTTACCGATAGCTGAAGATCAGCAAGAGGTGCTCGTGCGATTGTTTGAGGAGACACGCCGCTTATTAAATAGCGACGAATTCGAGTTTGATTTGTTTTTGCCCGACGAAGACAGCCCGTTAAACGAGCAAATTGAAGCATTAAGAAATTGGTGTATAGGATTTTTGGCGGGTGTGGGTTTTGCGAATCCAAAATCCAATTGGCCTGGTGATGTGACTGAAATTCTTAAAGATATTGTCGAGATCACCAAGCTGGAGACTGAAGATGTTTCAGGCGAAGATGATGAAAATGCGTTGATGGAAGTGACCGAGTTTTTAAGATCAGCCGTGCTGTTATTGCGCGATGAACTTAGCATTGGCAACAATACTCTCCATTAAGCCGTAACCGCGATAAACGAGCAACCCATGAAACAAAGCGAATTCAAAAAACGCCGCAAACAACTTATGCAGCGTATTGGCAAAGGTAATATCGCACTGATTGGCAGTGCCTCTACGCGCACCAGAAACCGTGATGTGGACTATCCGTTTCGGCAGGACAGTGATTTTTATTATTTGACCGGTTTTAACGAACCCGAAGCTTTAGCCGTATTTATCCCCGGCCGGGAGCAAGGCGAATACTTATTGTTCTGCCGAGAGTTCGATGAAAAAAAAGCCTTGTGGGAAGGTGCGCATGCAGGGCTTGAAGGTGCAACCAAGCATTACGAAGCCGACGATGCCTTTCCGATTGATGATTTGAATGACATCCTGCCGGGATTATTGGAAAACAAGACTAAGGTTTTTTATCCGATGGGCCGGGATTCAGACTTGGATCATAACTTGTTGGAGTGGATCAAGCATATCCGTAGCCAGTCCAGAAATGGCGCAGTGGCCCCAGGTGAATTGGTGTCGTTAGAGCATATTCTGCATGAAATGCGCCTGTTCAAAAGTACTGCGGAGCTTAAACTCATGCGTCGTGCGGCAGAAATATCGGCCGCTGCGCATTCTAACGCGATGCAAAAATGTAAACCCGGGCTCTATGAGTATCAGATAGAAGCCGAGTTGCTTTATCACTTTGCTCAAAATGGCCTACGCGCAGTGGCTTACCCGTCTATCGTTGCTGCGGGTAAAAACGCCTGTGTACTGCATTACACCGAGAATACCGATAAAATCAAAAGCGGCGATTTGCTGCTGATTGATGCCGGGGCCGAGTGCGATCATTATGCCGCCGACATTACCCGTACCTTCCCCGTTTCCGGGCGATTTACCGACCCACAAAAACAACTGTATCAGTTGGTGCTGGACGCCCAAACGGCAGCGCTTGAACAAATTAAACCAGGTGTGCCTTGGAATCTAGCTCATGAAGCCTCGGTGCAAGTGCTGACCAAAGGTCTGGTTGCCCTGGGTTTGCTCAAAGGCAAAGTGAGTAAACTGATTAAAGACGAAAAATATAAACAGTTTTACATGCATCGAATCGGCCATTGGTTAGGCATGGATGTGCATGATGTCGGCGACTACAAAATCAATCAAGAATGGCGCTTGCTGGAACCCGGCATGGTGCTGACGGTAGAGCCGGGCCTTTATATTCCCGTCGACTGTAAAACGGTCGATGCCAAATGGCGCGGCATTGGTATCCGTATTGAAGATGATGTGCTGGTGACTGCGCAAGGGCATGAAGTGTTAACCGGTGGCGTGCCTAAAACCATCGCTGACATTGAAGCATTGATGCAGGTGGCTTGATGCAACATGATTATGATATTTTGATTGTCGGTGGCGGTCTGGCCGGGAACTGTCTCGCACTGGCGTTAAAAGACAGCGGTTTGAGCGTGGCAGTGGTTGAGGCAAATACGCGTCAACAATTGCATGACTCTCCTGCCGGTGACCGTGCCTTGGCATTGGCAGCCGGTACGGTTGCCAAGCTTGACGAGTTAGGTCTGTGGCAAGGCGTGAGCCATGAAGCAATGGCGATCAAGCATATTCATGTGTCGGATCAAGGCCATTTTGGCAAGGTCAGATTATCTGCGGAAAAAGAACAGGTTGCGGCACTGGGCTATGTGATTACCGCACGGACTATTGAAACGCATCTGGCCGGATTAGTTGAGCAAGCGGGTATAGAACAGATTTGTCCTGCCAGAGTAGTTGGTCTAATGGCGGGCTCAGAGCAAGTCAACGTTAGTTTAAAACAAGGCCAAGAGTCTGTTATAGCGACCGCTAAATTGCTAGTCGGCGCAGACGGCGGCAACTCATCGGTACGCAACTTATTGGAAATCCCCCTGCAACGCACAGACTACGATCAAACTGCTTTGGTCACTACAGTAAAATCAAGTCTCCCAAATAACAACACCGCTTACGAACGCTTTACCAGTTCCGGGCCCTTGGCATTATTACCCATTGATGCCAATCACAGCGCGGTAGTTTGGACGCGCACCAATCACGACGCCGAGACACTTATGTCCGGCAGCGAAGCCGATTTTGTGGCTGCGCTACAAGAATGCTTTGGTTACAAGTTGGGGGCGTTCGCTCTTACTGCGCCTAGGCGGGCGTTTCCGTTGTCATTGATTCGAGCCGGGCAAATGTTGGCTGAGCGCACTGTGATCATCGGTAATGCTGCGCATCAATTGCACCCGGTAGCGGGGCAGGGTTTTAACTTAGGCCTTCGTGATGTTGTGCAACTCGCTGAAATGCTGGTTGAACAACATAAAAATGGTAAAGACATTGGTTCTCTTGAGTTTTTACAAACCTTTGCCAAAGTCCGACAACAAGATCACGACCGCACCATCACCTTCACCGACAATGTCGTACGCATTTTTTCTAATGATTGGCTAGCCTTGGCGGCGGTAAGAAATATCGGTTTAGGTTTACTCGATCAACTGCCGGCGGCCAAGTCACTGTTAGCTAAATATGCGATGGGACTGGCCTGATTTTTAGACCAAGCCCTTAACTGCAAAACATTAAGCTCCTCTCTCCAGCATCTGGTATATTTCAGCGCTAGCGATATGGTTGGCCTGCTACCCAGCAGTCGCTGAAGATTGGGGGACATAATAATAAATCAATTGACTAGGTGGAGATTCGTTATGACTGAAGTGCTATTTATATTAACAACTGTGTTTGTTGCCTATGTCGTTTACGTCATCGTTAACGAACCTAAGCCCAACGCTAAAAAGACTACTCACGCAGAGTCACAAGTAACTGAACAACCGGTTGCTAAGCCTGAAGCCGTTGCCATTGAGGTGGTGAAAGAGAAAAAGCCAGAAGCCAGCAAAAAAACGGCTACTAACACCTCAAAGGAAACAAAAGCAGCGGCACCAGTAGCCGCTGGCAAAAAGGGTTTGAAAGATCCCTCCACAGGTGAAGTAGCCACGACCTACAGTAACTACCGCTTTACTAAACGTTGGATAAAAGACGCGTTGGTTGCAGAAGGGTTTTTGGATAAAGTTTATAAAAACAATGAATTAGACGCTGAAGTTGAGAGCAAAATAAAGCAGGCAATCGCTAAGCTGGAAGAGATGGAAAAATATCGCGCTTAATTTTACAGTGTTGAGGGCACTTTAAAATAGTGCCCTTTGGCGCTGACAGTTATTCTTCCAGCTTAAGCTTTTTTAACCGATAGCGAAACGACCGGAACGATAAGCCCAACTGTTTTGCTGCGGCGGTTTTATTCCATTTGTTATCTTCCAGTGCTTGAGTGATAGCTTTTCTTTCGATAGTTTCCAAATGCTCTTCCAGTGAGCCGAGTCCCGGATCATAGTCCGGTGATTCCGCTGCCTGATGGGTAAGTAGCGGCAAATTAAGGTCATCGACGTCGATAGTGTTGCCATCGTATAGCGCCAATGCCCGTTCTAAAATATTTTCCAATTCCCGTACATTACCGGGAAACGAATATTGCTGTAATGCCGCCATAGCCGCCGGTGTCAGGTGGGGCGGGTTTGTATCGTTTTCAGTTAGTTTGATCAAAATATGTTCAGCCAACTCGGATATATCGTCGTTTCTTTGACGTAGCGGCGGAATATGTAAATCGATAACATTGATCCGATAATATAAATCTTGTCTAAAACTGCCTTCCTTCACCAGGCTGGCCAGGTTTTTGTGAGTAGCGCTGAGTAAGCGTACATCTACCGGGATTTCCATCTGCTCGCCAACAGGGCGAACTTTTTTCTCTTGAATGGCACGCAGTAATTTGACCTGCAACGATTGCGGTAAGTCGGCTACTTCATCCAAAAACAACGTGCCACCTTCTGCGGCTTGAAATAAGCCCTTACTGTCGCTGACTGCGCCGGTAAAGCTGCCTTTTTTATGACCAAAGAATTCGCTTTCCATCAGCTCCAAAGGAATTGCTCCACAGTTAATGGCAACAAAAGCCTTATCGCTGCGGGCGCTTTGTTGATGTATCAATCGCGCCACCAATTCTTTGCCTGAGCCAGATTCACCACTGATATATACCGGCGCTTGGCTGCGTGCCAATTTGTCTATTTTTGACCGGATTTCGCGCATTACCGCAGATTCGCCTAATAAGGTATGACGAGTGCGCCGTTCTTTAGGGGCGGCAGGGTCGGAAAGTTTGAGGGCGCTGGTGATTAGTTGCCTGAACGCGGGTAATTCAAGTGGTTTGGAGACAAAGTCAAACGCGCCTTTTTTCATTGCCAAAATGGCAGTATCCATATTGCCGTGAGCGGTAATTACGGCGACCGGAATCGGGTGGCGCAGTGATTGGATATGGTCGACCAGCTCCAAACCATTGCCATCCGGTAATTTCATATCGGTCAAACAAAGATCAAATGACTGTTGTTGTAATAAGGCTTTAGCATCGGCAATAGTTTCCGCAGTACACGTTTGGATGTTCATGCGGTTAAGGGTAATTTCCAGCAATTCTAGAATATCGGGTTCGTCGTCGACGATTAACGCCAGTGGTTTTGTCATATTTCGATCAAGGATTGTTCTGCATTCAGAAGGCATAGGCGAAAACAGCTGTGGTTTTCTGCAGTCAAATGATAGCTCAAATTAGCCTGGTTTAATTCGGCCAGTTCTTTGGAAATGTACAGGCCAAGGCCCGTGCCGCTGCTGGAAGTGGTAAAAAAGGGTTCGAATAGATGCACAAGATGTTCTTTCTTGATGCCTTCGCCATTGTCTATCACCTCGATGCACGGGGCTTGTTGAAATAGAAATACACGTACAACAATGGTTCCAGCTCCAGCATTGCCGTATTTCAATGCGTTTTGACATAGATTGTCCAAAATCTGTTTTAAGTGGCCTGGATCGACGAATGCAGACAAGGGCGTGGGTATCATGTGTAGTCTGAAAAGATTGGCGTCGATAGCCTTTTCAATAATAAACATCGCCAGATAGTCTTCCAGCCACGGTTGTAACACGATGGTTTCTCGACGGGATGCCGTTCTGCGGGAGAGTTGCAAAATGTCGTCGATGATGTGATTGACTCGAACAGAGTGGGTTTGAATAATCTCGGTTAAACGCTGATCTTGCGGGGATAACTGCGGGTTTTCTGACAGCAATTGGCCGGCATGGCTAATAGCGCCTAGTGGGTTACGTATTTCATGGGCGATGCTGGCGGTTAACCGGCCTAAGGAAGCCAACTTACTTTGCTGCAGACGCTGGTTGTATAGCGACATGTCTTCCAGAATGCATAAATAAAACACGTTTCGACCGGCAGGCAGCACCATAAAACGACTGCGAATTTCAGATTGGTCAGTAAGCTTGAGCAGTACGGCATCTTGTTCAGTATCCTGCAACCAAGTGTTAAAAGCCTCAGATAACTGTGATGAAATTGCGGCCAGATGAGTAGGTAGAATGGCCAAATTTAACAAGCGCAAGGCCGCTTCATTGGCCATTTGCAGGGCTTGCGCTTTATCGATGATAAGAATGCCCGATTGCAGATGCTGGATGATATAGCGGTTAAGCTCCTCCAGATTGAGGATGGTTTGGCGCTGTTGCTTGGCGAGTTGCAAAGTTTGTGTGCTACGCTGAGTCAGCACATGCGCCAGTAACGCGATGGTAAAAAAAGCAGCGCCCAGCATGCCCGCATAAGTGTAAGAAATGGCCGTATAACTATTGTTGTAATCAGCGAAAACTTGTTCGGAAATTACCGCCAAACTGGCAATTGCCGCGAATACAATCGAACAAATGCCGCCGATCAGTAATCCCCCGGAAGCGATTGAAACTGCGAGTAATACGCCCATGCCGCTGTTTACACCGCCGCAAGCATGCATGAGCAACGTAAGCATGATAATGTCGGTAAAAATCAACCATTGCGCCTGCATGGCATAGCCGGTAATCCGCCAAGCGGTGGCGATGATTGACAGAATAGTTAGCAGCAGGTAAGTCCAGCTGCCATCGAGAAATAGCTGTTGTCCATAAGGGCCAAGAGGGAGAGGGCCCCTGTGTTGGTAAAACAAATAGACAAACAAACAAGCAAGCACTAAGCGGTAGCTTAAAAATACCTTTAACAATCGCCAAGCCTGTGTCGATGGGATGCTGTAATCCCTGGAAAAAGGACAAGGGTAAATGTTATTGGCGTTTGCGGAGGTGGTGTTTTTTAACATAGCGTTTTGTAAGGACTTGGATAGAATACCCACACGATTAATCAAGCATAGCATTGATGCCAATACTTTGATTTAAGCCTTGAATCAAAGCGGGAACAAAGCTTTGCAACAATCCGCCGATGTCGACCTGCCAACGAGGAGCAATAATGAATATTCATGAGTATCAGGCCAAACAGTTATTTAAGGACTACCAAATACCTGTGCCTGAAGGAAAACAAGTGACCAAGCCAGAACAGGCCGAGCTGGTAGCTAGAGCATTGGGCGGTGAAGGCTGGGTCGTTAAAGCCCAGGTCCATGCGGGTGGGAGGGGCAAAGTCGGTGGCGTTAAATTGGCTAACAGCCTGAGGGAAGTTAAGGAGTTCAGCGCAAATTTGCTAGGGCAATGGTTGGTGACCCAGCAAACAGGTGCGGAAGGATTACCGATTAACTCCTTGTTAATCGAAAAAATTTATCCGATTAAACGTGAGCTGTACCTCAGCCTAGTGGTTGATCGCAGTAGCCAGCGCCTGATGTTTATCGCTTCCGCCGCTGGTGGTATGGACATTGAAACCGTTGCTCACGACACACCAGAACGCATTATCTCGGTACCCATTCATCCGGCGGCCGGTTTGCAAGGCTATCAATGCCGCAAGGTCGGTTTTGCATTAGGCCTTAAAGGTGGGCAACTACGTGAACTGGAAAAGCTAATGGGCGGTTTGTATCAATTGTTTTTGGCTAAAGATGCCAGCCAGATAGAAATCAATCCGTTAATAGAAACCGACAGTGGCGAGTTGTTAGCGCTGGATGCCAAAATCAATTTCGACGATAACGCGCTGGCTTTACATCCTGATATTGCCGCGCTGCAAGATCCTGAGCAGGAAGATCCAAAAGAAAACGAAGCCCAGCAATTCGGGCTTAATTACATCACCTTGTCCGGCAATATCGGTTGCATGGTCAATGGCGCTGGCTTGGCGATGGCGACTATGGACTTGGTTAAACTTAAAGGCGGATTCCCTGCCAATTTTCTGGATGTCGGCGGCGGCACGACGGTTGAAAAAGTCTCCGAAGCTTTCAAATTGATTCTTTCCGACCCGGAGGTAAAAGCGGTGTTGGTAAATATTTTCGGTGGCATCGTGCAATGCGACGTGATTGCACAAGGCATTTTAGCGGCGGTTGAACAAGTCCATGTGACCGTACCGGTGGTCGTAAGATTGGAAGGCACCCATGCCGAACAAGGCCGTGAGTTGCTGGCTAAATCCGGCGTGAATATCGTTGCTGCAGACGATTTGGAACATGCCGCTGAACAAGTCGTGGCATTAGCGAAAGGAAGATAGAGTCGATGAGCATTTTGATCAACAAACACACCAAAGTCATTTGCCAGGGTTTCACCGGCAAGCAAGGCAGTTTTCATTCTCGTCAGGCGCTGGAATACGGTACCCAATTGGTCGGCGGCGTAACACCTGGGCGAGGCGGAGAAGGCCATTTAGGCTTGCCGGTATTCGACACCGTTGCCGATGCCGTAAACAGCACCGGCGCGACTGCCAGTGTCATTTACGTGCCGCCTTTTTACGCAGCCGATGCCATTCTGGAAGCTGTTGATGCCGGAATAAAACTCATCGTTTGCATCACCGAAGGTATCCCCATTTTGCAGATGCTGCGAGTAAAAGCTGCCATGGCCGACACCGGCGCATTGTTAATCGGCCCCAATTGCCCCGGCATTATCACTCCCGGCGAATGCAAAATCGGCATCATGCCCGGCAACATCCATCTGCCCGGCTCGATTGGCATTGTCTCTCGTTCAGGTACGTTGACTTATGAATCGGTCGATCAAACCACCAGGCAAGGTTTGGGGCAAAGCACCTGCGTCGGTATCGGCGGCGATCCGATTCACGGCATGAATTTCATCGACGTGCTCAGCCGCTTTCAAGCTGACGATCAAACCAAAGGCATCGTCATGGTCGGTGAAATCGGCGGCGGCGAAGAAGAAGACGCCGCAGAATATATCAAAGCCCATGTCACCAAGCCGGTCGTCGCCTATATCGCCGGCCAAACCGCGCCGCCCGGAAAACGCATGGGTCATGCCGGCGCGATTGTTACCGGCGGCAAAGGCACCGCAGCGGGCAAAGTCGCCGCGCTGAAAGCTGCCGGGATTGAAGTAGTGAATTCACCTACCGATATTGGCGTGGCGATGAAGGGCTGTTTGTAGGGCTCAAATTAGATTGAAACAGGAACCACCATGTTAACAAGCATCAAAATCGAAAAATTATTTGATATTTTCGATTACGACATCGAATTTAAAAAAGAAGGCGTAACTATTTTAACGGGGCCGAATGGTTACGGTAAAACTACGGTATTGAAAATACTGGATGCATTGGCTGCGAAAAATGGCTTCTTCTTCGCTTGTTTATTGTTTAAGAAAATTGTTTTGGTATTTACTGATGGCGATACGATTACTTTAGAGAAAAAAGCAAATAGTGAAGTTTCGGTAATAGCTAAGGATGGGGCAATACTTGCGCGTTGGAATAACAAGTCCCTAGAAAAAATATTAAGACGATTACCTTTTCGTCAAATCGACGAAAACAGATGGATAGATCGGCGTACAGATGAGATTTACGATAAAAATGACTTATTAAAAAAAGTAACGCTTGAATTTCCAGAGTTCGAAGATGAGTTAAATGAAGGTGAACTCCCCAAAAATTTTAATAAAATTCCTACTGTTTATTTTATTCGTGAGCAGCGGTTATTGCGCCCTGTGCCAGACACTAGAATGGGGCAAAGACAAAGGCAAATGAGTCTTTTTGAATCAAACAGGGACAAGGGTGTTAGTGCGTTTAGCAACACTATTGAAGAGTATGCCAAAGAACTTCGTGAAAATATTAAAGAAACTTTAGCTAAATCATCACAAATCACTCAAGAGCTAGACAGTAGTTTTCCTCGCCGCCTTTTCGATCAGCAACTAGATATTTCTGAAGAGGAGTTTAAACAACGTTTTGATAAAGTTAAGGAAATACAAAAAGCTTTGAGCGAATATGGTCTATCAGAGATTAAAGAAGATAGTCATCCAACTTATAAGACAGAAAATGCAAAGGCTCTTTATGTTTATATTAATGATGCTGAAAAGAAGCTTGCGGTATTTTCTGAGCTTCTCGACAAGTTAAAAGCTTTTACTGAAATATTGAATGAGCGTCGATTTACCTTTAAACGTATAGATATTTCCAAAAAAGACGGTTTTAAATTTAGTACCAGTCGCGGCAAATCTTTAGCTTTAGGCGATTTATCATCCGGTGAGCAGCAAGAAGTCGTATTGCTTTATGAATTGCTGTTTAAGGTGCAACCTGGAACATTGGTGTTGATTGATGAGCCTGAGCTTTCATTACATGTTGTTTGGCAAAAACAATTTCTTGATGACCTGTTGAAAATTATTGAGCTACAAAAAATTAACGTAATTATTGCCACTCATTCCCCGCAAATTATTAATTACCGTTGGGATTTGACCGTTGATTTAGAGGAAAACTTTCAATGCGAAAGTATTTAGATGAATACTCAACCATCAATACTATTCGCCTTGAACTTCGTCATCCAGCAGGAAAAAAATACTTATGGATTTTGGTTGAAGGTGAAACCGACCAAAAACTCTATGCCAAACTCATCGATGGCGAAAATACTAAAATTGAAATGGTACACGGCGGAGTAGAAAGTCTACGTAAAGCCCTGTCTGAGTTAATCAAAGAAACCAGGCAAGTTATCGGTATCCGCGATGCCGATTTTCTACATTTAAATCAGCAACTAGAAACCATAGATCATCTGTTTTTAACTGATGTCCACGATGTAGAAATGATGATGCTATCGCGTGATACAGTTTTTGAGGCTGTTATTGCTGAATACTTACCGGATAGGCGTAATGATTTTGCTGTTTTGCGTGATGAGCTTTTAGCTTCGTTGGTATTTTTAGCTGGCCTACGCTGGCTCAATGATATTGAATGTTTAGAATTCAATTTTAAAGCTGGTATTGCCCATTTCTATGACTCCATAAATTTGGCTATGGACAGACGGAAGTGTATTGAGCGAGTTGAACAATGCTCAGCTAACAAAAAGCGTATACCTCAAATACAAGAAATTGAAAACAAAATTGCGGGAGTTACTGATTATTACAATTTATGTCACGGGCATGATTTTGAAAATGCTTTAGCCTTGCATGTAAACGCAAAAAAATCTAAGAACGTTAAAAATAGTGACATTGGTGCCGCTTTACGTTTGGCCTATCGCAAAGATGACTTTGCTACGACAACTCTTTATTGCCATCTTAAAAGTTGGGAAGTCCAAACCGGATACCAGCTATTTTCAAACACATAAACGATCAATTCTTGCCCCTTCATGCCTCTAAAAATCGCCCTAGCCCAAACCAATTTCCTGGTCGGCAATATCGCCGCCAATGTTAGCAACATCATCAAAACCGCTGAGCATGCCCGTGATGAGTTGGGCGCGGAAATAATTGTTTTTCCCGAGCTGACGATTACAGGCTACCCGGCCGAAGACTTACTGTTGCGGGCCGATTTTATTGCCGCAGCTAATAATGCTGTGTATCAGCTGGCCGATGCGGTGGATGGTATCGCGATGGTGGTGGGTTTTCCCGAGCTGTATGGCGATAAGCTTTATAACAGCGCAGTAGTGTTGCAGGGTGGCGTAACGCTGGCCTGTTATCGCAAGCGGGCCTTGCCCAATTACGGCGTGTTCGATGAGCAGCGTTATTTTGCGGCCGGTGATAAGCCCTGTGTATTCGAATTTAACGGCACTTTTATCGGGCTGACTATTTGCGAAGATGTCTGGCGGCCGGGAATTATCGAAGACAACAAACAGGCTGGGGCGGAGCTGTTATTAACATTAAATGCCTCGCCTTTTCATTCAGGCAAAATCCATCAACGCGAAGCTATTATTTGTAGCCAGGTGAAAGCGGCGCAACTGCCTTTGGTGTATGTCAATCAAGTCGGTGGACAGGATGAGCTGGTTTTTGATGGCGCGTCATTTGTGGTCAATCAACAAGGTGACGTGGCGTTTAGAGCCGCCGAATTTAAAGAGCAGATTAGTGTAATTGAGTTTGACGACAATCAAGTCAAGCCAAGTACTTGCGCGCCGCTGTATGAGGAAGTCTCCAGCGACTATCAGGCACTGGTGCTGGGGGTTAAAGATTATGTCCGCAAGAACGGTTTTCAAGGTGCGTTATTAGGCTTGTCCGGCGGTATTGATTCGGCCTTGGTGCTGGCCTTGGCGGTAGATGCGTTGGGCGCCGATAAAGTCGAAGCGGTGCTGATGCCGTCGTGCTACACGCAAGACATGAGTAATGAAGACGCTATATTGGAAGCTGAGGCGCTGGGTGTTAAGCATCACACCATTCCGATAGAACCTGCGGTGACGGCATTTAACGGCATGTTGGCTGAGTTGTTCGCAGGTACGGCCAAAGATACTACCGAAGAAAATATCCAGGCTCGTTGCCGCGGGGTGATCTTGATGGCCATCTCCAACAAGCAAGGCAAGTTGTTACTCACCACCGGTAATAAAAGCGAAATGAGCGTGGGTTATGCCACGTTGTACGGCGACATGGCCGGTGGTTTTGCACCGATCAAGGATGTGCCTAAGCTGTTGGTTTATAAATTGGCGCGTTACCGAAACAGCCTGTCTGCGG
>JAQTQN010000027.1 GCA_028712225.1 Methylobacter sp.
GGACAATTATCCAGTTATTGACGCTGCAGTTGATCATCACAAACCAGTTAACAATATTGAAGAGCTGATTAAACAGCTGAGCCACAACTTTCATGTTTTTTTGAAAGAAGCTGGGGTAATGATGGTGCTGACGACCCCTGAAGGCAGATTATTGTATGTCGCTGGCGAACAGCAGTTCCCAGGATCTTTTATGACTCGGATGCATGTTCAAGGAGCAAATTGGTGTGAGTCAATTCTCGGTAACAACGGCATAGGTAGTACCGCAGTTCTAAAAAAACCGGTTGCCTTTCAAGGCATGGAACATTTTTTAAGTGTCCTGCATCCTTTTACCACCGTTGGTTACCCTTTGCTTGACGATACTGGCAACCTGATGGCAATCATTGGCTTAGTCAGTGATCATCAAGAAAGTATGAATTCGTTGTTTGCTTTTTTGCATTTGATTTGTGTGCTGGTCAATACTAATTTGCCTTTAGCACAAAATACCGCCGCTCAAAAGCGGGTATTGGAGCAAATTCACTTTAATCCAGCCAAAAAAATACAACCTCAAATTAGTAATTCCGCTATTTCTGAAGAATTAGATACGCTCATCAACAAAGCCGTTAAGCTCCAGACATATAAAATTCCCATTTTAATTACTGGCGAGTCAGGTGTTGGCAAAGACCATTTTGTTGGCTTATTAAAAAATGCCGGACCCAGAAAAGATGCGCCGCTGATCGCCATTAACTGCGCGTCCATACCTCATGATTTAATTGAAAGTGAATTATTTGGTTATGAATCCGGCAGCTTTACCGGTGCCAGAGCTAACGGAAAACCAGGCAAATTCATGCTGGCTGATACAGGCATCTTGTTTCTTGATGAAATCGGTGACATGAGTTTCGACTTGCAATCAACGTTATTGCGCGTGTTGGAAACCTCTGAATTTACGCCGGTAGGGGGAAGTAAACCGATACGGGTTAATGTGCAGGTAGTTGCCGCAACAAATGTGCAATTGCTGGAAGCGGTTGAAGCAGGACGTTTTCGTCGCGATCTTTATTACCGTTTAAACGGCGCGCAAATTCATCTATTACCTCTTCGCGAACGGCCTGATAAAAAAACTATTATTCAGCATATTCTGCAAAGGGAATTAAATGCAATTGCACCTAATGGTGAGATTGAAATTTGCCCTGAAGTACTTTCTTTAATTGAACAACATCCTTGGCCTGGCAATATTCGTCAATTGATTAACGTTATCAGGGCGACACTTTACACTGCCAGCAGTCAGCTTATTACCGTTAAAGATCTTCCTGTTGATTTTGTCGCCGAACTCAAACAATTCACTGTCACCGATGCAGCAACAATTAACTCACTTCTACTTACGCCACTTATAGATCATTCTCCGGTAATGAGCCTAACGGCTTGGGAGCTACACGGTATCAAAACCGCTCTAAAAGACTGCGAAGGCAATATTTCCATGGCCGCCAAGAAACTAGGGATCACCAGAACTACTCTTTATAAAAAAATGGATCGCTTTGGCCTTAACAGAGAAGGTGATGGCTTATTTGCCTAATGGGCTGCGGCAACCTGTCGCGCGGCAATATGCCACATTTTGTTAGCGGCAATAGGCTTGTAAAATAGCAGCAACTCTTAAATATAAAGCCTCCTAAAGGGTTTAGAGTTCTTTCAACGACTAATTTCATTATTAGTCGTTTTTTTTTGCCTCAACCCTGGTGACCTTGTTTTTACCGGGCGCATTTGTTTTTGGTAAAACTTATAAATTCTAACGGCAAGCAACATAGTCATTACTGCCGCGTAAATTAGCGGCTGTGTGTAATCCTTTTTGACCAACCAAAAGTAATGCACTAATGCAGTAACGGCTGCCACATACACTAAGCGGTGCAGCACCAACCAATATCGACCAAAACGTTTTTGCATCGATTGCGTTGATGTCAGCGCCAAAGGTAATAGTAATAAGTAGGTAACTAAGCCAGCCAATATATATGGACTTTTTGGCACTTCATCGATCAATGCCGTCCAGGATAACGATAAGTCCAGTACTACGTAGACCAGTAAATGCAAACTGGCGTAGAAAAATGCAAACAACCCCATCATCCGCCGAAAGCGAACTGGCCAAGATTGACCGGCGATAATTTTTATCGGCGTTAATGCCAGGCCGATACATAAGAAGCGCAGCGCCCAATCACCAAAACCAAAATGCAGCGTTTCTATTGGATTTGCGCCTAATTGATCATTAATGCCATCAAAAAGTAATTCGAAGAAAGGTAACAGACCGAGTGTAAAAACCAGAAGTTTAATAACTGACCAATGTTGTTTGTTAAGCCGCATTAAAAAAACTTAGTTAAATCCATAGCGGAATAGAGACCGGCTACTTGTTCGCCGTAACCGTTAAATTTTTCTGTTGCCCGCTTGGGTGTAAAAAGGCTGCTGCCTAATACCCGTTCACGGCTTTGGCTCCAACGCGGATGAGAAACCTCGGGGTTAACGTTGGCATAAAAACCATATTCTCCAGGAGCGCTCTTATTCCATGCTGTTGCAGGCATGGTTTCGGTGAATTCTATTTTGACTATCGCCTTAATGCTTTTGAAGCCGTATTTCCAAGGCACGATTAGCCGTAATGGCGCCCCATTTTGATTTGGCAGTGTGTCACCATACATGCCGGTGGCTAAAATAGTTAACGGATGCATCGCCTCGTCCATGCGCAAGCCTTCGACATAAGGCCATTCCAGCACATGTGAACGCTGCCCGACCATAATGTCTGGGTTGTAAAGTGTGGTGAATTGGACGAATTTTGCTTTTGAGGTGGGCTTTAATTTTTTCAGCATTTCGCCCAGAGGAAAACCTATCCATGGCACTACCATCGACCAAGCCTCAACGCAGCGAAACCGATAAATGCGTTCTTCTACCGGGTTGTCTTTTAAAATGTCTTCCAGGTGATAAACGCCTGGCTTTTCTGTTTCCCCCAAGACCTCCACGCTCCAAGGGCTGGTCGTTAATCCCTTAGCCAGTAACGTTGAATCTTGCTTATTGGTGGAAAACTCATAGTAATTGGTATAACTGATGACGTCTTCACGATCTGTTGTCGCGACGGCGATTGAATAGGGGCTGGCGGCGACATTGGCATATTTGCCTGGCTCGGCCTGCACTTGATTAGGTAATAGTGCGCTGGCTGAGAGGGCGGTGGCGGCTTTAATAAACTGTCGGCGGGATTCAAATACCTTACGATCGGTGATTTCGTGACCCGCTATTTCTGTTTGGCTTTTGATTAACATGTCACCCTCATGTGTGGTTTTCAGTATGCTGAAGTTATTCCACAGAGTCTTTGAGTGCGCAATATAAATCTTCCACTTCTTTTCTGGCCCAAGGTGTTTTTCTTAAGAATTTGAGACTCGATTTAATGCTGGGTTCGTGATTAAAACAGCGAATATCCACAAGTCGGCCTAATTTTGGCCAGCCATAAACGACAACAAGTTCGGTCACGACAGCTTCCAGCGTTACGCCATGCAATGGATCTTTGACTTGCTGATTTATATCAGTCTTCCCGCTCATAGCGTCTCCGTATTGCATCATCTCTGGCATCGTTAATTTCACGCATGATGCCGCGAAGATCGGCACGTTTAGTATTGTCTTTGAAATGGCCGGTTAATTTGACCTCAGGCGTCAACAGCCCACTTTGGTAAAGCTTCCAGATTTCTTTACCGTATTGCGTAGTTAGCAACTCCGGAGCAAATTGCCCGAAATATTCGGCCAAATTTCTGACGTCACGCTCCAGCATATTTGCAGCATTATTGTTGGCTGCAGCATCCACCGCTTGGGGCAAATCGATGATCACCGGGCCATGTTCATCAAGCAGGATGTTGTATTCGGAAAGATCGCCATGAACAATGCCCGCACAAAGCATTTTGACCACTTCTTTGATCAAAAGCCCATGGTATTCCATCGCTTGTTCTTTAGTTAAATCAAGATCGTTAAGCCGTGGAGCGGCGTTACCATCTTGATCTGTAACCAGTTCCATCAGCAAGACACCACCGACAAAATTGTACGGTTTGGGTACACGTACGCCAGCAGCAGCAAGCCGATATAACGCATCAACTTCAGCGTTTTGCCAAACTTCTTCTTGTTGCTTACGTCCAAAGCTGGTGCTTTTTTCCATAGCACGCGCCTGACGGCTGTTGCGTACTTTGCGTCCTTCTTGATATAGCGCTTGTTTATGGAAGCCGCGTTTATTGGCTTCTTTGTAAACCTTGGCGCAGCGAATCTCGCCTTCGGAACGAACGACATACACAGCGGCTTCCTTACCACTTTTCAATGGCCGGAGCACTTCATCAACCAAGCCATCGTGTACCAGTGGCTCAATACTTTTAGGTGTTTTCATGAATGCCTATTATGTTGAATTTGTTGACACCAGGCCAGTGCGCCCAATCCGGCGCGACGACCGGCATTATAAAGCAGGCTGTTAAAAATGCCGCCTGTGGGCGCGTCCCAGTCCACCACTATGGCTATGTACGTATAAATGACTATCTAAATTCAATCTGTGTAGCGCCATAGGGTTAATCGAGCGTTAAGCTACATATCCGATTAATCATATTTTATCCTATAGTCATTTAAAATTCGTACTTGCTGATCAGCATTCTGGTGGAGCAGTGGTTTCGCGGACAGCAAGCTTTTTGAAGTCAACGTCTTGCACTTACAGATTGCATGACAAAGCTTGGATTCCCACCAATGGCACTTGCGAGCCTCGTCGATTCTGCCCTTCATCCGGCGTAAATATCGTTCAACGAGACACCCCATTGATCATCCACAACTGGTATTTCTGTCGCTAGATGCTGTGTTGGTGCTTGAATGGTGTATCGATATACTTCCCTTGGAAGCGCTACCATACCGCCAATCCGGGACGCGGGCACACATCGTCAAACTTGGCCCGAACGGAACGCTGGTAACAATATGAGGCGGGTTAATAACTCATCGACGAAAGATCGCCATTTTTCAAATGATTCACCGCTTAAGACCGGCGTCTAATTCTAAGCTCATCTGTTAGACATTTTCGGCAAGGTGTGTTGACATTGGTGCCATTGGGTTTACTACTTTTCATCAACACCTTGGCAACCTTTGGATTGGATGTTATCACTGAGAGCCCGGCGCCTTGCAAGGCGTCAAGCCTAAGCTAACCGCCGTAGCCGCCTCCCAGACATGTCTGGATCGCCAATGAGTTAAGCCCTTTAACTCATCTCGGCTCAAATTCCTCTTCTGGCACCAGTCCTAATGCCCCAACTGGACTAAGAATTCTAATTTTTAATCTTATACTAGAAATGAGCTGAAAATTAGCTTACTATAGATAAAAATGTGATGCGCATCACAATATATATCTTTTCAAGCTAGTGATTTGTATTGACAAACCGGTATTTTATATTTCCAGTGTTCGCTATTTTTCGATCAAAAATTGAAATCCGCAAACCGGAAACCTGTCTAGCTCCACTCGTTTTCAAACTTTAAAACTCAATTTTTTGATGAAAAAAATCCTTTGTGTAGTAGGCACGCGTCCGGAAGCTATTAAAATGGCGCCGGTGATTTTGGCACTAAAAAAAGAACCTTGGGCAAATGTAAGAGTTCTGGCAACCGCCCAGCACCGTCACATGCTCGATCAGGTATTGAATTTCTTCAATATTACGCCTGACATCGATCTGAATATCATGCGTCCCAACCAGGCACTCACGACTTTAACTGCGCGTTTATTGCTGGAAATGGACGACGTATTGTTGAACGAAAAGCCCGATGTGGTGCTGGTGCAGGGTGATACTACCACCGTTATGTCTGTCGCACTGGCATGTTTTTATCACCGTATCGCTGTGGGCCATGTCGAAGCCGGCTTACGCACCTGGGACATCAATAACCCGTTTCCAGAAGAGGCCAATCGAGTCATTGCCGGCCGTTTGGCACGCTGGCATTTTGCCCCTACCGAAAGTTCCAGACAAAATTTATTGCGCGAAGGCATCCCGGATCAAGACATATCCGTGACCGGCAATACTGTGATCGATGCATTACTGATGACGGCGGCCAATGATTTGGAGTTGCCAATCGAATTGGACCCAGCCAAACGCCTGGTTTTGATTACCTCACATCGCCGCGAGAATTTCGGCGAGCCGTTCCGGAATATTTGCTTGGCCCTACGGACATTGTCCGAACGCAACCCGGAGGTGCAGTTTTTGTATCCGGTTCATCCCAACCCCAACGTCAAAGATGTTGCCCACGAATTGTTGGCCGACAGACCGAATATGATTTTGTGCGAACCACTGGATTACGCACCGTTTGTCGCTGCGTTGAAACGCGCCTATCTGATTATTAGTGACTCAGGTGGCGTGCAGGAAGAAGCGCCAGCTTTGGGCAAACCGGTTTTAGTACTGCGAGATGAAACCGAGCGTCCAGAAGCGGTAGAGCAAGGTGTTGTCAAATTGGTCGGTGCCGATTATGACCGTATCGTTAGCGAAGCCCAGCGATTGATAGATGACGAAAACGCTTATCGGGCGATGGCTCAGGGGATCTCTCCCTACGGTGACGGTCATGGCGCGGAGAGAATAGCCACAATACTTAGAGACTATTTTTCCTAAAATCGCACTGCCCGACAGTCACTCTCTCGTCATAAAACCCTGACATCATTTGGAAATCATTAGCCAAAGGCTGGTGCCGAGCAAGCTCTCCAATAATAAGGTGTTGACTGCAGCTCTGAATTAACGTTTTTCAAACACCTTTTGTCTAAACAAAAATAAACATTTTATATGCCTGCTTCGATTTGCAAGTTAGTAGCTTTACCATTGTCAAAATTCCAGAGATGGGCCTTTCTTGCGGTGTTTTCCGCAGTTGCCGTATGTGCGCATTTTGGCAGTCGAAGTCTGGAGGTATTTAGCTCAGTCCTGCCGATTAGTCTGCCAGCCGACTTTGGCGGATTAGCACTCGGCGAACGTATTTTTGGCATGCTCGGATATTTCGTGTCCATACTGCCGCAAACCTTAGCGGAGTTTCAGTTCAGCGTCTCTTGGCTCGTCAATGTTTTTGTATCGATTTTTCTGCTGATCCTGCTGCTGTTATTTTTATATACCGTTCGTCATTACCATTTCACACTGAATCGTTTATTCGGTCATCAGCGCCACCCCTATATCGATATCGATTCGGCTGACTGGCCGAAGATCACGATTTTTATCGCGGCCCATAACGAGGAAGCGGTAATCGCGGGCTGTCTCGAAGCCTTGCTGGAGGTAGATTATCCAGCCGATAAAATCCTGCTGATGCCTCTTAATGACCGATCAAGCGACCGGACCCGCGAAATCATTGACGAATTTGTTATCCAATATCCCGGCCGGATTCAGCCCTTTCACCGAACCAGTGGTAAACCCGGCAAGGCTGCAGCGCTCAAGGACGCCACCGAATTGGTCGACACCGACATCATTATCGTCTTTGACGCAGACTATGTGCCGGCCAAAGGGCTGATCAAGCATCTCGTGGCGCCGTTTTTCGATCCTGAAGTCGGGGCGGTGATGGGGCGCGTCGTACCACAAAACGTCAGCTCCAGTTTGCTCACCCGCTTGCTTGATTTGGAACGTTCCGCAGGGTATCAGGTGGACCAGCAGGCGCGGATGAATTTGGGCTTAGTCCCCCAGTACGGCGGAACAGTGGGCGGTATTCGCCTTCGGGCGTTGGAGAGTTCTGGTGGTTGGCACGACGATGTTTTGGCGGAAGACACCGACCTGACCATTCGATTCTTGCTCAACAATTGGAAAACAGTGTATCAAAACCGGGCCGAATGTTACGAGGAAGTGCCCGAAGAATGGCCGGCCAGGGTTAAGCAGATAAAACGCTGGGCAAAAGGACACAACCAAGCGTTATATCGGCATTTTCGCAAAATCTTGTTTATGTCCGGACTCAAGCCTCAAGAGAAGCTTGATGCCATGGCACTACTCGGCGTTTATGCCATGTCGCCTCTGCTGATTTTCGGCTGGGTAATTGGCATCGTGCTTTATTATTGCAATCTCAGCCCGATACCCGATTTAGCGCTGAGTTTGTTCGCAATGTCGGCGTTTAGCGTGTTGGGGAATTTTGCAGCTTTCTTTGAAATCGCCGCGGCGGTTTACTTGGATGGAAGCCAGCAGCGTATTCGGCTCTTGCCCTTCACCGTGATCGGTTTTTTGATCAGCATGACGTCGATTTCCATGGCCACTCTGGAGATGATGGCCGATTCAGTCCGCTTGAATCCCCGCGAATTGAAATGGGATAAAACTCCACGTTACCGCAAAGTTGAGGTGGATGCCTAATCATGTGGACTTCACTGCTTTTTGCCAGTGCGGCAGGCATGTTTCTAATGCCACTAATACCGGCCTTGCTTGAGCTAAGGCTCAAGCGCGATATCGAACCGGTGGCGGTGGATCAGGCCAACGCCGGCAACATCGATTATTTCGCGGAAAGCTTCCAAACCTTCATCACCGATGCGATTGATGACTATCAATCGGGAAAGACCGATCGTCTGGTGCCGCAAAATTATTCTCTTTATGAGCTCGACAGTCATTTTCAGCCGACGGAGATCGAATTAGAGCGAGCAATCGCCGATAGATTGATAGTCGGTTTTGGTGAGTTGTTTTTGCCTGCGGGTTTTAATTTCAATCAGGAAATATTCGGCAAAAGGAATGTTACCAGCGACGAAAATTGCCGCTTGCGCTCCGTTTTGGCGCTGGAGGATCTGGTACTGGGCAAAAATACCCAGCTATTGCGCTGGGCGCATGCCCGTAACATTTTCGCCGCCAGCGGCTGCGTATTAATGGGTAGAGTGTCCGCAGAAGCCGAGCTTCGCCTGCAACCCTATTGCCAATTTACCCGCATGAATGCCCATCCGATTTTTGTGGGCAGCGGCAATGATGTAGATAATGTGTATCAGGCGTCGGAGCAGTCAAAAACACCCGTCGTAGCGCTTCAGGACTTTGTCGATTCCGCCGGGCGGGTGATGCTGAACGATAATCTGGATTTTCCGGAACACGGTAGTTGGCAGGGCGATATGGTAATTAAGGGCAATGCGCTCATCCGCAGAGGCGCTTACATCTCCGGCAGTTTGAAAGTGTACGGTAATGTTCTGATTGAGCCGGGCGTAGAGATTCTCGGGGCTATCGTCACTAACAAAACCCTAACAATTGCCACCGAGTGCTTGCTTAACGGCCCGCTGGTCGCTGAGCAAGTTATCGAGATCGATAGTCGTTGCCGTATCGGCAGGCCTGGGGTGCCGAGCACCGTCACCGCACCGATCATTCGGATTGCGTCCGGTACCCGTGTGTATGGCAGCCTTTGGGCCAGGGAACGCGGCGAGGTCGTAGACTCTCTAACTAGCGACCAACGCGCCGTCCACACTGACTCTAAGCATCTGAATTAGTCCGATGCGATTTATTAACCCTACCCCAATTATGAGTGATAGTTCTTTCGAGCCAAGCTCGTCGACACCTGATTATGTGCGCCCTTCGACAGGGCGGACTGTATTTAAGGGCCGGGTTAATCGTTTGCTGATGGTATTGCTTATCTGTTTTAACCCGACGAACTCCGAGGCCGATCCCTTAAAGTTGAACGGTTATCAGCAGCTGGATGGTGCTATCACTATTTTTCACAATGGCGATAACGTCGACCCTTATTTTGCCGGTAAAGCCTTGTTGGCAGCGCTGGACTCGGGCATGGATATAAGAGCCGTAGCCTACTCATGGATAGCCTGGGGCTTGCAACATCAGCGCCCGGATGGTGGTTTCGATCGTTTTTGCCGCAAAAATGGCAATTGGAGCGCTTGCGCGGCAGCGGATGCAGATGATTCGGCCACCGCCGTATGGATTGAGTTGTTGGTCAAACTGGCTCCAGATGCAGGGATGCCTCCGATCTGGTTAGAGAGCCTCAAGCGCGCACACCAATTACTGGAAAGTCTGAAAGACCAAAATAGTCGTGTTTACTTCATCTCGGCCAAGCAACCGGTAGGGTTATTGATGGACAACGTGGAAGTCTATACGGCGCTATTGGCATTGAGTCATTTTAAGGAAAAAACCGGCGAACCCGTGCAGGCCAAGCTATTAGCAACCCAGGCCGATGCTTTGGCGAGCGATATTGTTCGAGTGTTTTGGCAGCCGTGCAACAGCAGCTTCAGGGTCTCAACCCAAATGCTCACCCGTCCCGGATTTTATCCCGATAAGGTCGCAGAAATTTTTCCGATTTTGGCGCAAATGCCGGTTCCCGGTCGCGATCACGCAGCTTTTTTTCGACAATGGTTAAGCGTTAATCGCGGGACTTGGTTCCGTCAGGCCAATATCGATTTTCCGTGGGGATTGGTAGCGATTGCGGCTAGCCAGCTTCAGGAATACGAAAGTGTGAATTGCTGGTTGGCGTTAGCCGCTCCATTGCGCCATGGTAGTCATTGGAATGTGCTTGAGGAGGCGGCGTACGAGTTCCTTTACGGCAAGAATCCCCATCCAGCAGCGTGTCAGGTAACGGACCCGCAAAAAAAACCGTCATTTTCCCTAGCGACTCCAGAGAATCTGCAGGCGGTGAAGTCAAATCAACAGGCACTGGAACTGCACTGGAACCCGGTTGCCAGTTCCAATCATGCCGTGGCCTACGAAATCTATCGTGATGACAAATTTATTGCCACGAGCCGAGTTCCGTTCTATGTCGACAATGCTGTTACAAGTTCCACTCGCTATAGCTATAGCGTCACCGCCTACGATGATTTTGGGCATATTTCCGATACTTCCCAGGTAGTTAGCTTAAACACCGACGCAGGTAAATTCGCTACTGTGTATCTGGAGACCAAGTCGAATCGAGTAAAAATCCACTTACCGAGCCAAGCTGGCGAAAGCGATTTGGTGATGGAACCTGCTTGCCCGCATTTTCTGAAAAAAACGCTTAATTTAGGTGATGCAACCCAGATTTCGGCGGCCTTTGCCGACGACAACAGACTAATCGACGATAACCAGGGGAGAAATTACTCGCTGACCGCCGGTTTAACGACTATTGGGCGAGGCACTGTCAGTGTTGCAACCAATCCTTGTCTGGATCGAGAGGCACCGGGCGCTCCGAGTAATTTGAAACAAGCTGGGGTAGATCGGCATGCGGTCAACATTGCTTGGATCGCAGCAAACGACAATCAAGCAGTGGCCGGGTATTTGGTGCTGCGTAACGGTGCCGAGATTGGCGAAACTACTCAAACTCAATTTTCCGACGCCTGTGTAGCGCCCATGACAACTCAACAGTATCGGGTGCGCGCGTTGGATTACTCTGGAAATCAATCGGCCGAAAGCGCGCCATTGCTCGTGACCACTCCGAATAAGTAAACAGGCCAGGAAGTTGCGTAAATACTACTCGATAATCTGTCTGTCCAGTTTTACCGATGCCAAAGCCGCAGGCTGACATAACTGATAGGGAGCATGACACAAGTGTCAGGCTTAATGACATCGCTGGTTGTCAGCGCCACTTTATTTTTTTTAAGTATCTGTATTTAATAGTTTTATATAGTTGGCATTCAACTTGCTTTAACAACTTTTGAATACTGTTTTATTAATATAAACATGGAAGTATCGTGACCTCTTCAAAGAAAAAATTGAAATTGTTCGGATCTGCACTCGCACAGACCCTATTTGCAAATAATCCTCAACCTTCTAATTTTTCAGGTGATTTTACCGACTTTCAAAATACTGCAAATGGCGTTCAATATTCTTATCAAGCTAAATATTTGCCACCGCAGTCATTTCAACCGGTGCGGCTAATGTTTATTGCTTTTTCAAACACCCCGATCTCAAAGCGTTTGCAAGAACTATTAGTGATTAAAATTTTCCCCGCTAACAACCCAATGGATTTCCAAGTTCCGCCAGCAGCGGCACTGATCTTGGCTTGTGAAATACCTTACTCGAACCATTGAGATATTTATGTTTTTGATTCGATGGATCGTTGTATTGGCAATATTGACACTGACGGTGGTCAAGGGTTTCGACGGCATACCGACACTGCTGGATCTGCGTCAGGAAAAATTGGCCTTAGCGCTGCTCGTTCCTGATGAAGCGAATCTTGATGATCCTAAATTGACCGCTTGGCTGGACGCCGCAAGTGAGCAAGGCGTCAAACTTGATGTGTTGACTGCCAGCCAATTTCTCAGGCCTTTTCCATTCAGCCTGTCCAGATATGCAGGGGTAATTCTGCCCGACTCAATACATAAGATGATGAGCGAGACCCTGATCGGCGGCGTGCATGATTATGTCAGCTCGGGCGGCAAGGTCATGCTGGTGTTTGATGCGGGCACTTTATTACCGCCAAATCAGACCTATGCCAAAGGCCAGTCGCTGTTTTCCGATTTGGCTGGTGTCAATTATGCGATGTATGACGCCTTAGGCGATAAAACGATCACCATGTCCGAAGTATTTGGCGAGCAAGTTGCGTTTTTTTCGTTACATGTGCCACCGGGAAAGTTTTCTGCTTCCGAAAGCGGCAATCCGCAATTAATGAGCTTATCGGGTTACCAAAACGACAAGCTTGAATATTCGCATTTTGTTACAGACACACAGTTTTCCGGCAAAACATTATTATCAGGGGATGACAAAAAGGTGATTGCGAGTGTTAATACTTTCGGCAACGGTCAGGTGTTATTTGTCAATTTACCGCTTGGCTATCTGAAAAATCGCACCGACGGTGTATTGCTACATGGATTCATGCATTATTTTTCAGAAAATATCGTCCAACTACCCACATTAGCTTCAGTTCCCGACGGGCATGGTGGATTGATTGTCAATTTACATATTGATTCAAACGCTAATTTGCCGGGTTTGATAGCTCTAAAAAAGAAATCCAAGTTTTTTAATTACGGACCTTATTCAGTACATATCACCTCAGGCCCTGATGTAAATGTCGAAGGCGACGGTTTGGGTTTCAATGTCTCGAAAAATAAAGAGGCCGCGGAATGGGTGCGTTTTTTCCAAAAGCGCGGTGACCAAATCGGTAGCCATGGTGGCTGGATACATAACTATTTCGGTGAATTTGTCGCCGACTCTAATCAAGATTTATTTACTCCGCTATTAGAAAAAAATAAACAAGCTCTCGAGGACGTTATCAATCAACCGGTAAACGAATACTCGGCCCCCATGGGTAATCACCCAAATTGGGTCACCAAGTGGTTGGATAAACAGAATATTGGCAGTTATTACTTTACCGGCGATATCGGTTTAGGTCCGACCAAATCTTATCGTAACGAAGCCAGATCGGGGGGGAAAGCTTGGGCATTCCCGGTTTTGACCATGGGTAAGCATGCATCCTTCGAAGAAATGCACGAAAGTCGGGTTGCAGAAAAAAGTATCGACCAATGGCTAAATGAAGTATCAACGTTTACCGCTGATAATCGAGTTGCCAGGCTTATCTATTTTCACCCTCCCGGTATTCTGAATTATCCAAGCGCTATCGATAACTGGCTGACAAACTCCGATCAACTTAATAAATCGGACCGTTTTAATTGGTACACCATGTCTGACATCGCCAAATTTTTGGATGAAAGAGAAAAAACGGCATGGAGTATTAATCGTGTCGATAATCACCAAGTGGTTTTGTCTGCCGAGAATATAAACTCTTTAGCGCATATGACTTGGTTATTGCCAAAATCCGTTTATGAAAATCCGGAAATATTGACTGGAAATGTAAATATTTCTCAAGATGAAAAATATTTAATTATTCGGGCTATAGATGGCAACAATTTAAAGGTTAATTTGCGTAGTAGCTTATAAAGCTTATCTAGTAATTTGGCATTCATTACAAAATAACATTGCCAATAACCGATGAGCATAACTGAATTAGTCGGCTGTCGGTAATGGATATATTCAATATTTTTTTAGTTACAACATTTATTTATGTTTTTATTATTTAGGAAGCGAATGCGATACGGGATTCTCCTGCTCACGGCTTTTCAATTTTTTACTCCATTGGCAGCCGCCGACGAACCAGCGCCTTTTCAAAAAAGCGGTTATGTGCAATTCGATATTGGATATGCGGGTCTGACGAATCATTTCCAAAACTGGTTTGACCAGTCTTTAAGGGGATATGCCCAGGTCACACCTAATGACGGAATCAATTGGGAAGTGACCCATCAGAGCCACTTTGCCGAACAAGGGGTGCTTGGCTCGCTAGGGTATCAAAGAGTTTTCAATGACGAATGGTATGGCTCTATCAGCGCATCGACAAGTAGCGACGGCTCTTTTTTGCCGCTATACCGTACCGACGCAAATTTATACAAAAAGTGGTTGGATAGGCGAAATTTGGTGACTGGCGTCGGCTTTACCTATAGTCAGAGCCGACTGGAAAATTATGATCGCATCGTTTCGCTCGATGTTCTTTATTACTTCGACGCGCCCTGGATACTCGAACTCGGCGGAAAGATTGCCGAAAGTAATCCGGGGAGCGTGGCATCCCAACGCGGGTTTGCAGCAATTACTTATGGTCAACATAAACATTATTACCTGACCGCGAAATACGATTATGGAACCGAGGGTTGGCAAGCAATCGGGGCAACGCAAACAATTAGTAGTTTTGTTAGTCACGAAGCCTCGCTCAACTTAAGACAATGGATTAGTCATGACTTCGGTTTTTCATTGACGACCAATTACTATTCAAATCCAAACTATAGTCGCACCGGAGTCATTGCCGGCATATTTGTCGATTTTTGATCATGCCTGAGAACGTTAAAAAAAATTATAGGGATCTAACCGCGCTCAGTAAGCGGGGCGTACTCGGAGATATTATTCCAGAGCATCGGGCATTATTTCGTTCCAATTTTTCCCGTCTAAATTGGCTGACTATCCTATTTCTGCCGATTCTATTTAATTATGTCGTTTTTGAGTCAATGACCTTGATAAGTCAGATTTGGGCAACCTTGTTTGAGTTTTGGGTTGGCAAAATCGAGGTGCCGGGCAAGGTGCTGATGTTCACCACAAAACTAGCAAACCGTGAGTTTCAGTTACCTGAGTTATTTATCGCAACCTCGGCACCGAGCGCTCAAGATTGGTGGTTATTAGCGTTAATAGCCGTGGCTTTGTTTGTGTTGATGTATTCGCTTCCAAAGAACTTAATGCCCTTGAGTTATATCATTGGTTTTTTAGCGTTGATTATGTTGAGTTCGTTAATTTATTTCTCGATTATGCCGGCCAAATTTTCTTATACGGTTTCCGGTTATTTAAATAATCTTACGATTTCCGCTATATGGTTAATGCTAGTAATTCCATGGATTCATGCGCTTATTTATTACATTTTCGATTTTTCTTTTTTTAAAAAGGCTTTATTAACAATAATAACGCTTGTTTTTATAATATTAGCCTTGCCTTTTCAGTTATTGGTTCAGGCTGTCATTCTTGTCAAATATTCAATTATCGTATTACCGGTTTTAAATGTTTTTTTCGGATTATTTTTATTGATTCTATGCTGTTTGTCTTTATATGGCTGGGCAATGAGTTGGGAGCGATATTCTCGATTGTAATAATTTACGGTATTTTTTTTAAAAAAGTTTTGCTAAGAGTTGAATTTAATATAAGCCCTATTATGGTTTTTTTTTGCTGCATTAGGAAGTTATTAGATGTGCGGCTATTGCGGAAGAATGAGCTTTACGTTTAATAACTAGAGCGCATATAGAAATCTATCAGTATTTTAATGTCTAGTGGTCATTTAAAAGGCGTTATTTAATGACAATGTTTGGCATGCGAATATTGATAGTTAATTTTTCAATGTTTTTTATTTCACTTTATGGATATATTATGAGTACGTCACTCCCTTATAAAAGGAAGGTTTACGCGTCAGCTGTGAGTTCCTTACTGATCTCTGGTCTCGGCGCGATCTCAATGCCGCTTCAAGCCGCCGAATTGGTCGTCAATGGCAGTTTTGAACAGCCCGCAATTCCCTACTGGAGCTGGAAATACAGTGCCACGGTATCCGGCTGGAAGCTCGGTGCTGAAAGCAAGGGCAATAGATTCGATCTTCAAAACAATATTGCGGGGGCTCCGCAAGCCAAGTTAGGCAATCAATTCGCTGAATTGGATGCCAACGGTACCACGATGATTTATCAAGATATTCCGACTACGCCCGGAACTGTCTATCAGCTGAGGTTTCATTTTTCCCCTAGACCGGGCGTGATCGACAACCAGATGCAAGTCAAATGGGGCAGTACCGTCGTTGGTAATATAAAAGCCAGCGGGTATCTCAAATTCAATACGGTCTGGAAGGATTACACTTACACCGTGACTGCAACCGGTACCAGTACCCGCCTAAGTTTCAATAACCTTGGAGAAGTCAGCAATAGTTTCGGCTCTTATCTGGATGGCGTCAGCGTGGTTCCAGTCGGCACTACTGCTCAAAATTCGACAAAGCTGGCCATTCTATTGCCTGACATCAATACCGGCTCGACGCCGACCGATGCCTTGAGCACTCCGGCAGCACAGGCTTGGTTGGATGCAATTAAAGAAGAAGGCTTCAACGTGGAAATCATTCGCGATAGCCAGTTTGCCTCGGTCGCCGGTAACTATAAAGCCGTCATCCTGCCTGATGCGGTACACCAGATCGCCAGCGAACAGTTGTTGAGCGATATTTCCGCCTACGTTAAAAACCAGGGCGGCAACGTGCTGATTGTTTACGATTTTGGCGCTCTGAACACCCAAGGCCTATTCCCTGCTTCGGGCCCGAATCCGTTCAGCAACCTAGTCGGCGTCGACTATAACCTGTACGGGGAGTTATACGGTCAAACCACTCTGTCTCCGGTCGGCTTGGGCCCAATTTACGGTATGGAAAGTACGCTGTGGAAGATGCAAGTACCGCCTGGTAAATATATGACCTGGCCTACTGAGGGTTCAGCGACTTTCACCATGGCATCCACTAGCGAGATTACCACTGCAACAGATCCGGAAAACACACCTACCGCCTATCTGAAAACCGATAGCAAGGATCCCGGTGGTGTGCGCAAATTCGATGCAGGCTATATTCATCGCATTCCATTCGGACACGAGAAAGGCATCACTCTGGATCAGATTTTTGCTGCCCAATCTGAAAAAATTCCCCACAGCGCGTTGATCGGCAAAAGGCCAAACCGGCACAAACAGAACCCGGTTCCGTATTCTCCAGACGACAGCTTGCAAGGCGTATCTAGCTATTTGTATGGCTTTCTGACCTATCCGACCTACGTTACCTGTAACCTGGGCCATACCTCCAGTGCGAGCGATATAGCTAACTTCGACAGCAATTGCACTACCACCGGAGAAAGTTATACCGGTAACCCATTGCTGGTATCTGACAGATTCGGTCTGGTGGCTGGTCACGCATCGCGCGGCAACGGTAACGTAATGTTCGTCAATTTACCGTTGAGCCGTCTCAAAACTCAAACTGATGGTTTGTTGATGCATGGAGCAATCCGTTATTTTGGCGACGATTTATCACAACTCCCAAGATTGGCTTCTGTGCCAAACGGGATTCCTGGTATGACAGTCAATGTGCATGTTGACTCCCAAGACGCCTTGGCACCAATCAACGAAATGAAGGCTGCCGGTATTTGGGATAATGGTCCATTCTCGGTGCATTTCACCGGTGGTCCGGTCGTTGATTATCAAGAATGTCTAGCCGATAGCAACGGCTTGCCGATCCGTTCGTTGCCTGTCAACGGTCAGCCAGCCACTTGCGCAAATTTGATCGCTAACCCGCTGGGTGATGTGGTTTATCAAAAAGACGTCAACGGTAACAAAATCGTTAAGTCAACTGCGGCAGTCGGTTTGAATATCCCCAATAATTCTGCGGCCAAAGCGGCTATTCAATATTTTGCCGCGAAAGGCCATCAGATAGGTGCGCATGGCGGTTGGTTGCATGACTACTACGGCAATAACGCACATGACGATATTTACGACCTGTCGACAACTCCGTCAACCTTGGTCAATCCATCCAATCAGGCTACTTACCAACCTTATTTAGAGTTGAACAAAACAACTGTCGATAAAGTTGTCGCTCGAAAAACCACCGAGTATTCGGCGCCAATGGGTAACAACTCAAAATGGGCGGTCAACTGGTTAGAAAACAATGGGGTGTTGGGTGCTTATTTCTTGGGTGATACCGGCATGGGAGCGACAAGGCACTGGCGCGAAGGCGACCTGCTGAACCAATCAATCTGGATGTTCCCCGTCACCCCGCTGGGCTTGTACGCCACCTTTGAGGAGTTTACCGAATATGGCGTGGATACTGCTGACGTCACCAATTGGCTAACCAAATTGGTTGATTTCGAAGTCGTTAACCGCACGAACCGCTTGGTGTATTTCCACCCGCCTGGAGCAGTAGACTACTTACCATCGCTGCAATCGATGATTGATAGAGCCGATAGTTATGCAAACAGCAGTAACCACGACTTCAAATGGTACTCGATGACCGACATTGCCAAATTCATGACAAATCGGAAGCAGGTCAGCTGGTCAGTTACACCGCAAAGCGGCAAGTTATTGTTCCAGGCTTCTCATCCAAGCAGTCTGGTAGGTCAGACTTGGATTCTGCCCAAAGAGGAATACAATAAACCGACGGTGAATTCCACTTACAACTACTGGACGCTTTGGGGCTATAAACCCTCAGCAACAGTCTCGGAAGATGGTGAAGCTTGGTTGGTAACAGTGAATTCTGGTACCAGTATCAGCTTTACCGTATCTGCCAAGTAAGCTGTAATTCTGCAAAAACGGGACTCGCTCTTTAAGACTTTTAGGGCGAGTCCGTTCAGTTCAATGGTCAGATTCGCCCTATAAGGGCCATTCAATTCTTTCATCCTACTCCCGCGGAGTAGGATGAAAATGCCGGGAATTTTAGGCTATCTGGTTTACTCATAACCTCTCCGCTGATTAGATCCACTCATCTTTTGCGATCTCGACAATACTATTTACAGCGCATTCTAATCGAAGGTAAAAACGGTTACTGACTCAACTACATTAGAGCCAAACGAGCGAACACCTAGCTTGTCTGGATCAACAGTATCTTTTTGGTCATGAACCTGTTGAGCCTGGAAAGGACTTTTTTGTCTCAAGTAAAATAGCTTTATCGCAACATTAAGACATGCTTCGGAACAGATATTTTTAATATCTACCCGGCCTGCTCGGTTGGTTTGTATATTATCTGGGCCGTTCTTGGGGGTCATTTAGCCAATCACGCACGCCTAGCCCCGCCCACAATCCGGTAGCAAAGCAGGCGGTTAATAAATAGCCACCTGTGGGCGCTTCCCAGTCGAGCATTTCGCCCGCGCAAAATACCCCCGGCATAGCTGAAAGCATAAGCTTATCGTCGATTGCGCTAAAGCAAATGCCGCCTGCGCTACTAATGGCTTCACCTATAGGCCTGGCCCCAGTGAGTTTAATGGGTAACGCTTTAATGGTTGTACACAGCCGCATCCGGTCAGCACAATCATCAGAACTTAATACTTCATGCAGAAGCGCTATTTTTACTGCGGGCAATTTTAGGCGCTTGCGCAGGTGATTGGCTAGTGACTGTTTGCCTCGCGGCATAGATACTTTGTCCAATAATGTATCGAAATCATTATCCGGGGCTAAATCGATGTAGACAGTGACACTGCCTACTGCCGCAATTTCATCGCGCAATAAAGCCGACAAACTGTAAATTAAGCCACCTTCTAGCCCGGTTTGTGTGATTACAAACTCCCCTTTTTGGCTGACTTGTTGCCCGGCCGCGATGAATGAGACCTGCACCGATTTCAACGCTTGCCCGGCAAAACGGTTGCAAAAATACTCGCTCCAACTTACGTCAAAGCCACAATTGGTCGACTTTAGAGGATTGATTGTCACCGATTTATCATGCAGTAGCGGAACCCAAGTGCCAGTTGAGCCAAGCTGCGGCCAGCTGGCACCGCCCAACGCCAGTATAGTGGCATCCGCGGCGGAAGTTTTTTCACCATTTGCTGTATTAAAACGCAGGGCATTGTTTTCCGTCCAGCCCAACCATTGATGGCGAACATGAAACATCACTCCGGCTAAGCGCAATCTATGCAACCATGCTCGCAGCAATGGCGCGGCTTTCATATCAGTAGGAAATATGCGGCCAGAGCTGCCGGTAAAGGTGTTTATTCCCAACTCCTTTAGCCAGACAACCAGCTCGTCAGGTCCAAAGTCTGACAACATTGCTTCAAGATGCCTTCGACTAGCACCATAGCGCGTTAAAAACCTATCGAATGGCTCGGCATTGGATATATTCATCCCGCCTTTACCGGCCATTAGAAACTTGCGACCAACCGAGGGCATAGCATCGTAAACATCAACCTTTATGCCACTTTTAATCAAAACTTCAGCTGCCATCAATCCAGCAGGTCCGCCGCCTATAATGGCAACGGTCTTGGTATTAGCCATGATAACTGTCTGTAGAATCAATAAGCCGCTCGACTATCAAACCAATCGTCCCCACAAGTCGTAGTCATCGGCCTCTTCTAATTCAACAT
>JAQTQN010000212.1 GCA_028712225.1 Methylobacter sp.
CAAAATCAATTTCCCGTGCCGGGGAAAATATGCGAATGCGTCGTGTGGCGACATCTGCTGCGGCGCTCGTCAGCGGGTTGTTGTGATGAAATACAAAGACGGTTTCCGTTAAATTTAATTCCCTGGCGACCAGCTGCATCTGGTGGTGGTTTAAGCCATCCGCATTAGGAAACACCGCAACTTGTGCGCCGCTGAAAATCTGCTTGGTAAATACATCGGCAATAAAATATTTAAAGCGCATCAGCTGACTCCTGCAGATTTACCTCAACCCGGTTGTTATTAATGCGAATCGGGTAGACGGGGATTTTTACCGTTTCATCTTCCAGGCAAACGCCGGTTTGCAGATTGAAATGTTGTTTATATAGAGGTGACGCAACCACCGGCTGGCCGTTGATGTCGCCAATCACACCGCGCGATAACACGTTGGCGTGTCCGAACGGATCGTAATTGTTGATGGCATGGCACACCGCGCTGGGCGTTAAATAAAAAAGCGCCACTTGCTGCCCATCCACCAATGCGCATACGCCGGAATTCGGCTGTAAATCATCAATGCCGCACACATCTTGCCAGCTCATCAGGCCACCTCTAACAATTTAAAGTGTTTACGTTCATTCGCATCAGCAGGACGAACCTGCCCGCGTTCTTCGACAAACACCACGTTGTCATCGGCTTGGTCGCTGTTGATAAAGTGGCGGAAACGTTTGAGCTTGGATTCATCTTCAATGGTGGTCTTCCATTCGCATTGATAGGTATCGATCACATGCTGCATTTGTTGCTCTAATTGCTCGCCTAGCCCCAGTTTGTCGTCAATGATCACGGACTTAAGATAATCCAGGCCGCCTTCCATGTTTTCCATCCATACCGAGGTGCGCTGCAGGCGGCCTGCGGTGCGTACATAAAAGCTTAAAAAGCGGTCGATTAATTTAATTAAGGTTTCTTTATCCAGGCCGGTGGCAAATAAATCCGCGTGGCGCGGCTTCATACCGCCATTACCGCAGACATACAGATTCCAACCGTTTTCGGTGGCGATGATGCCAACGTCTTTGCTTTGGGCTTCGGCGCATTCACGTGTACAACCGGACACGGCGAATTTGATTTTGTGCGGGGAGCGCAGCCCTTTGTAGCGGTTTTCCAGCTCTATCGCCAGGCCGACACTGTCATCGACGCCAAAGCGGCACCAGGTACTGCCGACGCAGGATTTAACAGTACGTAAGGATTTGCCGTAAGCATGGCCGGACTCAAAACCGGCATCGATCAGTTCTTTCCAGATGTGCGGCAATTGATCGACCCGCGCCCCAAATAAATCCACGCGCTGACCGCCGGTAATCTTGGTGTAGAGCTTATATTTTTTACCGACTTGGCCTAAGGCAATCAGCATGTCCGGGCTGATTTCGCCGCCGGTGATACGCGGCACCACGGAATAGGTGCCGTCTTTTTGCATATTGGCCAAAAAGGTATCGTTGGTGTCCTGTAAACCAAGATGTTCCGGTGCCAGGATGTGCTCATTCCAGTAAGACGCCAAAATGTTGCCGATGGTCGGTTTGCAAATTTCGCAGCCTTGGCCTTTGCCGTGTTTTGCCAGAAAATCGGCAAAGGTTTTGATTTCGCCTACCAACATCAGGTTGTAGAGATCCTGGCGGGTGTAGGCAAAGTGCTCGCACAAATCGGTGTTGACTTCAAAGCCTTGTCTGGTCAGTTCGCAATCCATCACCGACTTGAGTAATGCCGAGCAACCGCCGCAACCGGTAGCGGCTTTGGTTTCTGTTTTTAATGCACCCATCGTGGTGCAACCGGCTTCAATGGCCGAACAGATCGCGCCTTTAGTGACATCGTAGCAAGAGCAGATTTGCGCGGAAGCGGGCAGGGCATCGACGCCAAGACCCACCGATTCATCGGAGCGGTGCGGCAAAATCAGCGCATCGGGATTCTCCGGCAGTTCGATACCGTTCAAGCAATATTGCAGCAAAGTGCCGTAGCCTGAGTTGTCACCGACCAACACCGCACCCAATAACTGCTTTTTATCCTGGCTGACAACCAGGCGTTTATAAATACCGTTATCGCCGTTTTGATAGCTATACACCAGAGCGCCCTGAGATTTGGCATGGACATCACCAATGCTGGCGACATCAACGCCCATCAGTTTCAGTTTGGTACTCATATCCGCGCCGGTAAAACTGGCAGTTTCGCCTGCCAAATCAGCCACTACCGTGCGGGCCATCGCATAACCTGGCGCGACCAGCCCGAAAATTTTGTCATTCCACAACGCACATTCGCCGATGGCGTAAATATCCGGGTCAGACGTCTTGCATTGGTTATCGATGACAATGCCGCCGCGCGCACCAACATGTAGCGCGCAGTCTCTGGCCAGTTCATCGCGCGGACGAATGCCCGCAGAAAACAGCACCAAGTCAGTTTCCAGTTCGTCACCATCGGCAAACACCATTTTATTGGCGCAGTGCTTACCATCGGTGATGTCGATGGTATTTTTGCCGGTATGCACGGTGATGCCGAGCTCTTCAATTTTGCGGCGCAGCATGGCGCCACCGGCATCATCCATCTGCATTTCCATTAAGCGTGGTGCAAATTGCACAACATGGGTATTTAAGCCTAAATCTTTTAACGCTTTAGCGGCTTCCAGCCCCAGCAAGCCACCGCCAACGACGGTGCCGACCTTGCCGGTTTTTGCAGCAGCGGCCATCGCTTCAAGATCTTCAATGGTTCGATAAACCAAGCACTGTGGACGGTCATGTCCCGGTACCGGCGGCACAAACGGGTAAGAGCCGGTCGCGAACACCAGTTTGTCGTAAGCGATACTGACGCCTTTTTCAGAGAGTACCGTTTTTGCTAAACGATAAATTTTTGAGGCTTTATCGCCGATATGAATGGTGATGCCATGTTCTTCAAAAAAACCGGGTTCGACCATGGACAGATCTTCCGCCGTTTTGCCGGAAAAAAATTCCGACAAATGTACCCGGTCGTAAGCGGCTCTGGGTTCTTCGCAAAAGGTGACGATTTGATAGTCGTCTTTAATCGGGCTGGCGACCAAGCTGGCCAGAAAACTCTGTCCAACCATGCCGTTACCGATAACGACTAATGTTTTTTTTGTGCTCATGATTAACCTCGATCTACATCATTATGTAGGGTGGACAGCGCTGTTTCGCCCACCGCTCATGTCTGGAGAATGGTGGGCAGGACAGCGCTGCCCACCCTACATGTTGAGCTAAAAACTAATATTTCCCTGAAGCCAAATCTTTTGGGTATCTGTCGTGGTAAAGGCGCCGGCAGCGGCCGGGATAGAATTATCCGCGCTGTAATAAGCGTACTTGGCCAATAACGAATAATGTTTGCCGAATTTCTTGGTTGCTTGGAAATCCCATTCTTTGCCGTACTGCTGTTGTCCGGTATCGTCGGTAAAGTTATGGAAAACGCCGCTTAAGACAACTTCGCCTCGATCAAATGTGCTGCTGACAGTCGCGAATACATCGCGAATACCGTCTTTAGGCGTCACCAAAAATAAGTCGGCCCAGCCCTGAAAAGCATGGTTGGTGCCCAGTGGCGTATCAAACGTTCTATTTACGCCTTTACCATCCAACTGCTCCATCGCGCCTTGAACAGTAAAGTTGTAAGCGGTAAAGCCGCCCATCAAATTGAGCCGATTAGCGTCATAAGCTGTTTTGCCGTGCCCGTAATCTTGTTGATAGCCCCATTCGGCGGTGTAAACCAAGCCGTAGTTGTCGCTTAATTTGAAAGAGTCGCCGGGTTTTTGATAATTGGTAAAACGTAAACCATAGGTTGCACTGGATTTTTCCGCATTCTCTCTCTCGGTGTAATCCAGCCAATAGCCATAGCCAATTGCAGTGCCGAAATCTCCCACTTTGTAACTAACGTTAAGAATCGGTGCGCTGATGTTTTCAGTAGTCGCGGTAAAGGTTTGGACATTGCCGATATAGCCTGCGTTAACGGTCAGGCCGAACAGCTGTTGGTTGTTATGAGTAATCAGTACCGAATCGAAGGTGGTTTCCATTTGTCGCCAGCCGACGTTGCCGATAAACCGGTCGTCATCAAGCTTGATGCGTTGCCGACCGCCTTTTACCAGGGTATCTGGGATACCGGCATAGCTCAGCCACAGTTGGTTGATTTCACTTTTTTCAGGGTCTGCAATCGTTGAAAATTGACCGTCGCCGTTACGGGTGCTGTTGAAATCTTCCTGCATGGCAAGATTGCCTTCGTATTCCGCGTAACCTTGAATGCCATGCCATGTCGGCGACAGTAAACCAGCTCGTAAGCGTGCAGTATTGGCATTGGCGGTGTCCGGATATTGGCCTTTGAATTTGGCGCCTTTATCCTGGTCGACATTTTCATAGCGATAGTTAAGATCAAGTTTTACCGCGCCGTTTTTGCCGTAATGGTAAAAGTTAAGGGCATCTTCAACTTCTTTGGTGATGTCGGCTGAGACCGGGCTTGAACTTAATGACAAAGCAAATAGGGAGATCGAAACTTTGGTGTTGCGTTGTTGCTTAGGCATGACGCCTCCTTAAAAAGATAAAAATCAATTTATCGTAGGTTGGGTTAACAGCTTTATCGTTAACCCAACATCACCGCCCAAAAAAGTTGGGTTGCCAAAAGGCGGCAACCCAACCTACAAAAGCTAGGCAATACAAAATCAATGGCTGTGGTCGCATTCAGTGAGGAAGCTCAAAATGCTTTCCCGATAGCGGTAATAATCCGGGTGAGTCAGTAACGCTTGTCGGCTACGCGGCCGGGG
>JAQTQN010000213.1 GCA_028712225.1 Methylobacter sp.
GCCAGTTTAGGGTGATCGACCGGATGATGCGGCGGATCGAACAAATCCGGTCTGGCAATGCTGCTAATCTGAAATAAATCATTCATTGCCAGCCGCTGGTCAACGACAAAAACATCCTGTTCTTCATTAAGCCCCAACTCTGCCGCCAGCATACCGCTTTGCAATTTCGCCATAGTTGCGGCAATTTCCAGACGAATGACCGGCGCAAATTTACGCTCGCGCAATTCTGATTCAATCATTTGCAACAGGTCATCGGCCTGCTCTTCATCTTGCTCAGTCATAGCATTTCGCGTCACCCGAAACTGATCGCAAAAAACGATCCTCATGCCGGGAAACAGCAAATCAAGATTATTGGTAATCAAATCCGCCAGACCAATATAAAGGTGTTCACTGCCTACCTGGATAAAACGCGGCACGCTGGAACTGACCGGCACTTTGATCCGCACCAGCGTCATATTGCTAGACTCTGACTCACAGACACCGGTCAGTAAATTTAAGGACAAGTTAGAGATAAACGGGAAAGGGTGCGCAGGATCGATTGCCTGTGGCGTTATCAGCGGAAAAATATTCTGAATATAATGGTCACGCATGGCTTGTTGCTGATCTTTAGCAAGCTCAACAAAAGGCAAAAAACGAATACCCTCTTCTTTCAGCAATTCAATAAGTTGCGTCAATAGTTCTTGTTTTTTAGCTTCAAGCTCTCGCACCACGGCATAGCATTCAGTAATTTGCTGCTGCGGCGTGCGGCCATCCACACTTAACTCGCTGATCCCGGCGCCGACCTGTTGTTTAAGGCCGCCTATCCGTTTCATAAAGAACTCGTCCAGATTGGAACTGACGATGGCAATAAATTTTACCCGCTCCAATAAAGGCGTGCGCTCATCTTCAGCTTCCCACAACACGCGTTTATTAAACTCCAGCCAGGTCAATTCACGATTGAGATACCATTCTGACGCTTTAAAATCAAATCGCGGGGCTTTAGGCTCAAGGGCTAAGATTGGTTTAGGTTGTGTAGTCATTATTGATAGTTATTACCGGTCATTTAAATGAGAATTTTGCCGCATGGCTGATAAGCTGAAAACAGCTAACAGCAGCAGCTTTCGTCATGCTGATTTTTACTCAAACGCTGTTCAACAAAAAAACTGTTTCCCGGTATTTTTTTAGCCATTTTTTTAGCGACTGAGGCTAAATCGGCAATCTCAACATGTGAGTTGCACTGGACAGTGGCTTCCGGGCTAATTAAGCCTACAGAAAGACTAATCAGCGGAAAAAAACATTTTTCCCCATTCCTGCCTTCGGCATGAATACCGCCGGATTTTACGTCTTCGGTTTTGTAGTAAGTGGGTACGATGCACTCAAAGCTACGCAAAATGGCTTCGCATCGCACCAACCAGTCGGCACAGGTAAAAATGACAATAAAATCATCACCACCTATATGACCGACTTGCCCGTCTTCCGGCAGTATCTGCTGTGTCAATAAGTTAGCAACCGCTTTGATAATGTCATCACCGGCACTGTAACTGTAAACGTCGTTAAAAGGTTTGAAATTGTCCAAATCGAAATAACCAATACTAAAAACTGATTTATTGGTAAGTAGCTGATTAATTTTGTCATTGAATGGAACGCTGCCGGGCAACAGTGTCAGTGGATTAGCATGCTTGGCATGATGTATCTGCTGTTGAGTAATATACTCAAGTAAATCCAACAACGTACCTATTCCTGCGAATTCGCCATTATTGGTAATAATAAAGGCTTGCTCGTTTCTCATTGAAGAAGTCAGACTTTTACTGACTTCTTCAATCGGCGTATTTTGATCAACAAAAAAAGGCAGGTGGTCTATAAAAGAACTGATCGGTTTTTTCCCGTACAGTTCAATCCCATAGCGGCTGGAAAAAAGCTTAGAAAGAAAACTGTCTCGATACATTATGCCGGAAGCTCTTTTGTTGTCGACCAGTGGCAAAATGGTCAAGTCGCGATTTTGCTGAAATAACTCCATAACACTGTTAATTGCCGTGTCTGCAGAAATTGGGGTGACAGCTTTGACAATACGAGCTGCGGTTGCCGTGGTTGCTTGGCCGGGAAGATATTGTTCGGCACGTATAGTGACAAATAATTCGCTGTTGATGAGTTCTAAAGGCATAGCCGTGGGCCTGGCAAAATAATAACCCTGGGCATGAGTGATGCCGAGTTTTTCTACCGATATGAATTCTTCTTTGGTTTCGATGCCTTCGGCAATGACATTGCAATTGAGTGAGCTGGCAATATCTTGAATGGAACGCACAAAATTCAGTTTGACCGGATCTTCGTGCAAGCCCTGTATAAAATGTTTATCTATCTTTACATATTCAGGCAACAGCTCAGACCACAGTCTTAATCCTGAATAGCCTGCCCCCAAATCATCCAGTGCTATTTCAAAACCCATGCTTCGGTAGTGATTGACCGCTTCGCGTATTAAATCGTAATCATCGGTTGGTTGATGTTCGGTTAATTCGATCACCACTGAGCGTGGATCAACACCATATTGATCGAGAAACCTAAGCGTTTCGCCGGTTTTAAATTCCGACTCCAAGAGAACCGCCGGCGTAACGTTGATAAACAATTTTTCATGAATTTTGAGGCTGGAGTAGCGATCAATGGTGATTTCCCTACACAAAAATTCAAGCCGGGTACTTAAATCATAACGCTCAGCGGTTTCAAAAAGATTAAACGGACTATGTAATGGACTATTCGATGGTCCACGAATTAGAGCTTCATAGCCTATGATTTTTCTTTTAGTTAAGGAAATAATCGGTTGAAAATGTGGGTTTAATTGTTTTGTATCGAGAATTTTGAGCAATTCACTTTGCAGGGAGGAAGACATTCAATAGACCTAATAGAAATACCAAGTTTTCCTAGCATAGAGCTGATTTATGACATTGATGTGACAAAAAGACTCATGGGAATACTGAAAATGGTTCCGGAAATGGTATTTTGATTTCACGAACCTACGAGATTTCATGTTTATGTTGGCGCTCTTTTTTACACCTATACAAAAAAGCCGGTGTTACCCGGCTTGATTGATTTAGGTTAAAACAGCGCAATCAGCTATTTTGGATTTTTCTACGTACCAATGACAGCAATGCTAAACCGCTGCCAAACAACCAACCAGCCGCCGGCACCGGCACGGCTGCAACATTTAAAGAACCGAAACCTGAATCGCCAGCGACTGTTTGATAAGAAAAATAGGCGACATCTTCCGGTAAGCCTGATCCTAAAGCGGATACCAAGGCAAACGAAGGATCGATGCTACTTACCAAGTAACTGACGCCAAGAAATGAGCCGTCAAGAAAATCAGCAGTAGGTGTGAAATCGGCATTAGACAGGTTGTAAGCTGAAGATAAAAAGTTGAAAGTCAGCGACGACAAATCAACAAATTCTGCCCCTGAGTTAGTCAAAGTTACATTGTCGTAGGCAAAACTGCCGTTATAAGTTTCACCAGCCAGCACACCAGAATCGATGACTCCACTGAAGTTGTAATTGACTAGCGCCGCTTCGGCCGCAGGCGCAATCATCAATGCTCCGCACAAACAGACGGTGGCAGCTATTTTTAAACATTTAAACATAACAATAATCCTATTAAATCAAAGGCTCTAAGCCGCCTCCCAGTGATGAAAGGCGGCGATTGAGGTGTGTTAAACAGCTTAGTGGGTTAAGCCGCTTAGAAAGTGAAATTGGCTGCGTTGTTCAGGTTACCGATGCTGATATTGTTAACCACGATTAAAGCCCGTTGCACAGCAGGGCCTGCGCCGTCGGCGTCGATATAAACAATCGTATTGGCGCCCGATGCGGCAAACTTGACGATGCCATCAGCGAGCGGATCAGCGCCTTGATAGCCCAGGCTTTGCAGTAACGCGGCCAACACAATCTTGTCTTCACCCAAGGAAAAGTCAGTAATCGTGTCGATACCGTCCGCAGTGGTGACGTAGACGAACTCATCTGCACCCAAGCCGCCGGTCAGCGTATCTGCGCTGCCCAAACCGGTGAGACGATCTTTACCTGCCGTTCCGCTCAAGGTGTTTCTGGCCGACGTGCCCTCGATAATGTTGATGGTTTCACCCAAGTGCAGACCGATAATCACAGGGTCATGATCGGAAGTACGGAACGGATTGACGGCATACAGCGGCAGCGCGGCAGGTTTTGCTTCAAAAGCAGCCTCGCCGGTATCTTTGATGGTGTCGTTATAATCCATGGACGGCGTTTCGTCGGCATTGATATGCCAATCAGCGGTGCCAGTGACTTGCGGCAGCAGCGCGTTACTTGCCAGCGCATGGTCGAGATAACCGGTTTGGCCGTCAAACACATAAGAATAAGCCGCATCGCCGCCAAAGGCTTTGACCAGATTGGTGTAGTCGTCAACAGTATTGGCAGTATCGTCAGTGCCGTTTTCAATCGCTTTGATCGGGTCTTCTTTAGCGTAACTGTTCAAGTCGCCGATAATCAGGAAATCCGGGTCGCCGCTGTTGGTCGGGTCGCTATGTAGCCAATCCACCAATGCCATTGCCGCATCTTTGCGTGTCAAGTTGCAGTTGCCTTGTCCATCGTTGTTATCAGCATCACCGGTACAAGCCGAACCTTTCGATTTGAGATGATTGACCGCAACCGTCAGTTTTTCGCCGCTTGCAGTCTGACTGAACGTTTGCGCCAGCGTCGGACGGTTTTTATCGTCAATAAAGCGCGCATCAACGCTGCTAGTCAGCAATTTATG
>JAQTQN010000214.1 GCA_028712225.1 Methylobacter sp.
CGCTCTTTCCAAAGCTCAATTGCTTTTTTAAGCTCCGGCATAATAACGGTATCAATTTCTTGAATGTTTTTTTCTATAGTATCCAGTACTCGGTATGAGCGATCGTTTTCAACATTGGAAACGCGTCGGTCAATAGCGGAAAAATCTCCTTGATTTTGCGAGTTTACTCCTGTCGCCTGATTAGGCAGGATGATGATTTGCCCCGTATAAAGGCCATGTTCGGCAAGCTTTCTTTGCCAAGATGACAAAATCTCGCTATTTCGTGACGCCGTCAGTGCAGCCGTAGCGTCATCAACTAAATATATAAACTTATTGGAATCTTGATTAGCAGCAATATAAGCTACCAATTCATCAAGTGCGGGCGATGCCGAATCAAAAATGTCCGTAAAAACCAATACCAAATCGGACTGCGCAATCACATGCTGAGTTAGCATAGATGTTACCGGGGTAGCAGGCGCGCCACTCAAGCTAGGAGTATCGATAATAAGTTTGTTTTTTACCCGATTGCTGTTGATTGTTTTTAATTCCAAATAAGCATTGATACGGTTTCCTTCGCCTTTTTGTAACTGTTCAATTTTGCGGCTGATTTTATAAAACGGATAACGATGATCAACATCCAGGGCTGTACCGGGTAAAGTTGCGGTATTAGTTTGCGGACTATGCGAGAGTACCGTAAATTTTTGGTTCGATGCTTGTATGCTTGAGAGCAATTGTTCGGTACCTAAATAATTACTCAGAAATCGGGGTTTGGCGGTCGAATTACCTGCAATAAGGCTGATAACAGGCCACCACGACCCTTTACTGGCAGTGGTATCATCCGCTTCCAAAAAACCAAAATCGTATTCAATTTGGTCAAGCTCATGAAAAAGCTTTGCCGCTTTCAGCAATATTGGATTATCGCTAGTAAATTGTTTTTCAAGGCTAAGTAAGTATTTGCTGGTGGTCTTTTCAGTCATTAGATGGGCACCGTAATTATTTAATATCAGGACGCGAACTTTCAAGAGTATACACCCGGATTAAGACGGGTCAATATTGGCTATACTTGGCTTTAAGTATTTACTGACGGGCAGTTTTTGTGCTCAAGCATACTGAGGTTATAGTATATTGACTGGCATTTACTTGGCCTGACAACAGGCACTTAGATTTAGATAAAGAGGATTAGAACGTTGGTGAGTCATCGAAGTTTAGTAGTAGTTTTTTTTGCGATGCTATTGCCGGGGTGTGGTTGGCTATGGGGTAGTTACGGCGTCAAAGGTCAATCTCGAGAAGAGTTTGAACGTTACGTAGAAAATGTTTTCAGGTTACAAAATAGTTTGACCAGCGAAATTATGATGCTGCAAGAATCCGAAGAATTAAACAGTCCTGAGCAGTTACTTCAGGCTGAGCAGCATATGCGTCAGCAGTGCGCGTCACTTAACGAATATGTTGCCCGTGATGTTGATGGTCAAAGTAGCGGATTTTTATTGCGGCGGCGCGTTGAAAAAACGGCTGCTGAATGTGAGCGTGCAGCAACAGACCTTAGGGATCTAATAAAGCCCAAACCAGCATCCGTTAATCTAAAAAACTAAATCCGCATGTTATCGGGAACCAAGATAGTATTTTGGGGTTGTTTGCTGTTATCTAATTCAGGGTAATCCAAGGTGTAATGCAACCCCCGGCTTTCTTTACGGTGTTGGGCGCAACGTATAATCAACTCAGCGACAATCAACAGGTTACGTAATTCCAGCAAATCGCTGGTTACCCGAAAATGGCGATAATATTCCGTGATTTCTTTTTTCAGCAATTCCACACGGTTCATTGCCCTGTTCAGGCGCTTATCGGTGCGCACGATGCCCACGTAATCCCACATAAATTGCCGCAGCTCGTGCCAATTATGGGCAACCACCACCTCTTCATCCGAATCGCTGACTTGTGATTCATCCCAACCAGGCAATGCCGGAATGGCGGGAATAGTATCGAGTATTTGCAAAATATCTTCACTGGCCCGTTCTGCGAAAACCAAACATTCAAGCAACGAGTTACTGGCCATCCGATTGGCGCCATGCAACCCGGTGCAAGCCACTTCGCCGACAGCGTAAAGATTAGCAATATCGGTCCTCGCGAAGCTGTCGGTGACGACGCCTCCACAGGTGTAATGGGCCGCCGGCACTACCGGAATTGGCTGCCGGGTTATATCGATGCCGACATCAAGACATTGCCGGTAAATAGTTGGAAAGTGTTCCCTGATAAATTCGGCGGGTTTGTGACTAATGTCCAGGTAAACACAATCGATACCACGCTTTTTTATTTCGTGATCAATAGCTCGAGCAACAATATCTCGCGGCGCCAGCTCCCCACGGGAATCAAAACTCTGCATAAATGAACTGCCGTCAGGCAAAACCAATTTGCCACCTTCGCCTCTAACTGCTTCGCTAATCAAAAATGACTGCGCGCTGGGGTGGTAAAGACAGGTAGGATGAAATTGCATGAACTCCATGTTACTGACTCGACAACCAGCCCGCCAAGCCAAAGCGATGCCGTCGCCGGTGGAACTTTGGGGATTAGTGCTGTAAAGGTACACCTTACTGGCGCCACCAGTGGCCAGGACCACAATGCGTGCCGACATGGTTTTGACAACTTGTTGCTTTGAATCGAGAACATAAGCCCCAACAACACGCTTGCTGTATTGATTACCGATAGGCCTGGTAATCAATTCGACGACATTATGATGTTCTAACAAATCAATATTAGGATGTTCTTGCGCCCGTTCAATAAGCGATAGCGATACTGCTTTGCCGGTGGCATCGGCATTATGAACAACACGGCGATGCGAATGACCACCCTCCCGGTTCAGGTGTAGCTTGGTTTCTCCAGAAGGCGATTTTTCCTCAGTAAAAACGACACCTTGTTGCTGCAACCAATCGATAGATTTTTTCCCATGCGTGACTGTCAGCCGAACAATTTCTGGATCACATAACCCGGCACCCGCATCTAAAGTGTCGTCAATGTGAGACTCAATAGAATCATCAGCATCGAACACGGCGGATATTCCACCCTGAGCGTAATAAGTGCTACCGGCAGTGAGTGCGAACTTTGACAACACAGCAATGTGCATCGCTTGGTCAGCAAGTTTAAGTGCTAAACTCAGGCCGGCACCGCCGCTGCCGATAATCAGAACATCATAAGATTGAGAAGAAGGCATTACGTCGGGATGGTTAAGTTGGAAACAGGGTGATATTGTTAGCCTGCTGAAAATGACTTACATACCATTCATTATGGATAATAAAGCTTTTTAGTATGTTGGCAATTTTTTTATTGGACGCGTGCGCGATTACCCCGCATTGCTATCGATGTTTACTAATGGAGTGATTTATGTTTAAAAAGTTGGCTTGGTTTTGGTTTTTGACTTTGCTGTTTTCTCAAAACGTATTAGCGCAACTGCCTGACTTTACCGAAATGGTAAAAGCAAATGGCAAAGCTGTTGTTAATATCAGCACCACTCAGAAAGCCTCAACGGACGCGACGGCGACCATACCTGAAGAGCAGCAAATACCTGAAGGCTTACCGCCGGAAATGGAAGAATTGTTTAAGCATTTCTTTAACGGACAAGGTCAAGGTGGTGATGTGCCACGCGACACTCAATCACTGGGCTCCGGTTTTATTATTTCGCAGGATGGCTATATTTTGACCAATCATCATGTCGTCAAAGATGCTGATGAAATAGTTGTAAAACTAACCGATCGCCGTGAATTGCTAGCCAAGCTCGTAGGCTCTGATGCGCGAACCGATGTTGCTTTATTGAAGGTTGATGCCAGCGACCTACCCGTCGTGGTAATTGGGGCTCCAGAAAAATTACAAGTCGGCGAATGGGTATTGGCAATCGGCTCGCCGTTTGGCTTTGAACAATCTGTAACAGCCGGCATAGTTAGCGCCAAGGGCCGGAGCCTACCTGGCGGCAATTATGTACCGTTTATTCAGACCGATGTCGCCATTAATCCTGGCAATTCAGGTGGACCATTGTTCAATATGGATGGCAAAGTTGTTGGTATAAACTCACAAATCTATAGCCGCAGCGGCGGTTTTATGGGGCTTTCATTTTCCATTCCTGTGGATGTGGTAATGAATGTTGTTGAGCAAATTAAAACCAAGGGTAAGGCCTCACATGGCTGGCTAGGCGTGCAGATACAAGATGTTACCAGGCAGCTGGCAGAATCTTTTGGCATGAAAAAGCCCCAAGGTGCATTAGTCGCTAAAATTATCCCAGGCAGTCCGGCTGAAAAGTCTGATTTACAGATTGGCGATGTTATTACCGAATTTAACGGGCAAGCCATAGATAAATCAAGTGATTTACCGCCACTGGTGGGTTTAACACCGATTGATGAAACCGCGAAATTGACAGTTATTCGACAAGGTGAAGTCAAAACAGTGACATTTAAAGTCGGCTTATTACCAGAAGAAGTAAACCCACTTGCAGACAATAAAACAGCTCCCCAACAAAAAGCTACCGACCGATTAGGGCTGGTTGTTTCCAACTTAACGGCTGAGCAAAGAGAAGTTCTACAAGGTCTAAAAACGGGCGTCTTGGTACAGGAAGTTGGCAAAGGTGCAGCTAAGGAAGCAGGCATTCAACGTGGCGATGTAGTACTGCGAATTCAGAATAATGTCATCCGTGATGTAGCTGATTTTGATAAGATAGTAAAAGAACTTCCTGTGG
>JAQTQN010000215.1 GCA_028712225.1 Methylobacter sp.
TCGCCCTGCATGGCAAGTTTGCCTGCATTGAGTAGAATTGCACGGTCGCAGATGGACTGGATTGCACTTTTGTCGTGAGAGACGATCAGCAAGGTAGTGCCTTGTTTGCGAAATTCGCGTATGCGGTCAAAACTTTTGTGTTGGAAATAGGCATCGCCTACTGATAACGCTTCGTCGACAATCAGCACATCCGGGCGACGCGCCGTCGCGATGCTAAATGCCACACGCATTTGCATGCCACTGGAATAAACCCGTACCGGCTGATCCATGTAATCGCCGATTTCGGCAAAGTCTTCAATTTCCGGCATCAGGTTGGTGATTTCTTCAACGCTCATACCTAATAGTTGCCCGGCCAGATAGGTATTTTGCCGTCCGGTGAAGTCCGGGTGAAACCCCATGCCTAGTTCCAGTAACGCTGCCACACGTCCGGTGATGTTGATGCTGCCGGTGGTGGGTTGGGTCGTGCCGACGATCATTTTCAGTAGGGTACTTTTACCGGCGCCGTTGATGCCGATAATGCCGACGGCTTCACCGGGATTAACGGTGAAGTTGATGTCTTGCAATACCCACTTGAGCTGATGCTGAGGTTTGCTAAAAGGCACAAACCACTCTACCAGTCGTGACCAGCGTGTCGGATATTGTTTGTAGGCTTTACCTAAATTGGTAATGGAGATTGTGCCCATTTTTAAAGTGTTTCCATATTAGTTGGGCATTGCAAAAGTCGGTTTATGCTGGAAGTTGGGAATAAATTGCAGGTGATCATTGGTGATAAGTCAGTAGAAAAAATGGAATATTAATATTCATTCACGAGCTTGTTTAGTTTCTACAATCGCCAAAAACTCCGCTGAGAAATCTGCTTGCTTCGGTTCAATGCCAAGTGTCTCCTGACAATAGTTGAGGAAGCGGACGGCACTTTCATAGAGTAATGGGGTTAAAGTCTGTAAAGAATTAAAATGGTCTGCGATTTCTGCGTATTCGATTTCGTAGTCATGTGCGGCAAGATTGCGAGCTGCTCGGCATAGCTGCCACGATGCAACCGATTCAAGTACGCCTGCTTTTTCGTAAAAGCTGAGTACCTTAAGAAAGCTATCAGTGGGTTCGCCTGCAAGAATACAGGCATGTCGCATGGCAGCGCCGAGTGTGTCTTGCAGCTTAGCGAATCGCTCGTTGATTGCCGCCATGGCTTCGAATAATACTACATCCTTCTTCTGCGTCTCTAGTCGCTCTTTTGTCAATGGCCATATTAATTTACGGCTAGAAGCATCGAGGAAGTAAACGCAACGCTGTATCGCTTCTAACAGTTCTGCAAGGTGCAATTTTTCTGAGTCGAGGATCGATTGATTCACTCACATCTCCAATTGAACCGACCCAGACTGGGCGATGATTTGAAAGGGTGTCGCTATCGCGCTACGGGCTTTCGAAACGATGTCAACGGGCAAGCTAAGCTGTGATTCCAGTTCTATTTTAATTTGCGCTCGATGTATTAGCGATAACGGTGTGTCGGATTCGATAAACAGATCTATATCGCCACCTTTTGCCTGATCGTTGAGTCTGGAGCCAAATAAATACACAGATGATCCAGTGCCGGCTAATCGGGAAACTGTTTGGGTGATTGTTTGTGCTTGTTGTTTTGTTAGGCGCATAAATTAAAGAGGATGTCTTTTACGGTTATTTTCTACTTTGTTGGCAGAGATTTTTGGTTACAGTTTCAAGCATTGGCACCAGTTCTAATGCTCGCAGGATGCTGTGCCGTAATAGTTCAATATCTTCAGTGTATTCGTGAACTAAGTTGTTGCGCAGGCTGCGTGCTTCAATCCAGTCAGCAACGCTCGGTATCAAGCCAAGTTTTTCAGCGCGGTTGAGGTTGTCCAGTACGGTTCCGAGCGGTTCCAGTTGCATGCTCAAATAAGTGGGAAGCAGTTTGTCACCAAGCGTGTCTTGCAGACGACAGTAACGACTTACGAATGCGTCAAGTCTTTCGGTTAAGCTGGCGTTTTGTTCAACCTTATCCAGCCAGCAAAACTTTGGGTCAGTCTGTGTCAATCCTTGTGCAGTGTAAATAAGGGAATCGCACTCTTTTTTTACAACTCGTTGAAGATGTTCAAGCCTTGCGACGAGGCCTGTATTAGCATATTTATCAGTCATAACTTTACACCTTTGGAAAGTGCTTGTTGATGGATCTGTTTTAGTGTTGTTGAGGGATCAATCACTAAAATATCAAACTTTTGTAAGCCAAGTTGCATTTGGAGCAGGGCATTATATTTTGTCGCCAATAAATCTTTGTTAGCAGTAGGTGATTCAAGTTTTATGAGCAAGTCCACGTCTCCCCCTTTGGCAGAGTCATCTAATCTGGAGCCAAATAGCCACACCGAAGCACTCTCCCCAAATATTTTTAGGGCGGTGTCAGAAATTACTTTTTGATAATTCGGTAATAGACGCATAACACTAGCCTTTCTTTAAAGTTTGCTTGTCAGCGTAGGTTGAATGCCAAAAGTAGATGTTATTTGTATCGGTTTATGCAGGAAGTCGGCAATAAATTGCAGCCGATCATTGGTGATAAGTTCGTAGACAAGTTGTATATCAATATTCATATAATCATGGACAATTCGGTTGCGTAAACCAACCGCCGAATTCCATAGTTGTAACTCTTGTAACTTTATATCGCTATGCCTTTCAAGGCTGGCAAAGGTGTCGTAGGCGGAAACGGGTATAGGTTCTCCTAACGCCTTGAGCATATGTTTGGATTTGCTGATAGCGTTTTCTATGAGTACTTGTAGGGCATGGAGTACGCCGTTTTGCTCAAGCCGAGAGATAGGTGATCCAGCGAGAATGCGTTGTTTCGCCTCTAAAAGCAATGCCATTTGCTCGTTAGCAATACGTTCACTTTCTGCCTGGTAGAGGTCAAGCCGCATTGCTTTTCCTCCAGTAGTAATCTTCCAGTTCTCCCCACGTGTTGGTGAGGTAATGGCACCATGCCAACGTATCTTCGCCTTTGAGAACGACGCCTTCTTCGGCAATTACCGCTCGCATTGCAAGTCGAGCTAATGGGATATCGATCAGGTCAATTTGATCTTTGTGTATTTCAATGGTGTCGGCAATTTTCTGTTTCAGAATTTCCGACTGTTCCAGTTGAGTCAGTCTATTCATCTGTTTTTTCCAACGAATTGCAATGTCCCAATCACTATGCGGTGTCGCTGTTCCAAGCGCTTGACTGCCTACTAAGACGACCAGCTCAAGGTCATGAATTGTTTGCAGTAATTGGCTTAAACGCTCTAATTTGGTCATAGTTCGTCTACCATTTCGCCGACATGCTTACGAAACAGATGCATACCTAGTCCGCACAAGATAACAGCGAGAACTGTGACTGGCAGTAGGCTTTGCCATGTCGGCCACTGGCCGGATACAAGAATGTCTTGAAATGCAGTCATAAGGCTGGCTATAGGGTTATAACTCATCAGCGAACGTGCTTTTTCAGGTAGGATGCTGAGCGGGTAAACGATCGGTGTGAGCCAAAACCAGAACTGGATGACGATGCCGAAGAATTGGCCAACGTCGCGAAAAAACACATTGAGCACTCCAAGACTAATGCCCAGGCCAATGGCAAACATTACAAGAATGCTGATTACAGGGAGCAGCGCCAAATAAACGAGGCCAGGAAAGTTACCGGAAATCAGCAGAAAAATGCTAAATAAGCCAAACACGATGGTGAAGTTTACCATCGCATTAGCAACTACTATGATAGGCAAGCAGATTCGAGGAAAGCTTAATTTCTTGAGTAGATTGGCGTGTTCAAGAAAGGTATTTTGTGCGCGGCTAACGATTTCTAAAAATAATCCCCACGTCAGAACTCCGGCACATAGGTAAATGCTGTAAGCAAATGTACCGTCAACGCCTGGCAATTTTGAACGCATGATTTGGGAAAAAATCACAGTGTAGACAACTATCATGGCAAGCGGGTTAATAACAGTCCACGCCGCACCAAGTAGAGAATTGCGATATTTTGATTGGAATTCACGTTTGACGCTACCGTAGATAAAGCCGCGATAGGCCAATAAAGACTTAAATATGGTCCACATTAATCAGCTTCCTAAATCAAAGCTTGATTCAAGTTGAAAAAAATAGGTTAAACCTTTGTAGTGTCCCACCACTCCGAGATTGGTCATTTGCACGAAAAGCTGACAGTTACGCCACATGCTGCTAATCAGAGCTACTAGAGATGTAGGTTGAGGAGCGTGAGGGTTGATTGCTGTTGTCGAGTGAGTCATATGTAGTGTGTTCTGATATAACAGATCGATCTATTTTTAAACAGGGTAATAAAAAGCTCCTTTGGGATAACCAAATGGAATCAATGCCTTATCTTTTAATTGCCGAGCAACTCTACTTCACGACGCGCAAATGCGGTTTGCTGACGACAGGTTTTTTTTCTGGTGGCGGTTCGTTGCCGTTGTCGTCATCTTCGCGATCAAAGACCATGCCTTTACCGTTTTCTCTGGCGTAAATTGCTAACACGGCAGTAACGGGCGTCACGATGTGCAATGGCTTACCGCTAAAGCGGGCATTGAATTCAATAAAATCATTGCCGAGCGATAAGCCTTGGATGGCTTGTGGTTTGATGTTTAGGACTATTTTGCCGTCTTCGATAAATTCCTGCGGCAATATGGCATCGGTATTTTCGGCGTCAACCAACAGATG
>JAQTQN010000028.1 GCA_028712225.1 Methylobacter sp.
ACTTCGATGTCAAAATCATACAGCTTTTGACCATCTACCAAAGCAACGCGGAGTTCTTCCGGTTGAGTGGCATTGATTAGCATTCTTTTCATTCAATATTCCTTGTGGTTTTCTGCTCCATGATCAGATTTTACTGCTGAGACTGGTTTTGATTTTTTGACAGGCCAGGCTGGCGATAACAAATGTTATACGTTTTTGGGGCCGTTGATTTTTTGCTTAGCCTTGTTGTATTTGTTATTCGGCTCGCGGTCGGTATCGTGGGCATTTATCGGTGACAAGGTTGGCACGGCACACACATTAAGCAAATCACACTCGGTCAGTCTTGGTGGTAAATTCTGTATTTAAGCAGGTGTTAAATCGTTTGTCATAGGTCAACGATGAACCCTAAAAATCTTGCAGTGAAGTATCAGTATGGTGTGGTGATCTTCTCTGGTCAGCCCTTGTGCGGTTGTAATTATTAAAATCCACAGGGCAAAAGTATGTTTTTATTATAAAAACTTGCTTAATATAGCAATGTTATTGAATAACGGCAATTTTAAGAATCAACCCAACAGGATGCTGATACTATTTACCTCATGAATAATCAAGAACACAGCGATACACCCAGCAACACACCCAAAGTGCAGTTGGTGGAAATTACCGAAGATATGTGCGATCAGCGTTTGGACAATTTCTTAATAGCGCGTTTGAAGGGCGTACCTAAAAGCCGTATTTACCGAATAGTGCGTAAGGGCGAGGTCAGGGTTAATAAAGGCCGCGTCGATGTCAATTATCGTTTGCTTGCCGGTGATGTGGTTAGAATTCCACCGGTTCGAGTGGCAGAAAAAACTGAAGAAATGTTCGTCGGTCAAAACCTGAAAGACGCATTAGAGAATGATATTCTGTTTGAAGATGATGGCTTTTTGGTGTTGAACAAACCAGCGGGTTTTGCTGTTCATGGTGGTAGCGGTTTAAGCTCCGGAATTATCGAGGGATTAAGGCAGATCAGGCCGGACGCTAAATTTTTGGAGCTGGTGCATCGACTTGATCGGGATACTTCCGGTTGTTTGTTGATTGCTAAAAAGCGTAGTGTTTTAAAACTGTTGCACGAGTTTTTTCGTGATGATCAGGTGCAAAAAACTTATCTTGCGTTGCTTACCGGACAATGGGCTAGAAAAAAATTAGTAGTGACTGCGCCTTTACTGAAAAATGTCAGTAAAGGCGGGGAGCGAATGGTGGTTGTCAGTCAATCCGGCAAAGAGGCTGAAACATTATTTAGGCGCATAAAAACCTTTAACGACGCCACTCTGGTTGAAGCGTCCCCCAAAACCGGACGTACTCACCAAATTCGTGTCCATGCCGCTTTTTTGGGGCATCCCATCGTTGGCGATGAGCGTTATGGCAGTGATGAGTTAAACCGCAAGTTTAAAGCACGCGGTTACAAACGAATGTTTCTCCATGCGCAGCAAGTTACCTTTAAACACCCGATTACCGGCGACAGCCTGACTATCGTGGCGCCATTACCTCGGCAATTAGAAGCATTGTTAAAGCATGAAGAACAGGTTTGATTTAATTATTTTTGATTGGGATGGCACACTGATCAATTCGATAGATTGGATTGCCGGTTGTATTCAACGTTCAGCCGAACGCTGCGGTTTTGTCACTCCCGATTATCAAGCAACTAAAAATGTGATTGGCTTGAGTATTGAACGGGCTATGCAAACATTGTTGCCCGGGGCTGATGAAGACACGCAAAATCAATTAGTGACCAATTACGCAGAGGAATATTTTTCCAAGCAATTAAGTCGGGAGGATTTTTTTCCCGGCGTTTACGATATGTTGGTGCAGTTGCAATATACGGGCTTTCAGTTGGCGGTAGCGACCGGCAAAACAAGAGATGGCTTAGCGCAGGCCTTGCATGCGACAAATACCAATGATTTGTTCACGGTAACTCGTTGTGCCGACGAAACTCAATCCAAGCCACATCCTAAGATGCTCCAAGAAATTATAGAAGTTACCGGCATTGCACCTGAGCGTGCATTAATGGTCGGCGATTCTATTCACGACTTGCAAATGGCATTAAATGCCCAAATATCGTCTGTCGGAGTATTGTGTGGTGCAAACTCAGAAGCGTTATTGCAACAATACAATCCGTTGGTGTGCTTATCACAGCCGACGGAATTACTAAATCTTATCTAAAAGGTTAATAACAAATTATGGATAACAGTTCAGAACAATCTAACAAATCGGAAGTGACGCAATCGCCAGGTTGGGAGCGGGAATTGGTTGAAAAATTGGCTTTCGCTGCCGTGACTGAACAAAGAAAGACACGGCGGTGGGGGATTTTTTTCAAAAGTTTGATGTTTTTGTATTTGGTTGCGTTGCTCGGCATGGCCGTCTACCCAAAATTTAAACAAGATATTAGTGTCGATGGTAAATATCACACTGCGGTGATTGATGTGGTCGGCCCTATTGCCGAAGACAAACAAGCCAATGCGGACAGTATTATTGATAGTCTCAGAGAAGCTGTGAAGGACAAGCACACCAAGGGCATTATTTTACATGCCAATTCACCGGGCGGCAGTCCGGTACAATCTTCTTATGTTTATGACGAGATTCGAAGTATCAAAAAACAACATCCTGACCTGCCGATTATTGCAGTGGTCAGTGATATGTGTGCTTCTGGGTGTTACTACATTGCCGCCGCCAGCGATAAAATTATTGTTAACCCTGCCAGCTTGGTCGGCTCTATCGGCGTGTTGATGGATGGTTTCGGTTTTGTCGATGTCATGCAAAAAACCGGTGTCGAACGTAGATTGCTGACTGCAGGCGCGCATAAAGCCATGCTGGACCCTTTCTCTCCACCTAAAGAAGACGAAACCCTTTATATGAAAGGGTTGTTGGCGCAGGTACATCAACAATTTATTTCTGCAGTCAAAACCGGCCGTGGCGATCGCCTGAAAGAATCTCCTGATACATTTTCAGGCCTCGTTTGGACCGGTGAAGAAGGTGTCAAACTGGGTATTGCTGATGGTTTTGGCAATCAGGATTACGTAGCCAAAGAATTGATTGGTGCGGAAGAATTGGTTGATTTTACGCAACAAGAACGCTTGTTAGATCGCCTTGCAGGCAGGTTAGGCGCCTCCTTTGGACAATCTTTTTCAAGTGTTGTTAAAGGATGGAGCTTGCAGTAAAAATTCAGCGTTTATTCAGGCAGCATAACTAGAATAGTTTTGCAAAGAGAGTCCAGGGATGGCGCTTTCTGAATTACACAACTTAGCATCGCTGGAGTGTCATGAAAAATCTCATTAAAGCTTTTGCGCTGTTGTTATTGATGAATAGCAGCAGTTTTGCGCAAAACGCTACCTTGTTGTTGTCCTATGTCAGTCTGGATGATGCCACCAAGCAAATCATTGAAGGGACTTATGACAAAGTATTGGGCGCGCAAACAGAGTTTATTGACGGCAAAGAAGTGCATGTCATTAAAGTCTTAACTCCTGATGGCCGAATTCGTTATTACAGAATTGATGCCGAAACCGGACAGCTAGTCAACGAAATCCACTCTTAAAATTACCATGCGCATTCTTGTCATTGAAGATGAAGTCACCCTTTGCGAACAAATAAAGCAGTTTTTCGTCGGTAAGGGGTTCGCTGTAGATACGGCGCATAACGGCCAGGATGGCTATTTTATGGGTAAGGAGTACCCTCTTGATGCCGTGATTATGGACCTCGGTTTGCCGGACTTTTCTGGTGTAGAAGTTCTTAAACGTTTGCGCAGAGATAAAATTAATACACCTATTTTGATTTTGACCGCTCGCAGTAGCTGGCAGGAAAAAGTCGAAGTACTCGACGCCGGTGCCAACGATTACATCGTTAAGCCGTTTCAATATGAAGAATTACTTGCCAGGGTTAATGCCCAAATCAGGGCCGCTGCAGGTAAAACCCATCCGGTATTAACGCATGGCGCAATTGAATTGAATACCGTAGCACAAGAGGTCTTGGTAGCTGGTATAGCGCAAGAACTCACCACGTTTGAATACAAAGTACTTCACTACCTGATGCTGCACAAAGGCGAAGTCATTTCCAAAGCGGTGTTGATTGAGCATGTTTACGATGAAGACTTTGACCGTGATAGCAACGTGATAGAGGTTTTTATTCTTAGGCTTAGAAGAAAGCTGGGCCGAAATCTAATAGAAACCCTGCGCGGTCGTGGCTACAGAATTCCGAGTGTTGAATGAAAAATAGCGACTGCTTTAGCTTTTGAGTTGATTGAGCGGTTATGCAAAGTCAATCCTTAAGCTTTCGGCTAATCATATCGGCTACATTAGTGCTGGCCGCATTTTTTGGTTTAGTGTCTTTAGTCTTGGAAAATAGTTTTCGTGAGACTGCCGAACAGGCGTTGAAAGAGAAGCTGCAAGTACAGATCTATATGATGTTGTCTGCGGCGGAGGTGAAAAACTCCGGCGAACTCAGTATGCCGACTAATCTACCGGAACCCCGCTTTGCGACACCCGGTTCCGGTTTGTACGCATTTATTCAGCAGCCCAATAAAAAACTGGTTTGGCGGTCACAATCTGCCGTTGGATTGCTTGCCCCAGCGCCGCCGCTTGAGCTTTTTCCGGGTAGCAGCGCGTTCTTACCGACCGAACAAGGCCGTTACGCCTTGCATTACCACGTTATCTGGAAAAATGTCGCAGGCATCGAACGCGAGTATTTCTTTACCATTACTGAAGATGCTGAATTTGTCAGTCAGCAAGTGCGGCGTTTTCAGGAAAGCTTGAGGGTTTGGTTATTGGCCTTGGGGGTGATGTTGGTATTTATCCAGTTTATGGTGATGCGCTGGAGCTTAAAGCCGCTGCGGCTGATTGTAAAAGATCTTGAAGCAATCGAACAAGGTCAAAAAACGCATCTTGATGGTCAGTACTCTACTGAATTAGAAGGTCTGGCCGGGCACCTCAATGTCTTTATTAATATTGAGCGGTCGCACTTAGAGCGTTATCGTGATGCCCTGGGCAACTTGGCACACAGCCTGAAAACACCGTTGGCAATTTTGCGCGGTTGCACCGATTCCTTTGTCGGCAACAAAAATACTGTGGAAGAACAAATACTCCACATGGATAAAATAATCGAGTATCAGTTAAAGAACGCAGCAGCCAAAGGTGCCCAGAAAAGCACCCGGACAGTGGATGTGTCGACCACCATAAAAAAAATATCCTCGGCATTAAGTAAAGCGTATGTCGATAAAAGCATCACCTTCGATATGAATTTTCCTGAATCCTGTCAGATGTATTTCGATGAAGGTGACTTGTATGAAATAGCCGGGAATCTAATAGAAAATGCCTGTAAATGGTGCGCAAGCACTGTAAAAATCAGTATTCTTACCAACCAGCCCAAAGGCCAAAAGAACTTTGCGTTGCTATTGCAAATTGAAGATGACGGACCGGGTATTCCGCCGGGACGACTGAATGAAATATTAAAACGCGGTGTACGCGCTGATGAAAATACTAAAGGCCATGGTATCGGCATGGCTGTGGTTTTCAATCTAATCAATCTATTAGGCGGCAAGCTGGTGGGAGGTAAAAGCGACTTGGGTGGCACCAAGTGGAGCGTTTACTTGCCGTGAAATTCTTCAATCCGTATCGATAGTTCCATTTTTAGACCTTGCCGAAAATTGCATAAAAAACTGCCCCGCTTCCGGGGCGGGATTTTGTTCCAAAAAAAGAGCTTCCAGCGACAGATTACCTTCCTGCCCCAGTACTGAACCTGTTAACAAAGTACGAAAATCTTTGCCGCCCAATAATTGGTGGGTGATGGTCAAATACAGTCGCGATAACTGGTGTTCTTGAATCATCGTATCGAGCATTTGTGGCCCGGCGATCAGATAGATACTTCGGTAACCTAATTTACCAAGTTCGTGGACTAGCGCGGCACCTTGTACCAATTGGTCGGCGCCGGTAAAAAGAACCGTGAATCCTTGTCTTTGCCAATAATCAACCCTTTCAGGATCAGCATTTTTCCCGGTGGCTATATAAACCGGCTGACTGGTATTGAGTAAGCTTTCATGCATTGGAAAATCCAGGCTGGCGCTGGCAATGATCACTGCTGGCTGGGCTTTTAAACCGTGCTCGTGACGCCATGCCATCAACTCTGCGTCTTTAATCTGCAAAATATTTCCCAGGTGTCCTTGGCTTAGTGCGCGCAGATAACCGCCATGAGTAATCAGACAGTCTGCTTGTGCATGCAATTCCATAAATAACCCGAAATCAGACACGCTGGTTAAATGCTTGGGGACGAACGTGCTTCCTTCAACCGCGTCCTCCAAGGCAATGCGTCCATCCAGGCTGGACAAAAAATTGGCATACACAAAAGGCGATTCGCAGCTGCCCAGTAGATGAATTTTATGAGCCAGATATAAGCCTTTAATATCAATTTGTTCGCTAGCAGGAGGGAAGAGTCTAATGAGTTTTTTGGTCATAGTGCAGTGAATAGAGAGCTGAAAACAGTATTTTTCTGGAGCTATTGTATCTGAAGTCTTCAAGCAAACATTAAGGCTATGGAATAGATATAACTCTGGTTATACGTATTGATACGTATGGGGGCTGACTGGTTTTGAGAGTAGCATTTATTTAGTTTTAGGAGAGCTTGCCCGGAATTTTGTGGACGATATGGGGAATTAGTAAATGGGTAATCAATTTTCAGGAGTCAGTCATGAACCAATATTCTGCGATATGCATACTGCTGTGTGGATTATTGTTTTCTGGTTTTGCCTGGGCGGTTGACGACACACCCATAAAAAAAGTGGTGGTTAAAGAGATCGTCCCAATAAACAACCAAGTAGGGTTGGTTTTTATGGGCAGTACTGAGCCATCAATCGTTGTTGATCAGCAAGCGGCATCGTTAATTGGGCAAATCGATAAAGGTGATCGGCTTACGGTATTAATTGATGACAAAAATACGCCCCATGTTATTAAGCAGTTAAAAGCCGTTGAAAAACCAGTTAGTAAACGGGTAAGGATTATTACTTTACTGATGGCTGCAGGAGTGTTGTTGGTGTTTGCTTTGATAGCGTCAAAAAACAAAATTACCCGATTTGTTATTGGTGCAGATAATCGATATAGCAATTCCAAAACCCAGGTGGTGATTTGGTTTTGCACGTTAATGGTGGTTTATATAGCAACGTTAGGACTGCGTGTAGTTGTCTATGGTTGGGATTTTTTCGGTGGGGTAGGTATTACTGAAAATTTATTGATGTTATCCGGCCTAAGTGCGCTTACTTACGGTGCCGCCAAAGCAGTGACCGTACAACAAGAACAGACGGCTGAAGCAGGTATGACAGGACAAAAAACTAGAGCCCAGAATCCCAGTTTTCCAAATGATTTATTCGAAAATGATGCTGGTGAGTTGGATCTAGGCGATTCACAAATGTTTTTTGTCACTGTGCTGAGTGCTGTCGTATTTTTATTGACAGCCTTTCATTTTTTGAGCTGGATTGAATACGCCAACGATATTTATTTGCCAGATATTGATAGCACCTTGCTATCAAGTTTTGGCTTGGGGCAAGGGGCATATTTGATAAAAAAAGTAGCGACACCCCTTGGGAAGTGATCGACTACCCATTTTGCCAAGGCTGTTTTAATTATCTTGGCTGTTACTTTGACGGGTAGCATGCCGCCAACAACGCCTTCATTTTGGTAAGTCCTAATTCCCGGGTGAGGGCAATATTGCGCTCAGGGATGTTTTCAGGGTCCGGGTAATGGGCGATTGCCTGTTCAAGACTACTTTCTCTTAATAAATGCAGCAGTGGATAGGGCGAACGGTTGGTGTAATTAGCTGCATCATCGAGCACTGCCTCTTCAAAGCGGTAGTCGGGGTGGAAGCTTGCGAGTTGGTAAATGCCTTCGTAGCCTTGATCTGCCAAAAGCGCTTCAGCCAAGCCAAGAAAATCCAGATAATCATCAAAATCAGCGAAAGCGTCGGCATAAATTAATAGCGACGTTTCGATTGCCGGTTCTTGGTCGAGTTTTTCACATTCCAAAATTAAGTTTAATAAGCATTGCTCAAGATCAGTACTGAGTTCGACAGCAAAATTGACGCTGCCTTTGTCCAGCTCACGCTTGGCGAACGGACAAATGTTATGGCTGATAATTACGGTTTTCAGCCATGAGCGAGTGGCTTCAATATAGGCTTCTACAGGTAATGTTGTTGGGCTAGTCATACTGGCTTCTTAGTTAGGCGGGTGGGTTGATGAGACGTATTTTTTACAAGAGAAAATCGTGTTGTGTTATAGAATACGCGGTTTAGCTTTATTTAGCCGGTAGAGCTTGTATCGTAACGTCATTATCAGTCACAGCGACACACTTGGAGTCATCATTATGCACATCATCCTGTTAGGAAGCCCCGGTTCTGGCAAGGGTACTCAAGCCCAATTTATCACCGAAAAATATGCTATCCCACAAATTTCAACGGGCGATATGCTGCGTGCTGCAGTGCGTGCGGGAACGCCGTTGGGTATTGAGGCAAAAAAAGTTATGGATGCCGGCGGCTTGGTGTCTGATGAAATAATTCTGGGGCTAATTAAGGAGCGCATCGCTCAAGCTGATTGTGCCAACGGCTTTTTACTTGATGGCTTTCCACGCACGATTGTTCAGGCGCAAGGTTTGGATACCATGGGTGTGGCGATTGATACTGTGATTGAAATTGTCGTCAACGATGAAGACATTGTTAAGCGTATGGCCGGCAGGCGCGTCCACCTGGCATCTGGAAAAACTTATCATATCGATTTTAATCCACCCAAAGTGGCAGGTATTGATGATGTTACCGGTGAGCCATTGGTGCAACGTGATGATGATAAAGAAGAAACTGTGCGTAAACGACTCAATGTTTATCACGAGCAAACTAAGCCGTTAGTGACTTTTTATTCTGATCCGGCACGGCAGGTTAAATTTGCGTCGATTACCGGTGTTGGTTCGGTCGATGAAATCACTGCGAAAATTTTTGCTATTTTGGACAGCAACTCTCAATCCGCCGCGTTAACGGCATAACCTACAAAAGAGCGCTATGTCAGGTAAAACCTTATATGACAAATTATGGGATGACCACGTTGTTTACACGGAAGACGATGGTTCTGCACTCATTTATATAGATCGACATTTAGTCCATGAAGTAACCTCGCCGCAGGCGTTTGAAGGCTTGCGACTGGCAGGTAGGACACCATGGCGGGCGTCGCGTAATCTCGCGGTGGCTGATCATAATGTGCCGACGACTGACCGGGACAAAGGTATTGCCGATCCGGTTTCACGTCTGCAAGTTGAAACGCTGGATCAAAATTGCGCCGAATTCGGTATTACCGAGTTTGATATGAATGATGACCGGCAAGGTATCGTGCATGTCATCGGGCCTGAGCAAGGCGCAACCTTGCCTGGTATGACCGTGGTTTGCGGTGATTCCCACACATCAACCCATGGTGCATCCGGTGCGTTGGCGTTCGGTATCGGTACTTCCGAAGTCGAGCATGTCTTGGCAACGCAGTGTCTGATCCAGAAAAAGGCCAAAAACCTGTTAATTAAAGTCAACGGTAAAACCGGCCCCGGCGTTACCGCCAAAGACATCGTGCTGGCAATTATCGGCAAAATAGGCACAGCTGGCGGTAATGGCTACACCATCGAATTTGGAGGTTCCGCGATTCGTGATTTGTCTATGGAAGGCCGTATGACAGTCTGCAACATGGCCATCGAAGCCGGTGCTCGTGCCGGGTTGGTGGCGGTGGATGATGTCACCATTGATTATTATCGTGATCGTCCTTATTCGCCCAAAGGCAATGACTGGTTTATGGCAGAGCGTTACTGGCAACGGCTGCATTCGGATGACGATGCCGTGTTTGATAAAGTCATTGAGCTGGACGCCTCCAGCATCAAGCCACAAGTGACCTGGGGCACGTCGCCGGAATTGGTGGTGGCGGTTGATCAAAATGTACCTGACCCTGCGCAAGAACCTGATGCTGTAAAGCGACAAAGCATGATTCGCGCACTGGAATATATGGATCTTAAAGCCGGGCAGGCGATTACTGACATTGCGGTGGATAAGATTTTTATCGGCTCCTGCACCAATTCCAGAATTGAAGATTTACGTGCCGCCGCTGTCGTCGCCAAAGGAAAAAAATTGGCTGATAACATCAAATTGGCTTTAGTGGTGCCGGGTTCCGGTTTGGTTAAACGTCAGGCGGAAGCAGAAGGCCTGGATAAGATTTTTATCGAGGCCGGATTTGAATGGCGCGATCCCGGATGCTCGATGTGTTTGGCGATGAATGCCGATCGTTTGGAAGAAGGCGAGCGTTGTGCATCGACCTCTAATCGTAATTTTGAAGGTCGGCAAGGCTATGGCGGCCGCACCCATTTAGTCAGTCCGGCCATGGCCGCTGCTGCGGGTATTGCCGGCCATTTTGTTGATGTCAGTTCGTGGGAGATGCAACAGTGAGAGCGTTTACTCAAGTTACCGCGCTGGTCGCGCCGTTGGATCGCGCTAATGTCGATACCGATGCCATCATTCCTAAACAATTTTTAAAATCCATCCGTCGCGCCGGTTTTGGTCCTTATTTGTTTGATGAATGGCGTTATCTGGATCATGGCGAACCGGACATGGATTGTACGCATCGTCCGCTTAATAGAGATTTCGTACTTAATAAGCCGGAATATAAAGGCGCGGAAATATTGTTGACCCGTGAAAATTTCGGCTGCGGATCGTCCCGTGAACATGCGCCATGGGCTTTGGAAGATTTTGGCTTTCGAGCGATTATTGCGCCTAGTTTTGCCGATATTTTTTATAACAACTGCTTTAAAAACGGTTTGTTACCGATAGCATTACCTGTCGAACAGGTTGATGAGTTATTTAAAGAATTAACTCCAGGCTATCAGCTGACTATCGATTTGGATCAACAGCAAATTACGACGCCCAGCGGCAAAAAAATTGCCTTTGCAATAGATGAAGAGCGTAAATATCGATTGTTTAACGGCTTAGACGATATTGCTTTATCGTTGCAACATGCCGAACAAATTAAAGCTTACGAAGCTGAGCGTGCTAAAAGAGCGCCTTGGCTATTTACCGAATAAACAATTACACATAGAACAACAGGTTTTACATGACAAAAAAAATTGCAGTATTGCCGGGTGACGGCATCGGTCCTGAAATTGTTGCCGAAGCGATCAAGGTGCTGGAAGTCCTGAATGCAGAAGTAAATTTGGGATTGGAATTTGAACACGGTTTGATCGGCGGCGCAGCCTATGATGTTCATGGCTCACCGTTTCCACAGCAAACCTTGGATTTAGCCAAGCAGTCCGATGCTGTTTTATTAGGCGCTGTCGGCGGCTATAAATGGGAGTCCCTGGATATTTCAGTACGCCCCGAGAAAGGCTTGTTGGGTATACGTTCCGAGTTGGAACTGTTTGCAAATTTACGTCCGGCCATTTTGTATCCGCAATTGGCTGACGCGTCATCATTAAAGCCTGAAATCGTTTCCGGTCTGGATATTATGATTGTACGTGAATTGACTGGCGGTATTTATTTCGGTCAGCCGCGCGGCATCAGAGTCTTGGAAAACGGCGAACGGCAGGGCTTTAACACACTGATTTATAAAGAGTCTGAAATCAGTCGTATTGCCCATACTGCGTTCCAAACGGCGCAAAAAAGACAAGGCCGTTTGTGCTCGGTCGATAAAGCCAACGTGCTGGAATGCACAGAATTATGGCGCGAAGTGGTTACTGAAGTCGGTAAGCAATACCCGGATGTGGCTTTAAGTCACATGTACGTTGATAACGCGGCGATGCAGCTGGTGCGAGCGCCGAAACAGTTTGATGTGATCGTCACTACCAATATGTTTGGCGATATTTTGTCTGATTGCGCTGCGATGTTGACCGGTTCCATCGGTATGTTGCCTTCTGCATCATTAAATACTGAAGGCAAAGGCATGTACGAGCCTATCCATGGTTCGGCACCCGATATTGCCGGCAAAGGCATTGCCAATCCATTGGCAACCATTTTGTCAGCAGCGATGATGCTGCGTTATACCTTCAATGAAGGTGCAGCCGCCGATCGTATCGAGCAGGCTGTTAATGATGCCCTGGATGCCAATGTGCGCACTGCGGATATTTATTCGGACGGCATGAAAAAAGTCAGCACCGCACAAATGGGTGATGCAGTTGTTTCAGCTTTAATAAAAGGTGCTTAAATCATGACCAAACTTTATAACGTCGCTGTTGTTGGTGCTACCGGTGCAGTTGGCGAAGCCATGCTGTCGATCTTGGAAGAACGCAATTTCCCTGTGGGTGAAGTTTATGCGTTAGCCAGCAGTAGTTCAGTGGGCAAACGCATTCCATTTAAAGGTGGATCGCTAAAAGTTGAAGATTTAGCGACCTTTGATTTTTCCAAAGCGCAAATTGGCTTGTTCTCGCCTGGCGCTTCGGTATCGGAAATTTATGCGCCTATCGCTGCGGCGGCAGGTTGTATAGTCATTGATAACACCTCGCAGTTTCGCTACGACGACGATATTCCGTTAGTAGTTCCTGAAGTTAATCCGGAGAAAATTGCCGATTATAAAAATCGCGGCATTATCGCCAACCCAAATTGCTCAACCATACAAATGTTGGTGGCGCTAAAACCTATTTACGATGCTGTCGGTATAGACCGGATTAATGTGTGTACTTACCAGGCGGTTTCCGGCACCGGCAAAGAAGCGATACTGGAATTGGCCAATCAAACCAGTGAATTGCTAAATGCCAAGCCCATTACCGCGAGCGTTTATCCTAAGCAAATTGCCTTTAATGTCTTGCCACAAATCGATGTGTTCATGGATAACGGCTATACCAAAGAGGAAATGAAAATGCTCTGGGAAACCCAAAAAATTCTCGGCGATAACACTGTCAAAGTAAATGCGACAGCCGTTCGAGTGCCGGTATTTTTTGGTCACTCCGAAGCCGTGCATATCGAAACCCGTAAAAAAATTACTGTTGAATTAGTTAGAGAGTTATTAGCAAAAGCTCCAGGCGTTACAGTAATGGATGAGCGCGAAAACGGCGGCTATCCGACAGCAGTCACAGAGTCTTCGGGTCATGATGATGTGTTTGTTGGTCGCATCCGTGAAGATATATCCCATCCAATGGGTATAGATTTATGGGTGGTTGGCGATAATGTGCGCAAAGGTGCTGCATTAAACAGCGTTCAAATAGCTGAGGAGCTGGTAAAAAATTACATCTGAACTAAGCTTCACGACATTACTTGACTGTTAGCGGTGTAAGACTGTGGTGATTTTTTGTGAAGGAGAGCAACGTGCGCAATTTAACTAAAACTTTAGCGGTGGTATCTATTTTGGTACCAGCTAGTGCTTATCCACTTGGAATAGGCGATATTAAATTGCACTCGGCGCTCAATCAAAATCTGAATGCCGAAATTGCGTTGCAGCTTTCCGGCGAGAATATTTCTGATATTAAAGTCAAACTAGCACCGCCCGAAAAATTCGACGAAGCCGGTGTTGCTTGGAATTATTTTTTATCGAAAATAAAATTTTCAACGATTACCCAAGCGAATGGTTCTGTAGTCATTAAGTTGACGTCGAGTGAAGCATTAAAAGAACCATTTTTGGATTTGTTACTTGAAGTCAGCTGGCCTAAAGGTAATTTATATCGTGAATTTACCGTTCTGGTAGATCCTCCGTCAGTTTACAATCAAGCCACTATCCCAGTTCAGTCAAGTTCCCAGCCTGTAGTGTCGCAACAAACGTTGCGCACCGAGCCACAAGCGCAGCGGTCGGCCCAAGTAAATTACGGCAGCACTGATGAATATGGCCCAACGCGCAAAAATGACACACTTTGGCATGTTGCCGAGGGCTTAAGTCGGGAGCAGAGCGTGTCCGTGGAACAAATGATGGTTGCGCTTTATCAAGCCAATCCAGATGCGTTTTATAAAGACAATGTTAACGCGTTGATCGCCGGCAAAACGCTGAAAATTCCTGAAAAAGATGTCATCGTAAAATTATCGCGTAGTCAGGCGTTGGCAGAATTTAATAGACAACGCCAAGCTTGGAAAAATCGTTTAGCGCCTGCGCCTGCGCCGGTTAAGTCGGCTGAGGTGAAAGAAACGGTTACAGATAATCAATTAAAGTTGACAGCACCAGTTGAAGCAACAGTGGCTGACGATGCTGTTGTTGCACCTGGTAGCGATAAATCGACATCGACACAGAAAAGCACTGCAACCCAGGCAGGTGTAGATGCGAGCGGTGGTGCGGAAACTGCAGCTGCCCCGGCAGATGCAGCAATACAAACTAAAATCGCAGCACTTGAGAAGCAGTTGGCTGTTATGCAACAGATTATTGCTTTAAAAGATCAGCAACTTGCTACGATGCAAAACCAAGCGCAACAGGCGCAACCACAGTCTGCAACAGTGGCTCCAACACCAAGTCCTGCTGCTGAATCTAAAACAGCAGCATCACCTGCGCCAATTGAACCGCAACTCGGCAATCCACAATCTCCAGCTCTGCAAGAGCCTGCGGTGGCATCTCAGCCACAAGCACCAATCGAATCAGCTCCCACTCCTCAAGCGCCCGCACCGGCTCAAATTAAACCCGTAGAGCCAGCAAAAACCAAACCGCCAGTGGTTCAACCAACGGCAACGATTGAAGAATCACCGGATCTTATTTACTTGGGCATAGGTGGTGCGGGTGCGAGTATCTTGGCCGTATTGGGTTGGATCTGGTGGCGCAAGCGCAAAGTTGAGGATGAAACCGGAACTGAAAGCATGTTCGCTTCTTCCAGCCTACTGCAAGTGCCTGAAGATGAAGATGTTTTTTCTGTGCCTGCAGCGGCTGATAACATTGCGTACACCGTTGGCGAAAGTTCATTCTTAAGTGAATTTACGCCTAGTGACTTTAATTCATTTGATGCGGATCAAGGTGAAATAGATCCAATTTCCGAAGCAGATGTGTATTTAGCTTATGGTCGTTACCAGCAAGCAGAAGAGTTAATGCGGCATGCCATTAACGATTATCCAGACCGTGATGAATGCAAATTAAAATTATTGGAAATTTATTACGCCAGTGAAAACAAGCAGGCTTTTGCCGTTTATGCCGATGAGTTGGCGCAGGCTGGCAAAAATAAACAAGTCGAATTTTGGAGTAAAGTTGCTGAAATGGGTGAAGAACTTTGCCCTGATATTGCCTTATTTTCAAATGGAGAAGCGCATTTTTCAAATCATAAAGCGGCCGTTTCAGAGAGTGCGCCGATCAGTCATGCGCTTGCTGATACAGAAGAATTGGATTTGGATTTGGTTTCGTTCGAAGAATTGCCAAGCAAAGTTGCCGCTCCAGTCGCCAATCAAGAATCCGAAATATCTGCGCTTGACTATGATTTAACTTCGTTTGAAGTTGAAGATGATACGTTTGCTGATGAAGAGCGTAACAATCAAGAAATGGATTTTGACCTGACTTTGTTCGCACCAGAATCTGATAAAACCGAAATAGCCGAAAAACCAGCGGCTGAAAGCATTGATGTCTTAGAAAGCTACGATTTTAATTTTGATCTAACTAATGAAGATGATCAGCCTATTAAAGAACCTTCTATAAGCGTTAGCGAACAAAAAATTACCCCCGCCAACGAACTGTCTTTAGATAATTCATTAGATTTTGACAGCGACGATTTTGATTTTAGTTTCGACCTTGATGAAGATAGCCCCGTAGCTAATAATTCAAATGACCAATTTGCTGTTTCTGATTTAACCGATATGGATGAGCTGGAAACAAAATTGGATTTGGCAAAAGCTTATGTCGACATGGGCGACATGGGCGCTGCACGAGATATTGCCGGTGAAGTATTAACAAAAGGCACCGATGCTCAAAAGACGGCGGCTCAAGAATTGCTTGATGATCTAAGTTAAGCGAAGCGAGTTGGTTTTAATAAAAAAGCCCGATAAGGGCTTTTTTTATGGGTATGACAAAAGTAAACAGCTTTAGATGGCACAGATGCTGCTTCTATTAGGATAGCTTGTCAATATATTGACGCGTCAACTTGCCACGCTTTGTTTCGTTGACTATCTTTAATTTTGACGCATAGCACAAGCAGGCTTCCGGTATGTTCGGAAAAGCCATTGCAACCTGTTCAATTCAAGGAAAAACCATGTTTGATAATCAAACTATTTTAGTCACCGGCGGTACAGGTTCTTTTGGTAAACATTTTACCAAGACTATTTTGGCTAACTACCAACCTAAGAGGCTTGTGATCTATTCTCGAGACGAGCTTAAGCAATATGAAATGCAGCAACAATTTGACGCGCCCTGCATGCGTTATTTTATCGGCGATATTCGCGATCAAGATCGATTGAAGAGAGCGTTAGAAGGTGTCGATATAGTGGTTCATGCCGCGGCACTCAAGCAAGTACCGGCAGCCGAGTACAACCCTTTTGAATGCATTAAAACTAATGTTTTGGGAGCGCAAAACCTTATCGAAGCCTGTTTGGATACTGATGTTAAACGGGTAGTCGCTCTTTCCACTGATAAAGCGGCAGCCCCGATTAACTTATACGGCGCGACCAAACTGTGCTCTGACAAGTTGTTTGTGGCCGCCAACAATATCAAAGGTGAACGGGATATTAGATTTAGCGTTGTGCGATACGGCAACGTCATGTGCAGTCGTGGATCGGTGATGCCATTTTTTCAGGATAAGCGTGCTTCTGGCGTATTACCGATCACCGATCCTGCGATGACTCGCTTCAATATTAGCCTTCAAGAAGGAGTTGATATGGTGGTGTGGGCTTTGGAACATGCCTGGGGTGGCGAAATATTAGTACCGAAAATTCCTTCTTATCGCATTACCGATGTTGCCTTGGCGATTGATCCCAGTTGCGAACAAAAAATTATCGGTCTGCGTGCCGGCGAGAAAATTCATGAGGAAATGATTACCGCCAGCGATAGCTTTAATACTGTCGATTTAGGTCAGTATTATGCGATTTTACCTGCAGGCGGACATTATTCCATCGAAGACTACTGCACAAAAACCGGTGCGCAATCTGTGGCACCAGGATTTTGCTACAACAGCGGCAGTAACGAACATTTTTTGACAGTCGACGAATTAAGTACTTTAGTGAAAAGTCAGTTGGGTTAGGCAGGTAGCTTATGATTCCTTACGGCCGTCAAACGATTAGCGAAGCTGACATTCAGGCAGTGGTAGAGGTATTGCGTTCAGATTTTTTGACACAAGGTCCAGCTATTCCCGCTTTTGAAAACGCTGTGGCAAATTATTGCGGCACGCAGTATGCGTTTGCCGTTAACAGCGCTACCTCTGCTTTACATATCGCTTGCTTGGCACTCGGAGTAGGTAAGAGCGATAGCGTTTGGACCAGCCCGACCACCTTTGTGGCAAGTGCTAATTGTGCGTTGTACTGCGGTGCCGACGTTGATTTTGTTGACATCGATCCACGCACATACAATCTTAGTGTCGAAAAATTGACGGAAAAATTGGCATGGGCCGAACAAACCGGAAAATTGCCTAAAGTGGTTATCCCGGTGCATCTTTGCGGTCAACCTTGTGACATGGCAGGTATTTATGCCTTAAGTCAGCGCTACGGCTTCAAAATTATTGAAGATGCTTCGCATGCCATCGGCGGCAAATACCAAAATCAAGCCATAGGTAATTGTCTCTATAGCGACATTACCGTATTCAGTTTTCATCCGGTCAAAATCATTACCACTGGTGAAGGCGGTATGGCGCTAACCAATGATGCAGCGTTGGCCGAACGGTTGGATAGATTGCGTAGTCACGGCATCACCCGCGATCCTGCTCAGATGACGCATACGCCTGATGGTCCATGGTATTACCAGCAGCTTGAGTTAGGTTTCAATTACCGGATGACCGATTTGCAAGCGGCACTAGGCTTGAGCCAGATGCAGCGTTTGGATGAATTTGTCAGCAAACGCCATGCACTTAGTCAACGTTATGATGCATTATTAGCCGATCAGCCAATTATTACCCCATGGCAACACCCGGACAGCTATTCCGGCCTGCATTTGTATGTGATTCGTTTGCAGCTGGACAAGATCAGCAAGACGCATCGCGAGATATTTGAGGCGTTGCGCGTAGCGGGAATTGGCGTCAACCTGCATTACATCCCTGTTTACCGCCAGCCTTACTACGAGCAGTTGGGCTTCAAAGAAGGATATTGCCTTGAAGCCGAGCAGTATTACGCCGAAGCGATTAGTTTGCCAATGTATTCGGGATTGACAGAAGCGCAGCTGGATTATGTAGTTGCTAAATTACAAGAGGCGTTAACCCAATGAGAATAGCCATTATTCCTGCCAGAGGCGGCAGTAAACGCATCCCCCGCAAGAATATTAAGGATTTCTGCGGAAAACCTATGATTGCCGGGGCCATTGAGGTTGCGAAAGCATCAGGGCTGTTCGAGCATATTGTCGTGACCACCGATGATGCCGAAATTTCAGAGCTGGCAAGGGCGTGGGGGGCTGAGGTTCCCTTTGTCCGGCCGGCAGAACTGGCGGACGATTACACTCCCACAGTTCCCGTAGTGGCGCATGCTATCGGCGCTTGCCAAGCGCTGGGTTGGCAAGTCGATCAGGTTTGCTGTATTTATCCCGCCGTGCCGTTTATGCAATGTGCCGACCTGGTGGCCGCATTGCAGATGCTGGAGGAGAGAGATCCGGATTATGTTTTTCCTGTTGCCGCCTACCCTTCCGCGATCCAGCGCGCGTTACGGCAATTGCCGAACGGGCTGATGGAGCCGTTTTATAGTCAATATGCCTCGACGCGAACCCAAGACCTTGAACCGGCTTATTACGATGCCGGACAGTTTTATTGGGGGCGAGTACACGCTTGGCTGGAGGGGAGAAATGTCCATCTGCATGGCGTGGGTTTAGAAATTCCCAGTTGGCGCGTCGTGGACATCGATAATGCAGAGGATTGGCAGCGGGCTGAATTGATGGTTGCGGCGTTTAATGGCGCGAATCGTCCTGTCTAACGACCTTTTAAAAAATAATTGCTGGAGATAAAAATGGTTGAAAAATTTAAAACGCCGCAAGAGGCGTTCTGGGCAGGCGAGTTCGGTGCCGACTATATCGGCCGAAACAACAGCCCGCATCTTTTGGCATCCAAACTGAATTTTTTCTCAAAGGCGCTTAAACAGGCGGGCCCGGTAACATCCTGTCTTGAGTTTGGCGCGAACATAGGGATGAACCTGAAGGCGCTGCAACTGCTTTATCCTGATATTCATCTGCAAGCGGTGGAGATCAACCACGATGCGGCAATGCAAGCTAAAAACTTGATTGGAGAAAGCAATGTATTTGAAGGTTCCATCTTCGACTATCCGGTAGCCGGGAAAGTCGACCTGGCATTGATCAAAGGCGTGCTGATCCATATCAATCCAGACATGCTGGACAGTGTTTACGAAAAACTGTACCAAGCGTCCAACCGGCTGATTTTATTATGTGAATATTACAATCCGATGCCGGTGGCTATTCCCTATCGGGGACATGCGGATCGTTTGTTCAAAAGGGATTTTGCGGGTGAAATGCTGGATAAATACCCTGACTTGAAGCTGGTGGACTACGGTTTTTGCTATCAACGCGATCCGGCTTTTCCTGGAGACGATGGTACTTGGTTTTTGCTGCAAAAGGCTTAAGCATGAAGATAGCCTTCCGTGTCGATGCTTCCG
>JAQTQN010000216.1:0-2001 GCA_028712225.1 Methylobacter sp.
AATTGTAATGAGCGGCTTGTCGATTGTGAAAATAATATTCATATTGGAAAATCATGTGGACATTGCGGAGTTCAATTCCGATGAGAATGCCACCCCATCATTCAGGCGGGACGCCTAACGGCGCCCCTTGTGTCAAAGATTAGATTGCTCATGAATCTCACATATTGCCCAATTTTGAAAAAGAGCACACACATTTTTCGTAGCGAAATCGAGTGTAAATGGGCACTGAGAGACGCTTCCGAAATTGCCGACTATGTGCGTTGCGCGGTAGCGGAGGAATTTAAACCAGGGCTCTTCGCGCCATTTACATTCGGCGTGATACTCCATTTTGATGCCGATCCGCTTAGTGCGAAAGATATGGCGCAATCTAATATGGCACTCAACCTAAGCGCGGTTATAATGCGATTTTGTTTTTTTCAGCTAACCGGGCTTTACGTTATACGGCTAGGGCGACACGGTCACACGCCCTGTACAAAACCGTTTCTAGTGACCTGCATATTGGAGCTAACTCATGAGAAGCTTTACCGCATTCATTGGTATATTCACGGCAGTCCTCGCATTTGTGCCATGTCAAACACATGCCAGTACTGTGTTCGACCAAAACCTGATTATCAATGGGGATGCCGAATCGGGCCCCGGTGGTAACGGTTCAACGCTGTTTTCAATACCTGGCTTTACCTCATCCGGTAACTTCACTGTCACGCAATACGCGACTGGCGGCGGCTTCCCCTCGATAACTGATCCGGGTCCGGTAGACCGCGGGTTAAACTTCTTTTCCGGAGGGGCTGGCAATGTAAGTTCAGCTGCGACTCAACTCATTGACATCTCCAGCGCTTCTACATTGATTGATTCCGGTAACATAACATTTGAACTTGCGGCATATCTTGGCGGGTTCTCCAGTCAACGTGATAACGCCACCTTGAGTGTAAGCTTTTTGGACGTTACGAATGGCGTGCTCGGAAACACTTCAATTGGACCAGTAACAAATTCAGATCGAAACAATCTCACTGCTTTGATGTTGAACAGCACAACTGGCTTTATCCCGACGGGTACGCGTTTCATAGATCTATCATTAACCATGACCCGAATAGACGGTTCTTACAACGATGGCTATGCGGACAACCTTTCATTGGTGCTACATCCCGTACCTGTGCCATCGGCGGCTTTACTGATGATCTCAGGTCTCGGTACTCTTTCTATCGGCTTCCGGCGGCAGCGTCAATCAGCAACATAACCTGACGTTCGAGAGGGGCTACGCTAAAGCGCGGCCCCTCTCAACTTTACACTAGGCGCCGTTCAGCCGAGCTGGATGCTAATTGTCCGTAATAGCCTTGAAGAGATAAGCGATTCAAGTTAGTCCGCCTGGAAAATTTGGTATTCTCAAAGTCAAGTTATGGCCGGATAGTAGCGACTCCCGCCCCTCAGCTCCACTCTACCTGATGAATCTTATGCCACGACTAAAGAATGAAATCCCAACCGACGAAGAGCTTCGCAGCTATTTCATGGAGTACCTTGGTCTTCTCAGCTCAGGTTATGCGTCGGAGTATCCGGGGTGTGATTCGTTTTGTATGAAAGCTCGAGAATCTATCTTTGAATCCCTATGCCGTCTCAATCGACTTCCTCGCTCTGACTCATTTTGGTCCAATACAAACTTTCGACCCACCATATACAAACTGGGAGACTTTTGTCGCCTAGTACTTAAAAACAACCCGCAAGACATGTTAGCGCTCTGGACGATAGCAGCGCTGGATGTTTCCAATGGCGTTGACGGCTTTGGTTACAAGCAGTGGAAGGTTCTATGCGATTTAGGCAATTTTGATCTGACTTGGCCCATTTGTGCCGCGTTACTCCAGGGCGGGCCCGGCGGCATAAGCGACACAACATTGGCAACTTTGCTATTAGACATGGACGTTGTTGAAGCGGCACGACCGCTTCTTCAACAGCATGCGGATTCGGCGCGTCCCAATATAAGAGCTTGGGCGGAAAACGTGTTAGGCATGC
>JAQTQN010000216.1:2101-4604 GCA_028712225.1 Methylobacter sp.
CAAGTTATGACTTCTTCAATTGATAACAAAACCCCAGAGCAACTTGTCCACGAATTGCTATTGCTAAGTCCCAATTTGAGTGAGGAATATAATTCCTCCTGGGTAAAGGAAAAATATAGTCAATATCGTTTATGCTCGAATGCCGAGTTAAGCCAGTTGTATGAGGCGTATAACTCGCAACATGCACGTGATCTGGGCCAGATACCTGAAACGCATTATGAATCGGCAATCAAACAATCTATCTGCCCATTCTGTCAGTCCGCAAAACTGGAAAAAATCGACTTTTATTTGTTGTGGCACGCAACACATCCTGCGCTCAATCTTCATCAGGCAACAGTCTGTTCGCGCTGCTGCCGGGTATTCAATTTCGAGGATATTGCATTGTTTCCCGCGTAGAGAAGGTTGGCGCATTGATCGGCTGTACAGATCCAGACATGTTGACGCTAATGCACTGATTCAGCGAATCAAAAACATGCGTAATGAACAAGCCCGAACTTCCATCAAGACCAACCTGGCAGATGACTCGGTCATCTGCCAGGTTGCTTAGGCATTACACAGCAAATAGCCGCGGAATCCGGGTAAACATTTCCGGGTAATCCTCTGCCCCTAACGTTAAACTCAGCTAAACTATGCGCCATTTAAAATCATTATTTTGCAGCAGCGCCAAGGATACAAAGCATGTCGTTAACGGGACAACCCAAGCGAATTATTTTTTTTATACTCTTAGTTTTAATGCTCAACAGCAGCGCGGAAGCGAATTCCAATTCGGATTTTCAAACGTGGATTCCGGTCAATATTAATGCCAAATTGGGCGACCAATTGCGTGGTTTTTTAGAATTCCAGCCGCGTGTCGGCAATGACATGTCAAACCTTACCGCCATGATGATCAGGCCCGCCATTGGCTGGGCGATCAATGACAAAGCCACGCTTTGGACGGGCTATTTAATGAGCGCCGATTCCACCACGCCTGACTCGGACACCTACCTGATTGAAAACCGCGCTTTTCAAGGATTTACCTGGAAAGACACCGCTAACGACAAGCAATTTATATGGGAAGTCCGCAATCGGCTGGAGGAGCGTTTTTTGCCTCGAAATACCGACCCCAGCATCCGGTGGCGGACACGTCTCAGGGTAGAACAGTTGATTCCTGGCGGGGCGCACTGGTCTGTCATTGCCTCTGAAGAAATATTTTTCAATCTTAACAACAATGCCAACAATGCCCAATTGCAAACCGGAACCCAGCAAAACCGCCTATATCTGGGGGTCGGTTATCGGTTTGCGCCGGAGTTTCAAGTTGAATCAGGTTATTTATACCAACATGTGTGGAAAAATTCGCCAGTAACTGATCAAAATAACAATGTATGGATGACTAATCTTAATCTTAATTTCTAATTAGCCGGTAAGGAGTAACCCGGATGAAGCTTTGCTTATTCCGGGATCAATCTCAATATTAAGCTAGTTCTATCCGGTTGGACCAGATACATAACACAGTCTTTACCTGACACGATATGAGCTTGGTATCAGGGGTATTCCCAATATCATGTCTGGCAAAAGTTCTTTTGTTTTTTAAAAATGCTAACAATTAGACAATCAGGTTGTTGGATTTTTTATAACCAGCAAATAGAAGTAATCCACTTGATATTAGCGACAAGATTGTTGGCGCTGGGACGGAAGATATAGGCGGATCAACCTCAATAGAATCATTAGCGCAAGCCATAGTCCAATGCACAGTGAAACTTTGGGCCAAATCGTTAGGTGTAAACAGACTTTTGGATATGATTGCTTCAATCAAATAATGTGTGCCTGTATATGCGCCGAGCTGATTAATAGAAGCACCGTTATACGTTGCCTCTCCATAGCTAAGTTGGGCCAGTCCCAGTAAATTTCCTGAACTCACTGTAGTTGGATGTGCGGTAGTACCTGTATTAAAGGCAACCTGTTTGCCTAGTGAATCCCACAATCCTAAGTTCCACTTATTTACTTGATAAACCTGGCCTTGAGTGCCTACACCTCCATTGTACTTATTGTTTGTTTGGGTGTCTGACTTGACGACAACTCCATATTCGAAAACCTTGTCATTGCCAAAATCGAAGGCCAAATCTCCGGCTGGGTATTCAGTTGTGCTGGGTGATAGACCCGTCAATACAGCAACATAAAAATTCACCGCATCTTGAACAACGTATATTGCCTCGGCATCATAAGCTTGACCACCATAACCAGGAGATAAAAAACCATCGCTATTAGGGATGTAATCTTCTTCTGCAACTTTGCTATTTGGACTAATAACAGCTTTCCAATCATTACCATTGCCTAAAGGGGCGTTAAGCCAATCTTTTAAATCACTATCGGCAACAAAAGTTGCTTGAGCAGTTGTGGCAAAACCAAATATCAATACGGTTGCAAATAGTTTTTTGTTCATCGCGTTTCCTCAGACAAGGTATAAATAAAATATTTAAAGAAACACTATTCATTAACCGTGCCAAACCGACAAACCATTGAAAAT
>JAQTQN010000217.1 GCA_028712225.1 Methylobacter sp.
GTTTCATTTCCCCCCAGGCAATGCCTTCTGCATAACGACGGCGTATTTCCGCTACTTCCACAGGCGTTGCGAATGCCTGATAAATACTAAATAACGTACAGCCTTCAGTCTCTTTAGGTTCGCCAGGTTCCAACGAATTAGTCTTGATTTTGTTAATCAGCTTACGTAATTTCTTTTCGGGCTCAAACAACGGAATGGTGTTGTTATAGCTTTTACTCATCTTACGGCCATCAAGACCGGCTAAAGTCGCCCCGTTTTCGTCAACAACGGCTTCCGGCAGTGCAAAATGTTCGCCGTAAATGTGATTAAAACGCGCAGCAATATCTCTGGCCATTTCTATGTGTTGAATCTGATCTTTACCAACGGGTACTTTATTGGCATTGAACATCAATATATCGGCGGCCATCAATATTGGATAGCTGAATAACCCCATGTTAATACCCTTGTCTGGGTCATTCCCGGCATCGCTATTCTCTTCATTCTCGGCAACCGCCGCCTTGTAAGCATGCGCCCTGTTCATTAAGCCTTTTGCGGTAACACACGTCAGCATCCAGGTTAGCTCCATGATTTCAGGTACATCCGATTGCCGGTAAAACACGGCGTTGGAAGTATCCAACCCCAAAGCCAGCCAAGTCGCGGCAATCTCCAGGCTTGATTGTCTGACTCTTTCAGGTTCCTGACATTTGATTAACGCATGATAATCAGCCAAAAAATAAAACGGGGATGTATTTGCATTTTTGCTAGCAGCAATAGCGGGTCTGATTGCGCCAACGTAATTGCCTAAATGGGGTGTGCCTGTGGTGGTAATGCCGGTTAAAACAATTGCTTTAGTCATTGGGTAACACTCGAAAGTTCTATTATTTGAAGTTTTTTTTTAATGCGTAACGGCCTGCACTTTCACATAAAATCTACGTAATATCCAGCCTGAGAGAGCAATCGTCACTTCCGGTTTGAGTTTTTTATAGTACACTTCAAACGCCTTATCCACTTGCCAAAATAACCTAGAGAGGACGTAACATGTCGGATTACGATGAGAAGCGCGATTATATTCGCATGGAAATAGACTGCGAAGTCACCTATCGGCTGGCTAATTCAGATGAACTGCACCGGGGGCATTGCTCTTCAATCAGTGGCGCCGGTGTATCTTTTTCTGCCAGCCAACCGTTCGATGCCGGTAAGGCGATGGAAATAAATGTGCTCACAAAAAACGCTATTACTCCACCAATGACGGCTTTTATAGAAGTTGTAAGAAGTTCTCAAAACGAGGATGGCAGCTACGAAATTGCGGCCTCTATCAAGAGTATCAAAGGCAATTAATTTTATACATCATCAAATCTAATTTTCACATTCCCCCATGTTCACAATTACCAAAGAAGTGTACTTTTGTTATGGTCACCGCCTAATGAATCACGCGGGAAAATGCCGCAATTTACATGGTCACAGCGTTAAAGCCTCAATTACTATTCGGCACGAGCAGTTAAATGAGCAAGGTATGGTGTGTGATTTTGCAGATATTCGAGACTGCGTTGAAGCCTATATCGATCAATATCTTGATCATAATTTCCTGCTGCATAAAGATGACCCTATCATTCCAATGCTTATTGAAAATAAGGAACGCTTTTTAGCCCTTGACGAGCACCCCACTGCGGAAGTTTTAAGTAAAATGCTATACCAACATCTAAAGAAATCCGGCTTTAATGTAGCTCAAGTAACCTTATGGGAAACAGCCAGCGCTTATGCCAGTTACAGCGAAAACTGACTGTCGCCATGGCCCTGGTCAATCCGGTCAACAAATCACTCTGCTTGGAACAGGTTTGCGCATCTAACTATTTAAAGCTTTTTCGGTTAATCCCCGAATTAACTTCTGTCGTTGATAGTGCCATAGGGCTTGCCCCCCATCACGCAGCCTTACACATTAGTATGATTGAGCGAACACCGTACACGATAACAGTTGAACTCAGCCATTGTTTCAGTGGCGATTTAAAAGCGCAGTTCGCGCCAGCCGTTAAAATTCGCATATACCAGGATGCGCAATTGGCCGAAGTGTTGAGCGACCATATTCGAGGTGAAGTGGCGCAAGTCTTTAAGGATGCAGGTCCCAGTCGTGAGATCATGAATTACAAATGGCGCTTAAACTATTTTTTGCAAAAGTGGCTGGACCACTGCCTTAACAAAGGCTATCTCTTCAACATTAACCTAAAGACGGATGTGTTGGCGGAGACAATTTAATCCCCTCGCAATTTCGACTATTTATTGCCGGCAGCAACACCAATGGCTACTAAGCCCCCCGCCATATTCAGGTTATTGATTAGCCTGTTTCAATTCAGCAGTACTCATCCGATCTTATTTCTGGTTTTAATTGGCCTTGGTGCTGGTGAATACACTTACGAAGTTAATATTGCCAGACCGCCCTTGCTTTTTCAGGGGGTTCCCCAAGCTATTGATAAACGCAATACTGATACTTGGTTTCGCATCTTACGCAATCATGGTTTTATTTTGGGTTATTCAGATTTACGAGGCAATCCATTGTGGGTGGAATATGCGGTAACCGGCTTAGCCAACTCGTCTGCACTTAAACGCCCCAGTCACTTTGATGCAGATTGGCGCAGCCTCAATCGCGTCAGTCATGATAGTTATCGCGATAGCGGCTATGATCGCGGTCACATGGCCCCCAACCATGCGATAAGTCGACTCTATGGTAAGCAAGGCCAAGCCGACAGTTTTTTAATGACCAATATTACGCCTCAAAAACCCAAGCTCAATCAGCGGATTTGGCAGCGCTTGGAAGAACTGGAATTTGAGTACTTTGCTAAACATTTTGGGAAAATTTGGGTTATCACTGGGCCGATTTTTAATCGGAATATTGAGCGACTACCTAAAGACTGGACTGTCGAAATACCGGATGCATTTTTCAAAATTTATATTACGGAAGCTGCAGCTGACAAGCCAAGTATTGCGCTAGCGTTTTTAATTCCACAGTCAGTAAATGGTAAAGAGCCGTTACAGCAATTCATCACCAGCATTGATGACATAGAAGCCCAGGCTGGATTGGATTTTTTCAGTCACCTGGACGATAACATTGAGACTTCATTAGAGTCTGTAGTTAATCCCAAGCCTTGGCATACCGACTTCGTTAATAAGCAGTTACGCTGGTAATCGTCACATATAGTTTTATTGATCCAGCTCAACTTTATTATTTCTGATTTTGATTTAATGGCCGCGCTTTAACACAAAGCAGCTATTCAAACAAAAATAACGAGGAGATTTTTCATGAGTGAAGTAAAAGAAAAAGACAATTTTTGGCTCTATGTCGGCGGTATCATTATCGCGGCCGTTGCTTTGGTAGTCACCATTAAGAGCAGTGAGCATGGCAAGTATGAAAGCGCGTCAAAAGCAATCGCAGAAGATCCTAGCTACAAACAACACGTCTCAGAAAATAAGTAACGCTGTTTTGCGGTAACCGTAAGTTGTTGTATCGTCGTAAAACTACAGCTTGTCTGTAGTCATTTCTAACCCCTCCCAATCTCTTGGGCTGATTTGTTCGTTATTCTGAATAAAGAGCAAGCAGCCCTTTTTTATTGACTATTTTCAGCTGCCTGGATCGAACTTCGATCAAGCCCAAAGTCTGAAAGTGATGCATGATACGGCTGACAGTTTCATGCGCTATGCATAAATAACTCCCTATATCCTCACGCGACATGCTCAACCTGAATTCCAGCTCGGCATAGCCACGCGCTTTAAGACGTTCTGAAACTTGCACAATAAAACACGCTACCCGTTCTTCAGCGGTTCGGCGCATAAGCATCATGCGTTGAATTTGGGAGTCAAACTGTTCGCCGGAACGCTGTAATAAAATCTGGCTTAAGCTGGGAATGGTGCCCGCCAACAGTTCGATTTGTTGCGCAGGTAAGCGGCAATAATTGACGGTTTCCAAGGCAATGGCTGTACATTGATGAAATTGCGTAGACAACCCGTCAAACCCGAGTAATTCACCCGGCAACATAAAATCGACGACGATCTCATTGCCGTTGCGGTCGACACCTAATAATTTGGCGCTGCCGGAACGTAACGCAATGATGCCTTTAAAGGCACTGCCGGCGTGATATAGCGCTTCACCTTTTTGCCGTATGGTATTGCGATTGACTATTTCGCCCAGCGATTCAACTTCGGTTTGGCTTAAGCCCTTTGGGATACATAAATTGTCCAAACTACAGTTTTCACAGGTTACCGCTTTTTTAATTGCTGCCGTACCAGCCATTGATTAATCCATTTATCTGAAATGTAAAAGTGCCTAATAGACCCGTTCTTTTGGCGGAATAGCGTCAACTTCATCGGTTAAAGTGTACAAATGCACTGGCCGGTAATCAATATTAACTTTATCGTCAATCAGCCACGTCAGCGTATGTTTTAACCATTCGCTATCATTCCTTTTTGGATAATCTTCCCGGGCATGACCACCTCGACTTTCTTGGCGATTACCCGCAGCAGTCATCGTCACCACCGCTTGAGCCAGCAGATTATCCAGCTCCAGGGTTTCTACCAGATCAGTATTCCAGATCAGCGATTTATCCTTAACGCCTACTTCGGCAA
>JAQTQN010000218.1 GCA_028712225.1 Methylobacter sp.
CTGGCGGTGTTGCCGTAATCAAAGTCGGCGCTGCGACTGAAATCGAAATGAAAGAAAAGAAAGCTCGCGTTGAAGATGCCCTACATTCAACTCGCGCTGCTGTTGAAGAAGGCGTAGTTGCCGGCGGTGGTACTGCTTTGGTTCGCGCCTTGTCTGCCTTGGTAGGATTGGAAGGCATCAATCACGACCAAACTGTTGGTATCAACATCTTGCGTCGTGCCATTGAAGAGCCTCTGCGTCAAATCGTTTCTAATGCGGGCGACGAGCCTTCAGTAGTATTCAACGAAGTAGTTAAGGGCACTGGTAACTACGGTTACAACGCTGCCACTGGTGTCTACGGCGACATGATTGAATTCGGTATCCTTGATCCTGCCAAAGTAACTCGTACTGCTTTGCAAAACGCAGCATCAGTTGCCGGCTTATTATTGACGACTGAAGTAATGATTGCTGATGCACCAAGCGATGATAAAGGTCATGGCATGCCGGATATGGGCGGCATGGGCGGTATGGGTGGAATGGGCGGCATGATGTAATCATGCAGCCTTAAAGCTCAGTTGCTTTAAGCAAGAAGCCCCGGTTGTTGAAAGACAGCCGGGGCTTTTTTTATGAGGGGTAATTCTTAGTGGGAGCGACGTCGTTCTTTTTAAAGCCCTTCCCAAGGCGTATACAAACCATCCACATTAACGCCAAACATATCCAGCACCCGGCCGACAGTCTCATTGACCATGCCCATCATCGAATCGGATTTGCTGTAAAACGCAGGCATCGGCGGAAACATAATCCCCCCCATTTCGGTTACGCTGAGCATATTTTTAATATGCACCAAGTTTAACGGCGTTTCCCTCGGCATAACCACCAACCGGCGACGTTCTTTCAAGACCACATCGGCAGAACGCGAAATTAAATTGTCCCCAAAACCATGCGCCACCGCCGATAGGGTTTTCATCGAACAAGGCGCGATAATCATGCCCTCCGTTTTAAAGCCGCCGCTGGAAATGCTTGCCGCAATATCGTTAATGCCATGCGTTACATCGGCCAGCGCTGCTAAATCAGAGCGCTTCATGTCCATTTCGTGTTTTAAATTAACTACGCCCGCAGAAGAAATCACCAAATGCGTTTCCCATTCCGGTTGAGCCTGTAAAACTTGCAGCATTCTTACTGCGTACACCGCGCCAGTCGCGCCGGTTACACCAATAATCAGACGTTTTTTCTTGAGCCCTTCAGAGGAATTGTTCATTATTTTTTAAACAGAAAGTCTATTGGACATCGTATCGGTGGCATTCACCAAGGCATCAATCATTTCGTCACCTTGCGCAATGTGCCCGGCATTAGTCAACACAATGAACTCGGCATTCGGCAATGCTTTATGCAAGCTAAAGCCAGCTTCCATCGGACAGACCAAATCTTGTCGACCATGAATGATAATGCTAGGAAGGTCGGATAGCTGCTTACAGTTATCCAAGATTTGGTTTTCGACGATAAAGTACCCATGCTTGGCAAAATGCAATTCCATGCGGACTTGTTTGATCATATCCTCAGTCACGGACTCATCTGCCAAGCGGCCTGCTTGATAAGCGCTACCCAAGGCCACTTGCGCGCCCCAAGCCATCCAGGCATTGGCGGCACGTTGTTGCAGCGCAATATCATCATACCAAACTGCCGCACATAATCCGGACAGTAAATTTTCACGCCAGTGTACGGGAATACTTTCAACCAACTGCTGCCATAACTCAGGATAAATCAGCCCCGCGCCATTACTCAGAAACCAGCTCATATCCTGCTCCCGCGCCAAAAAGGTGCCGCGCAGAATCATAGCCAACACGTTGTCTTGATGTTTTTGGGCGTACAACAATGCCAGCGCTGCACCCCAGGAACCGCCAAATAACAGCCATTGTTCAATGGCTAGCTGTTCGCGAATGCGCTCCATATCATCAAGCAAATCTTGCGTGGTGTTATGTTCCAGTTCACCAAAAGGCAACGACTTTCCGCAGCCGCGTTGGTCAAACAAAATAATGTGATAGTGCTCGGGATTAAAAAAACGCCGATGATCGGGCTTAGTGCCGGAGCACGGTCCGCCATGTAAAAAGATGACCGGAATGCCATCAGGATTACCGCCTTGCTCAACATAAACCAAGTGTTGGCTGCCGGTTTCCAGCATAAAGGTGTGGAAGGGAGCGATTTCAGGGTAAAGGGTTTTCATTGGTATAAATGGATAGGGTTTAAACCCTTCGTTTTTCAGTGACTTAGGCTGGATGGAGAGGCGGTAGCCGAAATCCAGCACTTAAGGTATTAGAGGCTCATGCTGGGTTTCGCCGTGCTCTACCCCAGCCTATGTGCTAATTATGCAGCGTTCTGTTGCATATTTAACTGCAGCATACTTTCTATGCTTAACTGATAATCCAGCGTGGGCCACTCAATGCCAGTGCCATGGCATATAAAAATATAATTTGAAACTTCCTTTACTGGTGCATTTTGTAATTCTTTATACCACGCCATTGGTGTTGATATTAGTCGGTTGTCTTCAAGCTCGACGTGTAAATACCGGTCATCAAAATGCACAGATTTACCTTTGATTAAAATACTCATCCCATTGCCTCTCAAATTCATCTTTGTGTAATTCAACAATTTTTAACGCCATTTAAAGATCTTTTGGCTTCATGTGGCTTTTTATAACATGAATTTGCAACAGCTCAATCTTTGCGAACTCATCACCCTTTGATACATGAATATGTTTGGGTTCATGCTCATTGGCGTAGAAAATGAACTTAAAGCCATTTATCAGCAATAACGTAGGCATTTATTTTTTTGAAAATATAAGGAAACTCAGCGATAAAGTATGAGCTTGATGACCTTAGCGGTCAATTTTGACACAGACATCAAATAACAGGCGTTATGCCCTCTTAATATGATGATTCAGGTTTCATAGTGATAACGGCAGGCAATGATGGTTAAGTGATGATCATTTACCGCATAAACTAGCCGATTGGATTCGTCAATTCGTCGAGACCAAAAACCGGATAAGTTTTCTCTTAGTGCTTCCGGCTTGCCTATGCCTTCAAAGGGTGCTCTTTTGGTGTCAGCAATTAGGGCATTGATGCGTTTTAATGTTTTTTTATCCTGACCTTGCCAGTATAAATAGTCAGACCACGCCGCATCCGTCCAGGCTAACTGTCTAGTCATCAATGGTTTCTCGTTCTTTACTGTTGCCGGTTTTATATTGCTCTATAGATTGGGCCAGATGGGCCGCATTGGCTGGAGATTTTAGTAAATGCACGGTTTCCATTAGGCTGTTGTAATAGTCCATGGACATAACCACCGCATTGCCAGCATCGCGACGAGTAATGACGGTGCAATCGGCATCATTCACCACGCTATCCAACACTGATTTCAAACTGTTTCTTGCTTGAGTAAAAGAAATTATACGCATCACACACCTCTTATGTACTTGAAGTGGTACAAGTCTACGGTAAAAAGCGTTGCCATTCAAATTGGAGTATTTTGGCAGTGTCGGCTGGGTAGAGGCGGTAGCCGAAACCCAGCACTTAAGGTATTTGGAGCGCCATGCTGGGTTTCGCGATGCTCTACCCAACCTACACGGGCTCAATGATCTAAGGATTTAGCTGTTTTTTCAGGCACAAAAAAAGGAGGGGTTTGACGCCCTCCTTTTTTGCCGGTTTAGTTAAGTATTTAAACTTAGAACTTGAAACCTACAGAACCGCCCAATGTGAAGCCATCGGTGTCAACGCCGTCAACATCATCAAAAGAGTGGTGATAACGTCCATCTGCACCGATTACGATACCTCTGAATAATTCATACTCTGCACCAGCGCCAAACTGCATGCCAGTGTTCAAAACGGTAACAGCGTCAGATGGTGGGCTGATGATGTTGATGTCTAGGCCAACTGGAATCAACCATGGTCTAAATTTGCTGCCGTGCAAAAATTTGACTTTTGGTGAGGCGTTAATTCTTAGTTGATTAACGGATACGGATTTTTGCAGGTTTGTAGTGCTTCCAAGAGCTGCTGTAGTAATGACATTGTCAAGGCCGCTATCTTTTCTATTGCCTAATTCAGCATATTCAACGCCAAACTCAATGCCGAATGAAGTGTTCTTCATTAATCCGAATAGATCGTTGTTAACGTTGAAATCAATCGCGCCGCCATAATAGAAGGCGTCACTATCAGTTGGGCTGGTTAATATATCTTGTCCGATTCCAGAACCACCTAAACCAGCTGCTGAGCCACGATTATCGTTGAAATGCATCCAACCGCCACGAACAGCGAACAAATGGTCTTTCGCTGCTTCAGCAGGCTTGGCTTTAACTGATTGTGCCCACTCATCCAATTCTTGGACTTTAGCCGCTTCAGCAGAAGGGCGGTTTTGTGAGGCTCTTAAACTGCTTAATTCAGCTTGCATGGCTTGCAATTGCGCTTCTAAAGCATCAACACGGCTGTTGGTTGATGGTGCGGCGTAGGCTTCAGAAGCTGGCGCTTTAGCTTTGGATTTAGCCATTGCTTGTGGAGATGCTAATGCACCTACCATTGCTACAGTTGCGGTAGCGA
>JAQTQN010000219.1:0-2668 GCA_028712225.1 Methylobacter sp.
GTGTGGGGCGTTGGTTTTGAACGACGAGAACAATCATTATCAACAGGACAATCCCAACTACCAGCCACCATAGCCAGTGTTTTTTGATGAATTTATGTTTGCCGTTTGGATCATCAAGACCCAAAGTCTTAGAAATGCTTTGTTCGGCTTTAGTGCTTGTTTCGATCATGATTTTGGGTGTGTGTTTTGAGTGTTTGCGTCCCAGCCGCCGCCTAACGCTTTATAAAGCCGGATCAAATTGGATGCGACTTCCGCATCGCTGAGCGCCAATTGATTCTGCACGGATAACAAAGATCGTTGCGCGTCCAGCACCCGCAGAAAATCGATAGTACCGGAATTATATTGGCTTTGCGCCAGTTCCAGTGCGCTTTGTCCCGCTATGACTGCGGCTTGCAGGGTGTCCCGACGAATTTGCTCCTGAGAGAAAGCAACCAGGGCATTTTCCACATCGCTCAAGGCTTGCAGAATTGTCGATTCATAGAGTGCAAAAGCTTGTTCTTGTAAAGCCGTTTGGATGTCTACATTCCGACGCAGTCGACCCGCATCGAACAACGTCAACGCGGCATTAGCCACCATTTGAAAGGCCTTGGCGCCGGCACTGTAAAGATTGGTATAAGCCAGCGCTTCTAAGCCGATATAACCGGACAAATTAAAATTCGGATAACGCGCCGCCGTGGCGACACCGATTTGCGCGGTTTGCGCGGCTAGTTTTCGTTCCGAGCGGCGCACGTCTGGGCGTTGCCGCAGCAAATCAGCCGGGATGCCCACAGCTACCGATAAAGCGGTTACCGGAATAGCTAGCACCGGCGCCAGCAAAGGTTTCAGCGCACCGGGCGGTTGCCCCACCAGCACTGCAAGGCGGTGTTGTGCTTGCTCCAGGCCAATATGCAGCGTTGGCAGAGTCGCACGAGTGGTTTCCATATTGAGCTTGGCCTGATCGACATCCAATTGCGTGGTAAGCCCGGCTTGAAATCGCCAATCGGTCAGCTGATACGTATCTTGTTGCGCCGCTAAATTGGCTTCGGTAATCGCCAGCCGGGCTTGGAAGGAACGCACTTCGACATAATTCAGCGCCGTCTCCGCATACAAACTCACCAATACATCGCGTAAGTCTTCTTCAGATGCCTGCAACGTGGCTTCAGCGGCTTCGATACCACGGCGTAATTTACCAAACACATCCACCTCCCAACTGGCATCAAACATATTTGAGTAGAGTTCAGTGGTATTACCTCGACCCACTTCCTCGCTAACGCGCGTTTGATTGGCCCCGGCCTTTGCTGAAATCGTAGGAAATAAATTAGCCTGGGACAAGGCACGCCGGGAGCGAGCCTCGCGCAAACGAGCTTCGGCTTGGCGCAAATCCAAATTGCCCTTCTGCACCTTCGCCATCAAGCTCGACAATACGGGGTCGTTAAAAACCGACCACCAGTTTGCAAATGTGTGACTTTCGATTGGCGTCGTCTTGGCTGGCGAACTAACGCTCCAATTTGCGGGAACAGTACTTGGCGGTTGCTGGTAATCAGGCCCGACCATACAGCCAGTCAACACCAGACTAAGCGAAAACATAGCTATATTGGATCGAGATTTAATTGGGTATTTCATTATTCTCAACATGGATTCCGTGGTCTTAAAACCTATCTCCATAACAACAGTGAAAAGATCAATATCAATAAATTGAAACTTAATATTGAAAACAATCATTATTTTTCACTATAAAAAGATGAGCGTAAACAACATTAATAAATCTTTACCCTTTGCGCTGCATTTGTTCTTGTTTTATATGAGACTTCGCCGAATAAGCCGCCATGATCAAGGCGACAAGGGATCTATTTCTTACGCCAGATTGTGGGGGTATTTGTTTACTATTGTGCTTTGCGAACTACTTACAAGATGGGGCGTCACCCAGACAGCATTCGATTAATGCTAAGTTTTATGTAACTATTCAGTCTTTTGATCGAGCCGTCATGCGTAGGCTGGATAAGCGCTAGCGCATCCGGCAAATCCGGTGGATGCGCGTTGCTTATCCACCCTACACAATAAACGCATAGCCTCACTCAGATTAATGACTGAATAGTTACAGTTTTATTTGAATGTCGCTAGCGCTGGCGTGGCTGCGAGTTGACTGGTGTTTTGCTCACAGCCAATCTGGCATAGGCTGATTGCGCCAGCACTTGGGATGGCGCCTAATTTGATACTAACGGCGCCGACTGGCATGGGTTTGAACAGCTGCTTTGAATTACTCTAAGCAGCTTGGCTGATTCAATCTACAGAGGTTTTTTTTGATCGTTGTACACGGTATAGAGTACATAACCTACATAGGCTACCGTTAATAGATAAATTGCTATTCCCATTATTCCCCCTAAAAATCAGTTATTAAATTTGCTGCAATATCGCTATAAACCAAAAAGGGCACTTTCGTGCCCTTTTAAGTTAGAACCGATTAACCTCTCAGTTCTTTTATTTTAGCGATAATGCCAGTTGGATCGATACCTTGATGCGGGAACTGTTCCCACAAACCGCCGCAGCCTTCTTTATGCGTGGCGATATGTGCAAACTTCGGTGTCAAACCGCGTTCCAGCAACCATGAACCGAAACGGCTACCCAAACCAGTCTTGCGGTTGAAAGATTCAACCACCAAGACCAGCGGTGATTTGCCGATTTTAGCCAT
>JAQTQN010000219.1:2768-4554 GCA_028712225.1 Methylobacter sp.
CCAACAACGGCATCGCCAAACACGTTACGGTTGGCATCCCACTTGTCGCTTGAGCCTAAGAACACAGCGTCATTTTTCGGCGCTTTAACTTCTTTTAAGAAATCAGCAGCGGCTTGATGACCGCGAGTTTCCAAATATTCCAATGCAACTTTGACAGAGACAACGTCGTGACCGTGAGTTGAACCTTCCAAACCAACAATGCCTGGGCACATTGGGCGATGGTTGATAACTGCAACAGGGCCGTCAGTGTTAATAGCGGTAACGATACGTTTGTATAAATCGTCCAGGTCTTCGCCGTCGCCTTCCAATACAGTAAGACCATGACCTGCCAAAGTTTTAGCAGTTGAAGTACCTTTTAAATATACGGATGGATGGCCGGCGATAGTGACATCGTTGTCGTCGATAATCAGTTTTACATTCAGGTTTTGGGCAACGGCTAAACGTGCAGCTTCGGCATCGTCTCCTTCTTGTTGCGAACCGTCAGAACCCAAACAGAAAACTGTTTTAGAAGTATGCGCCAACGCTACACCGTTAACATAAGGCCACATGTGCCCTAAACGACCTGAACTGAATTTAACACCAGGAGTAAAACCTAATTCAGGGTGACCTGGTAAATGTGAATGCGCTGCGCGATATTCGGTGAGTTTTTCAGCGGGCATATCGCCGTTTAACACTGACATGATGTATTGCGTAGCAACACGGTGTCCGGCTTCATCAAAAAAGATCGGTACATATTTTTCTGCAGAACCGCGGAATAACGCATCCAAAATTACGACTTCAGGCACTGTGTCATATGGACCACCGGTATGACCGCCCACGCCTCTGGCCGCGCCTGTTGCGGTAAAAAATACAATTGCATCTCGGAGCAGTTGAATATTGGCTTTTAAACTGGCTCTTAGCTCTGCAGTCAGTGTAGGAACGCTGGCATCCAGTGTAATACGCTGATAAGCACCAAGATCAATCGGGAATTTAGACATATTTTAAGTTCTCTAAAGTTAAAGGTAAGGTTAAGTTTGGAAGAGGTTAAGACTGCGATATAACCACAAATAAAATGCCATCAGCGTCAGATTTGTTAATTATTAAAGTGTTCTCCATGAACAGTTGCGCCGGTCATTTTGGATATATTAACACCGCTCTCTGCAAAACACAGTCAAAAGAACGCTAATGAATGCATCATCCAAGTAAAAACTTACTCTTGCCGCAGAGATAATTTTCTCAGACTCCGCGCAGTCTTTTGACCTATATAACAAGCAAGCTCTGTTACTATGCAAATTACAGAATAATCTGACTTAAGGGTAACTGTGCTTGAAATTAACTCACCCAAGATAACGTGCCCAAACTGCAAATTATCTGACCTATGTCTTCCTTATGGTTTGCAAAAAGATGATGTAGCGAAACTGGCTAACATCGTTAAAAATAAACGACCGTTGCAAACTGACGAATTGCTGTATTCCCAAGGTCAAGCCTGCCAAAGTTTGTACGCGATTAAATCCGGCTCTTTTCGTAGCTTTATCACCAACACGGAAGGTGTAGAACAAACCATGGGCTTTTATTTGCCCGGTGAGCTGATGGGCTTGGATTCATTGCAACACGGTCGTTTTACCTGCACCACGCAAGCCCTGGAAACAGCCTCGGTGTGCGAACTGCCAATAATTCACCTGAATGAGTTATGCGCGCAAATCCCCAGCTTACAGATCCAGCTAATGCGGATTTTAGGTAAGGAGATTTCATCAGATCACGACAAAATCATATTACTGGGACATCGCACAGCCAAAGAAAAAATGGC
>JAQTQN010000029.1 GCA_028712225.1 Methylobacter sp.
CGCCTGCGACCAGTTGGAAGCCCGGTTTACTGATTTGCAACCCGCCTTATGGCGAACGCTTGGGCGATGAAGAAGAAACCGCCGAGTTGTATAAAAAAATGGGCGATACCTTTAAAAACCATTTTGTCGGCTGGCAAGCGGCGATGATTATCAGCAATCCGGAACTGGGTTTTAGATTAGGCATTCGCTCGCAGAAGCCTATTACCCTGTTTAACGGTGCCTTGGAATGCAAGCTGTTGCGCTTTAATATCGAGGAAAAAGCGTTTTTTATTCCTAAGGCCAAATCTCAGGAAGAACGGATTGCCCAGGTGACTGAAGCCAGCGAGGCCGAAGTAGACGTCGTTGAGAACACTGGCGCGGATATGTTCTCGAATCGCTTAAAAAAGAATCTGAAAAAGTTTGCCAAGTGGGCCAAGCAAAATAACGTAACTTGCTACCGTGTTTACGACGCCGATTTACCGGAATACGCCGTTGCTATCGACATCTATCAAGGTGCTGATACTTGGATTAACGTACAAGAATATGAGCCACCAAAAAGCATTGATCAACAGAAAGCCGATCATCGTTTGGCAGGCGTTTTGGCGGCAATTCCAGAAGTGCTTAATGTCAGCCGCGAGCAGGTGTTCTTAAAAATACGCCGGAAACAAAGAAGCACCGATCAATACGAAAAAATCGCTGAGCAAGGCCGCTTTCATGTCATTGAAGAAGGCGGCTGTAAATTGCTGGTCAATTTTGAAGATTATCTCGATACCGGCTTGTTTCTTGATCACCGGCCCATTCGGCTGATTATTCAAAAACAAGCCAAAGATAAACGCTTTTTAAATTTGTTTGCTTATACCGGCAGTGCCACCGTGCATGCTGCAGTCGGCGGAGCAAAAGCGACCACTACGCTGGATATGTCCAACACCTATCTCGGCTGGGCAAAAAATAATTTGGCATTAAACACGGTTCAGAGCGAAGCTTACCGCTCCCAGCTCACGCCCCTCGCCAACATCCCTGTCGGCGAACATGAATTTATCCAAGCTGATTGTTTAGAATGGCTGGAAACTGAAGCCCGCCAGTCTGAGCCTAGGCAATACGACCTGATTTTTCTCGACCCTCCGACGTTTTCCAATTCAAAACGTATGGATGACGTGTTCGATATACAAAAAGACCATGTTCAGCTGATTAATAATGCCTTGGCTTTGTTGGCACCGGGTGGCGTGTTGTATTTTTCCACCAACTTCAGGCGCTTTAAATTCGACTATCTGACGCTGGCTAAATTAAACGTGGAAGACATTACCCCGGCAACCATCCCGGAAGATTTTTCCCGTAACCCGAAAATACATTATTGCTGGAAAATTAGCCGATGACCCGCAAGGTAAATATTGTCGTTTCAGGACGCGTGCAAGGCGTTTATTTTCGCGCCTTCACTCGACGAAAAGCCAAACAGTTAGATCTTGTTGGCCGCGCAACTAATCTTGCCGATGGCCGAGTCGAAATCATTGCCCAAGGTGACGATGAGGCAATTGCGCAGTTCATTACTTGGTGCCGTAAAGGCCCGATTACTGCCCGGGTCGATCATATCGACATCAATGAACTGCCGGTTGCCGAGGAACTGCATTCGTTCGAAATAAAGTAATGGCCTAATGCGACAGTTTGCCGCGCGACAATCTGCCACATTTTCAAATAGCACATTATTCAATACACTAGAACCACTCGCTAAAAACCTCCATTTGGGTTGCGAGTTTCATATCCTTCCTCTTAATGCGGTCACTAACATGACCGCATTTTTTTTGTTCCAGACGTTAACCATCAGCTTAAATGAGGGGGTCAACATGACACTGTCAATAAACCAAGATTTTCTTAACATCAAGCAGCTTGATATTGAAAGCAAGTTGATTGAGCCAACATCCAGATTAGTTGCGCAACTGAATGCACAACTAAGTTCGCTATACGTGGAAACCGAAGCCAAATTACGCGAGTTGCACACAGAAATTGCAATAATCTCAAAACAGGCCTACGAACAACCTGTAGAAACCTTTACTGCGCTGTACGATCAATCGGTAGAAGAATGCAACGAAGTCTATGTGTTATTCCGCGAAGAAGTATTGCCAAAAGCGGAAGTTGTCTGTCAACAAATTGCCGCCAAAGTATCTGACGCAGGCGACAAAACACTGGCATTTGGTCAGGCTTTGTTGGATGACCCACAAGCAACGGTTGTCAGCAGCGTCGATAAAATCTCCGTCAGCTTTAATACCGGCTTGGATGCCAGTCAGGCTATTATCGATACCATCAGCGCCCAACTTACTTCATGGTCATCAATAGCGATGCAAGTGACTGAAGAAAACGCTTTAAGCCTTTATTATGCCGCCGGAGAAATCTTAAAACTGTTACTGGAGCAACCCTGGGAAACAGTGCAAGCCTTGTTTTATAACACGCTGTCGTCCTTATTGGATGTGTACTTCCAAGCCGTGTCGTCGTTAATCAGTTTTGCTTGATAAAGTCTTGCGGAAACCTCTAAAAATTATCCGTTCATGCTTAGGCAATCTCAGCATGAACGGATAAGCTTATTGCACTAGCATTCCCCCTACCCAGTAAAATCCCCTTTTCTAGTGATGTCATTTATCTAAAAATGGCTGAAGCGGCTAGCGATGGCTTTTTGGATCATTTAAATCATTATATTACGCTATACTCAATCACACTTTTTACCAACCCCGCTGGAAATGCGCCGTGCAACTGCTGCAAAAATTGTTTGGCAAAAAATCTGAAAACAAAGGCATTGTCGGCGTCAGCCTTTTGCCAAATGGTATTGCTTTAGCAGTCGCTAAAAAAGCCGACAATAACAAGTTAAGACTCACTCATTGCGAATTTATCCCCACCCTAAAAACGACTGAGCAATCAGCTGTACTTCGTGATCTTGTTGCTCGCTATAGTCTCAATGAATACAACTGTCATTGGGTGCTGACTACCGATAATTATCGCCGCGCCAACATTGAAGCGCCTGCCGTTGCAGAGCACGAAATGCGTGAAGCTATTCGTTGGAAAATCGCTGATCTCATTGACTTTGCTATCGAAAAGGCCGCTATCGATTATTATTCTGTGCCGGTATCAATGCGCGCCAGCAGCAAAATGTTGGAGGTGGTCGTCAGTCCTAATACCTTGATTAAGGAGCTTGCCGATCAAGCCACAGCAGCCGGCTTGCAACTCAAAGTTATCGATATTCAAGAAACCGTGTTGCGCAACTTAGCGGTACTGCTCCCGGAAAATAAACGCGGCGTTGCCGTGCTGCATCTGCAAGAGTCTTCGGGAACCATATTGATACAAAAAGAAGGCACTATTTATCTATCCCGTAATTTTGATATTGGCTACAGAGAACTGGGATTAGCGTTACAAAATAGCGGCAATGCCAGCCAAAGCAGTATTGAACAAAATAATCTTGCCCTGGAAATACAACGCTCACTGGATTACGTTGAGAGCTATTACGGCATCCCACCTATTTCTGGATTGGCAGTTATTCCGTTGGCAGAAAATACCCAGGAATTATTAAATATCCTTAACAGCGATCACGGCATTACCGCCAGAATCATGGATCTTTCCGCAATTGTCGATTGTGATATTTTGCTGGACGACGCCACCCAATCCCGGTGCTCACCGGTGATTGGTGCAACTTTGCGCTACGCAGTGGAAGCTTTGTGATGCAGCAGGTCAATTTATATAGCGAAATTCTCACGCAACAACACAAGCAGTCCGGCATTAAGCTGTACTCATTGATTTTGGCAACGGCAATCTTGGCATGTTTAAGCTTTAGTGCTTATTTGTTTTGGCATACCAATGCAATAGAAACTGAGCTACAGCAAGCACAGCTCACGATTAACCAAGAACAGGCCCGTGTAAACTCACTTTTATCGACACGGTCCAGCCAACAGCCCAATGAATTGTTAGTTGCTGAAATCGAACTGTGGCAAAACAGCATTAATGAAGCCGCGCAAACGTTACAGCTACTTGCCGGCAAAGAAGCACAATTGTCACAAGGGTTTTCCAGTTATTTTCAGGCGCTCGCCAATCAATCAACCGCTGACGTCTGGTTAACCGCCATTCATATTGACAAGCAACATCAGGATTTTAGATTTGCGGGCAGTAGCTTTAAGCCGGAACAAATTCCAATGATATTCCAGCGTTTACAACAAGAACCGGCATTCAGAGGACAAACTTTCGCTAAGCTTGCGATGCAAAAATCAACCAATACCCCCGGACAAATGGACTTTACCCTCAGCAGTTCCGAGCAACCCAATGTAAAAGATCATGCTCAATAAACTCCAAGAAAGATTTGACAGTCTTACACCTCGCGAAAAAATCATCGTATTCGGCACAATGCTTGTCGCGTTATGGAGCGGCTGGGACAATCTGTTTTACCAACCGATCACACTTAAACAAAATACTCTCAAGCAACAACTTGCCAACCTCAACTCGCAAATAGCCAGCCAACAGCTAGCGGCCGTTCAACTAGAAAACAACGACAAAACCGACCCTAACGCTGTTAATCAGGCTAGGTTGCTTGAATTGAAAGCTCAATACAGTGGTTTGCAAGAACAAATCATGTTTGGTCACAAAAAATTTGTGCCCGCTTCGTTAATGGCTAAGGCGTTAAGCGATATGCTTAAACAAAATCAACAATTAACCCTGACCAAGTTAGATACGCTACCAACCAGCACTTTATTAGACGCGAAACAACAACATCACCCCATTTATAAACACGGTCTGGCGATCACTTTTACCGGCAATTACACCGATACCGTTAATTACCTCAAGGCGCTGGAAGCTCTGCCATGGGCTATTGTTTGGGATAGCATTGATTACCAAGTTAAAGAATATCCGGTCGCGGAAGTCACCATCCACGTAGTCACACTCAGTTTTGAAGAAGGTTGGTTAGGTGTCTAAAATATTATTGAACGCTTTGTTGTTAACAGTCGTCTCATTATCATGCTATGCCGTTGAACAAGATCCCACACGGCCCGCTTACCCGGCCAATCCCTCAGAAACCGCAATAATTAGCAGCGAAGATGCACCTCGATTATCAGCGATCTGGATCTCTGAAAAATCCAGATGGGCAACCATCAACGGCGTGCAAGCCAAACAAGGCCAAACCATTCCTGGCAACATTAAAATTATTAAAATCCGTAAAAATGCCGTCACCATTAATCAAAATGGCAACATCAAAACCTTACAATTGCTGCAACGATCATACAAGACCACAAAATAACAAGGATATGTATTAAATGACTAAACCTAATCTCGTCATTAAGCTTGCTGCATCGTTACTGCTAACGTCCTGCGCCTCTTTGCAGCAACCCGCACCTGGCAACCTTGCCGACGCCTTTCCTCAAAAAAACCCACAGACACCAGGCAATGCGTTACCGGCAGCAACGCCAACTATTCCGGTACCCGAATTTAAAGTTCCCTCTGCAACGGCGCGCTATGCGTTACGGCATCCGCTAAATGTGTCTGTGCATGAGGTCGATGCACGCGAATTTTTTATGGGTTTAGTGGTGGATTCTGATGAAAATATGGTGGTTCACCCGGAAGTCAAAGGCCCCATTTCTTTGGAACTAAAAAACGTCAGTATTCCGCAGGTATTGGATGCTGTGCAAAAAGTGTACGGCTATGACTATAAAAAAACCGATATTGGTTATGTTATCTATCCGGCCACCTTACAAACCAAGACATTCAAAATCGACCGTTTAGATTTATTGCGTGAAGGCAAATCAGATACCTTTGTATCTTCCGGCCAGACGGGCAATTCTTCTCAAGCTTATGGCAATCAACAAAACCAAAATTTAACGCAACCGTTCAACAATAACCAATCCAACAACGGCAACATGACCGGTATGCGCTCATCCGGCAGCTCGATCACTACCACTACCGAAACCGATTTTTGGAAAGAACTTGATGATGCATTACGTACCTTAATTGCCGTCGATAAAGAAGCAACCGTCGTAATTAACAAACAGTCCGGTGTCGTTATTGCACGGGCAAAACCAATGCAATTGCGGGAGATTGAAAACTTCTTAGCCACGACGCAAAACCAGATTAGCCGACAAGTAATTCTTGAAGCCAAAATCATTGAAGTCGTCCTAAACGACAGCCATCAAGATGGCGTAGAGTGGAAAAGTATTATTAGGCAGGGACTGCAAATTGCGCCTGGGGTAGCGACCGGCGGGGTATATACACTGGCTGCAAATGCAGGTAGTTTTCAAATCGGCGATTTCACCGCAGTTGTTACCTTGCTCGAATCGCAAGGCAAAACTAACGTCCTGTCCAGCCCGCGAATTTCTACGTTAAATAATCAGCAAGCGATTATCAAAGTAGGCCAGGATGAAACCTTTGTGACCGGTATTTCTCCCGGCATTGTTGTAAGCAGCGGCATCAGTGGCGGCACGGTTCAGCCCGCACCCATTTTGTCCGCCTTCTTTTCAGGTATCGCCCTGGATGTCACTCCGCAAATCAATGACGGTGGCGATATTACGCTGCATATTCATCCCTCTATTACTAAAGTGGAAAGTAAAGACAGAGAATATAAAATTGACGGTTTTGGCTCCACATCAGTTGTACCCACAGCACTAAGCACCATCAGAGAATCAGACAGCATAGTTAAATCTAAAAACGGTCAAATCATAGTATTGGGCGGCCTCATGCAAGATACCTCCAAAGAAGACAAAGAAGGGGTTTATGGACTTTCCCGCATTCCATACCTGGGCAATCTGTTTAGAGTTGACAAAGGCAGCAGCGAAAAAACAGAACTGGTTATTTTACTCAAGGCTTCCCTGGTCAATACCAACGCAGACTGGCAAAACGATATTGATGCCAGCCAAAAACGCGTTAGAGACCTGGATGCACAACCCCGTTGGCAATAATTAGCTTTTGATATAAGCCATGGACATTACCAAAAAAATACGTATCGGTGACTTGTTGGTTCAGAACCGGGTTATATCCCATGAACAACTGTTGTCCGCGCTGGCCGAACAAAAAAAGACCGGCAGAAAACTAGGTCGCACGCTGATCGACCTTAACTTTATTAAAGAAACCGATCTGCTTAATTTCCTGTCGCGGCAATTACAAATCCCGTTTCTGGATATTTCCCGGCATCCAAGAAATCAAGACACCGTTAAATTATTGCCTGAAAGTTTGGCGCGCCGTTTTCGAGTTATGCTGCTGGAACATAATGCCAACGATGTGTTGCTGGCCATGGCCGATCCTACCGATTTAATGGCGCTGGACGAATTAACGCGGGTGCTGAAAAAAACCATTCGCGCAGCGGTGGTCAGGGAATCAGACTTATTGGCAGCCATTGATCAATCCTATCGGCGCACCGCTGAAATCAGTAACTTGGCTGAAAAGCTGCGTAACGAACTATCCGAAAATGACATTGATCTTGATTCCCTGCTGACCTCTCAAGAGGTAACCGATGCGCCGGTCGTCAAGCTATTGCAATCGCTATTTGAAGATGCCGTTCAGGCCAAAGCCTCTGATATACACATCGAACCTGATGAAAAAGTATTACGTATCCGGCAGCGGGTTGACGGTGTGTTAATTGAGCAGGTGTTGGATGAAACCAATATTGCGTCAGCGTTGGTCATCCGCTTAAAACTTATCGCCGGACTTAATATCTCCGAAAAACGCCTGCCGCAGGATGGCCGTTTTAATATTCGCGTTAAAGGCCGCACCCTGGATGTCAGAATGTCGACATTACCGGTGCAAAATGGCGAATCCGTAGTAATGCGTTTGCTGGATCATTCGCACGGCCTGCTGGATCTTGACCATTTAGGTATCCCGGCCGACATCCTTAGCCGCTTCAGAAAACACATCAACAGCCCGCATGGTTTGATTTTAGTGACTGGGCCCACCGGTAGCGGTAAAACCACCACCTTGTATGCCGCGCTCACCGAAGTCAACAAACCGGAAACCAAAATAATTACCGCTGAAGATCCGGTGGAATACAGCTTACCTAGAGTCAATCAGGCACAGGTTAACGATAAAGTAGGACTGACCTTTGCCGGCGTGTTGCGCTCAGCCTTACGGCAAGACCCGGATATTATTCTGGTGGGCGAAATGCGTGATAGTGAAACCGCTGATATTGCCATTCGGGCATCCATCACCGGCCATTTAGTGTTTTCCACATTACACACCAACGGCGCTATTGAAACCGCCACACGACTACTGGACATGGGCGTTGAGGGCTATATTTTAGCCAGCGCTTTACGGGTGATTATTGCCCAACGCTTGGTGCGACGAATTTGTGAGTATTGCGCCGAACCCGCGGAAATTGAACCAGGCCAACGCATCTGGCTGGAAAAATCCCAGAACAAAGATTACCGCCAGACCATTTTTCAACATGGCCGCGGCTGTCACCAATGCAATCACACCGGCTACAAAGGCAGAATCGGCGTATACGAATTGCTGGATCTTCGGCCGGAAACCCTGGACGCCTTACGCCGTAACGATTCTGCCGGTTTTACCCAGGCCGCTTTACAAACCCCTGGCTTTATCCGCTTCTCGACCTGTGCCGCCGACTATGCTGAACAAGGCATCACTACGGTAGAGGAAGTCTTACGTATTACCGGCGCCGGAGAATAGCTTGGCGCATTTTAAATACACCGCGCGCAATGCCAGTGGTCAACTGATCACTAATGTCATAGAAGCTGAAGACAGCTCACTTGCCGCCCAGATCATTAGCAACCGGGGCCTGATACCCGTATCTATTACTGAAGCTGCCGGCAATAACGATTTGATCGAGAAGCTCAACCGGTGGCAAGCGCTTAATAGTCTGAATATAAACGACTTAATGCTGTTCAGTCGGCAGATGCACAGCCTGTCCAAAGCCGGCGTACCGCTCATTAGAGCCTTGCGCAGCTTAAGCGAATCAACACGCAATCCGGCATTAGCAAGCGCCATCAAAGACATTGCTAAACGTCTTGAATCCGGCTCGTCCTTAAGCCAAGCCATGAATCAACATCAAAAAGTATTTAGCCCGCTATTTATCAACATCGTCCACGTTGGCGAGACCAGCGGTGGGCTGGATCAGGCTTTTTTACAAATCTCCAATTATCTGGCGCGCGAAAGAGAAACCCAAAGCCGCATCAAAGCCGCCCTGCGCTACCCTGCCATGGTGATTATCGCCATCAGCATCGCCATGGTGGTCATCAATATTTATGTCATTCCCGCATTTAAAGGCGTATTCGACAAGATGCATGCGGAGCTGCCTTGGCAGACCAGATTGCTGATGACCATCTCCGAATTTACTGTCAACTATTGGCCTTATTTGCTGGGCGGCTTGTTTGTGTTGAGCGCGATTGTTATCAAATACATCAATACCCGTGATGGTCGCTTGCAATGGGATTGGCTAATGCTGCGCATTCCCGGCGTCGGCAGCATTGTTGAACGCTCAACAATGGAACGCTTTGCCCGTTCATTCGCGATGACCTTAAGCTCCGGTGTGCCGCTGATTCAAGGTATCACTATCGTTTCCGACGCTATCGGTAATAGCTATATTGCTTCCAAGCTGGGGCAAATGCGTATCGGTATTGAAAAAGGTGACTCCATTAGTCGAATGGCCAGAAGTACACAGCTATTTCCGCCGCTGGTGGTGCAAATGATTATGGTGGGTGAAGAAACCGGTAATATCAGCGATATGCTGTTAGAAGTTGCTGATTTTTATGAAACAGAAGTGGACGCCGAATTAAAAAACATCGCCAGCGTCATCGAGCCCATTTTGATTGTAATTATCGGCATCATGGTCTTGATACTGGCGCTGGGAATCTTTTTGCCCATGTGGGATTTATCGACCAACATACACCGATAATCATTGAGTTAATAAACTTCCCGTAAATAAATCTGCTTGCTATTGCCTTTGTAAATGCCAAACGTCGCTCTGCCAGCAGGCGAGTTATCTTGCACGCCATTACTATCCCAATCGAATAACAACCACGGCAAACTGCTAAAGTTGCCGCTAATGTCGATATAACCGGTATTTCCCGTGCCCGGTGCGCTAAAATTCAAACCTGTCACCCCATTGAGTAAAGTGGCATTAGCTAAACTCGCTTGTGATGTCCCGGACGGAGCCATGGTCATCACAGCATTACCTGCCTGCGCAGCACCGCTATTGGTGCCCGGATTGCTAAGCGCCAGCTGGCTACTCAAAGTTAACGCCGTGCAATTGTCGCTAGTGTTGCTGATAAACGACGCCCCGTTGAAATACTCAGCAAATAACGGCACCGGCAAGGTAACTAATTCTGAGCCGTTGGCATTGCCTAACACCAATCGTCCCCAACGCTGAGCTTTGTTACTACCCGTAAAACTGATGCCATTACCCGGACTAGCCGCGCCAAACCGGACCGGATTGCCGCCCGCCTCGCCGTTAATATTCGCTACTTGCACCCCGTCGCTATCCCGCAAGTTAAAACTCATGGCAATTTCCGCATTAAACGGCGCGATGGGGTTGGCGCGAGTGACGCCGAGAATATTGCTTGTCGTGTCGGCAAAACTCAGCGTACCGCTGCCGTTACCCTTGACGACCGTGGGCGGAGTGCTGTTTAACACCGTCAAGGCGTGGTCGGCTTCGCTATAACTTGGCGCGATACCGTATGTGGCATGGCCGGGATCGATTTTCCAGAAGTTCCCGGCGTAATATTGAGTCGCGGCTCCCGCCGCATTTTTCGCGGTAACGGTGGCTACCGGATTCGTGGCATATCTGATCGCTTGACCGACATAGGTAAAAGTCGAGCAAGTCGGCGCGAACACCGGGCTATTCAATGTCACATCGAAATGATCCGGAATGAAGCGGCCGAAATAGCCGGTTTGCGCACTATTGCCGAATTTACAGCCCACTTTGCCGCCGACGCCGGTGTTGGAAAAATCGGCCGTGCAGTCGCCGCTGGCACTATCGACGCTGGCGAAGCTATCGTCAAATACACCAGCCGCGCCGAACGCAAAATAGCCGACTTCCGAATAATTAAACCCGCTGCCGCTGGCTTGTCCGGTTGTGGGATCGGCGGCCCCGAAACTCCCAGCCAGCACTTCATTCTGTTGGGCGCCGGTATGGGGCATGAGTTTATTCGTATCTACTTTGGGCGTACCGCTATACCCGCCCACGTCCGCGGTCGCCGTCAGACCGAAAGCGGCGCCCGCTTTGACGGTAGGCACGGCCGCCGCGCCGGTACCGGTCGAATCGGCGTTTGCCGTGGAACTGACCGTCAAGCTGGCCGGCCGGATCGCGAAGTCGTCGCTGGAACAGCCGACGATAGTCGGCGACTGATTGGTATCGCTTATCCGGCAACGGACATCGAGATGGGCGTGTTGAGTGGGCCCAATCGCAACGGTTTTTCGGCCGCCGTTGCCGCCGGTAACAGTCACCGTCTGCGCATAGGCCGCCGAAAGCGCGCTGCGATTGGCGCACGCGGTATTGCCTGTGCCGTCCACCAGTTCCAGTGTGACGTTTTTATTGGTATTGCCTACGTAAGCCGTATTGACGCTGCCGTCGGCTTTCAGCGCCAGCACGTCAAGATAGAAGGCACTATTCGCTAACTTGGTAAACAAATGACCGTTGGCAGGCGACCCCACTTCCACGCAGTTGAACGAACTGGGCATCACCGCCGTACCGCCGCCAAGGCTCGCCGCTTGCACGGTGACGCCGGCCAGAAACGGTAAACCGGTCGAAGAGCTACCGGTAGAGGTAAAGACGATACTGGTCAGGGTTTCGCCGGCAAAGGACGCCGGTAGCGCGAAAGCCTGCATGTCCAGATGCGCCGAATTGGGTGTATTACTGCCGATGACATTAAGCGTGACCGCACTGGAACTGAGTGTATTGACAAAGCCACCGGTATAGTGGTCCCGCACATTTACACCCTCTACCAGTTGCTCTGTGTAGGTATCGCCGTTGCCGGCGTTGAAGGTGATCGAACCGACATTGCTGCCGTCCGTACCCCACGCGGAGTTGATCAGGGTGTAAACCGTCGTGGCGGCGTATAAATTGGTCGGCAATGTCAGCGTTAAGCTGGATGAACCGCTAAAGTTCGATATGTCTAAATTAGTGCCCCAGAAAACGTTGTCGCCGTCGGCGTCGGTCTGTAACTCGAAGGGGACGCCACCCAGGGTCTGAGTGCCATTGAACTTGCCCGCATAGACGCTACCGTTGTTCCAAGTAGTGATGTCCTCGTTTAACGGAGCAACCGGAACCGGAAAATAACCGAGAGCAGTAGGAGGAGGAGGAGAGGTGGTAGCGCATTGCGCCGGCATCGGTAGGGTGCTGCCGTTGACTACGCAGGATGTGCTGCAAGTCGAGCCGCAGCAAACACTATTGACCGAAGCGTAATACTCGAGCGTGATCGTTGCCGACCCGGTCGATGTCACGCACGACGAGGCCACGCTGTTCTGAGCGAATTTGATGGTCCCGGAACTGGTCGTGATGGAGCCCGACACCCTGGCGCCGTATTGCACGTCGACATTGCCGGAAGCGCCGACGATTTTCCCGGTCACCACCGAATCCGGTTTCAACGTGATCGCGCCGCCTGTGGCTATGTCGCCGTTGATATGCGCACCGTATTCAACAGTGACGATCCCAAGGTTGGCGCTGGAGAGGCTGCCGGTAACCACGCTCGCCAGACCGATGCTGATGGCGCCACTGCTTGAAATGCTACCGTTTAGCTGGACGCTCTGGCCAAGGCTGATATCGCCGCTGGTACTGGCGAGACTACCTGCGACCACGTTGCTCTGACCTATCGTGATCGCGCCGTCGGTTGTGACACCGCCGCCATTGACCCGGACATTAAAGCCCGTGGTGATGGTGCCGCTGGTACTGGATATATTGCCGCCGACCGTGTTGCTCCCGGCTAAGGTGATATTGCCGCTGGTGCTGCTGATAGTCCCTGCCACCGTACTGCCCCCTTTCAAGTCGATAACGCCGGTCATGGCGGACAACGAACCGCCGTAGATGACGGAACCCGTCGTTTCGACAACAGAGACGGCCGATACGTTACCAATCACCTGGACAGCATAACCAAGAGTAACGCTGCCGCCACTGCTGGTGACATTGCCTCCGACTACGTTATAGCCGGAGAGAGAGATGTTGCCGCTATTGCTGGTAATACTGCCGCCGACCGAAGTACTACCGCCTAGGGTAATACTGCCGCCGGTTGTAGTGATAGTGCCGGCTACCGAGCTGTTATTTTTCAACGTTATGCTGCCGGTCGTCGTGGCAAGCGAGCCGCCGTACCTGACCTGGTCAGCCGAGTCGATGACAGTGTCGGCCGTGACGTTGGCATTGATAGTCGAGGTATAACCGCCAATCATTGTCCCTGTAACCACCAGCGTCAGGTTGGCCGCCGAGCCGCCGGCATTGATCAGGGTGTTGTTAGTCGAAAGGCTACCGTTAACGGTGATAGTGGTGGCGGGTTCAGTGATGCTGACCGTATCTCCCCAGTCAAACGACAACGGAGAAATGCAGGTGTAGCTGCCGCCGCTGCCGGTGCAACCCGAGGGCGGATTGTCCGGAAAGACGTAATCCCTCGCCTTAGCCCAACCGGACGACAGCAACAAGATGGTAACGGTGAGTAGGGTAATAAACCACGGCTTCAAGATGGGCCTGGAAATCATGGGGTGCATCCTTTTCGGTGTTTCATGAACGCATGAGGCTCGGCTTTATAAACATACACAAGCGTTTGCTTAGGATATTTGACTAAGAATAACTTCCCGCTGACCTCTGTCTATGGCGCTATCGAGTGCCAAGAAAAAACTAATTGCGGAAAGTTATACACATGCCATCTCATCTGTTCGTCGCTGAATGCAAACTCTGGCAGGCAGGGCAAATGTGCTTCCCTTCGGTTGTACAAATCCAACCCGCTTTTACAGCTTCGCTCAGTTCTCCGTCAAACCAGGATCGGCCATCACTGATGCGTCGACCGGTGCGTCCGTCGCTGCGTGGCGAACGGCGGAATTCAATTGCCCTTAAACCTTGTGGGTTACAGATGTCGCAAAAAATGATTTTTCGTATGCTCATGTTGTCTATCTGGCAAAAATATTGAATGGCAGTGGAGGGCGGCGCATGTAAGTTAATTTTTTTCAATCGTAGAGATTTTAAACTGCAGTATAGTCTACACTTTCCAACGAAAATGCAGCGTCGGCTTATTCCTGATCAAAAATAAAGGTGAAAAAAAAATGAATTTAAATAAACAGCAAGGCTTCACCATGATCGAATTGATCATGGTGATTGTGATTTTAGGCATTTTGGCGGCAACAGCATTGCCGAAATTTGTTGATTTGGGTAAAGATGCGCGTGCTGCATCGGTGAATGCAGCCAAAGGCGCGTTAAGTTCAGTTGCGGCAATGGCGCATGGGAAATATCTGGTAAGCGCTACGCCGCCAGCCTCAATTGTTGCTGAGGGCGTCACCATTACATTTTCAACCGCGTTTGCATCTGGTTACCCTAAAGCGGATGCAAGTTTGGCTGCAGCTGCCGGTTTGAGTGCATCGGACTATACGATTACTGCCAGTAGCACTGCCAATACACTTACGATCTCGCCAATCTCAGCGCCCACAGCCACTGCGTCGAGTTGCTCCGTTGTCTACGCAGAGCCAACATCTGCTACTGCAGCACCAGTGCTGACAGTTACAGTGACAGGATGTTAATTATTTTGTGGAGTTGACCGGCTTTTTGTTCGGTACACTTCGATAGATGGCAACTTTACCGCATCAAATTTCCGTTAAATATAGGAAAAAACGACAAGCTGCGGTTCAAGCTGGTTTCACCCTCATTGAGCTGATTGCGGTCATGGTGTTGCTGGGAATACTCTCAGCAATTGCATTACCTAAGTTTTTCGACATTACTCCTTTTCAAGAACGCGGTTTTTTCGACGACACCCTTAGCGCCATTCGCTACGCGCAAAAGCTTGCGGTAGCGAGCGGCTGTAATGTACAGGTTGTGATCGCCGCCAATCAATTTGCGCTAAACCGGCCAGGGGCCAGTGATCGCAGCCAGTGTGCATCCACTACTGCGAGTGACTTCACCCAATCAATTACCCGTCCGGGCTCCGGCGAGTCCATCTATCAAGGCAGCCAATCGGGCGTTTTGGTAAGTAATGCGACGATTTATTTTACGGCTAAAGGTGCTGCCTCAACCGGGTTGGACATCACTGTCGGCAGCCGAAAAATCACCGTAACGCAAAACACCGGCTTTGTTTATGACAGCACGCCTTAAGGAAGCTCGGAATAAGTGGGATTCATTCATGGTTCGACAGGCTCCCGGCAACTGCTCCATGCGTTGCCCTACCTCCTGCATGCCCGATACAGCGGGGCAGGCTCTCAATGCAGTCGACCACGAACGAAATCAACAATTTACCGTTCGTCCTGAGCTTGTCGAAGGGCTAAATCAGCAGTTCTTTAAGCGACAACGCGGCGTCACCTTGATTGAGCTAGTTTTGTCGATGGTGATTATCAGCATCGCGCTGGTCGGCATTCTATCGGTCATCAATCTCACTGTTAGGCACAGTGCCGATCCGGTGATTGAGCATCAGGCGCTGGCAATTGCCGAATCCTATCTGGAAGAAATTTCGCTGCAAGCCTATAGCGGTTCAGCCAGTATTGGCCGCGCCAATTTCGACGATGTCAGTGATTACAATGGTTTAAATGATAATGGTGTGCATGACCAGCAAGGCAATGCCGTTAGTGGCTTATCTCAATATACGGTGTCCGTTGTCGTCTCGGCGGCAACAGCGTTAACCGGAAGCGTTAACGCCAAACAAATCACTGTCAGCGTATCCGGCCCTGGTGTACCAAGTCTTACGTTGGTCGGCTATAAGGCGGACTATTAACATGCGCCGCTACCAACAGGGCTTTACGCTGATTGAGTTGGTTACCGTGATCGTTATCGTCGGCATTTTAGCGCCGATGACGACTGACTTGATTACCCTGCCAATCACAAGCTATTTAGATATGCAACGCCGCACCACCTTAGTTGATAACGCCGAATCAACCTTGCGTTTAATGCAGCGCGACATTCGCCGCGCCTTACCTAACAGCATCCGCATTACCGGCAGCGGTACCGTATTGGAACTGCTGCATACCAGCGATGGCGGACGTTACCGGGCTAAACTCGCCAGCACCGGCAATGGCGATATTCTTGACTTCACCAGCACTGATAGCCGTTTTGATGTGATCGGCACGTTAATATCCGCGCCTCGTGGTGAGTTGGTGATTTACAACTTGGGGCAAGTATCTGCCGACGCCTATGCCGGTACTAACCGCGCGACATTGAGTAGCACGTCGACTACCACATCGATCAGCCTAGCCAGCGCCAAAAAATTTCCACTGCAATCGCCCCAACAACGGTTTTTTATTGTCGACACACCGATTACTTACCGTTGCGACACTGTCGCACATACATTGCTGCGCTATTCCGGATATGGCATTACCGCTACGCAATCCAATCCGCCTTCAGGGGTGACCGGGCAACTGCAAGCCAATAACATCAACAGCTGCGCATTTGTCTATAGTTCGGCAACGGCCACCAACTCTGGTTTAGTCACGTTGCAAATTACCCTGACCGATAGCGCGGGCGAATCGACTCGCTTGGTGCATCAAGTGCATGTGGATAACGCCCCATGAAACGGCAGCAAGGCTTTTCTCTTGTTATGGCTATCTTCATTCTGGTGGTGCTGGGCTTGCTCGGTGGCTATATGGTGCGAATGAGTGCCGTACAACTTGGCACCTTCAGTTATGCATTGCAGGGCGCCCGCGCTTATCAGGCGGCGCGGGCGGGTATCGAATGGTCGATCGGCAGGATCAATAACGGGGGTAATTGTACGGATGTGAGTGCGCAAACAGGGATGACTTTTACCGGTATTGACGGCTTTAGCGTTAGCTTAAGCTGCAACAGCCAGAGTTACTCTGAGGCCGATCAAAATATCACGGTCTATCGCATCAATGCCCTCAGTCAATATGGCAGTTATACCAGCAGCGATTATGTGACAAGACAAATTGAGGCTTCTATCGTCAAATAGGTAACGAAGCCAACGGCGAATTTTTCTGTTCGCGCGTCTACACTCAGGTGAGCCCTGTCGAACCATGAATGGAAAATATTTAGTGCAAAATCACTTACTTTACTAACGGGCAAAAAAAAAGCCCATCAATCGATGGGCTTTTTATGTACAGCTAAACCAGATTAGTTTTTGCTTTTGTCTACGATTTGGTTAGCTTTAATCCACGGCATCATGCTGCGCAATTTTCCACCAACAACTTCGATTGGATGCTCAGCATTCAGACGGCGTCTGGCCGTCATTTCTGGGTAGTTAGTAGCACCTTCCATAATAAATCTCTTGGCGTATTCGCCATTTTGGATATTTTTTAATGCTTCACGCATCGCCCAACGGCTTTCTTCATTGATAACTTTAGGGCCGGTCACGTACTCGCCGTATTCCGCATTATTGGAGATGGAGTAATTCATGTTGGCAATGCCGCCTTCGTACATCAAGTCGACAATCAGTTTCAATTCATGCAAACATTCAAAGTAGGCCATTTCCGGCGCATAACCAGCTTCAACCAATGTTTCAAAACCGGCTTTAACCAATTCAACCGCGCCGCCGCATAATACCGCTTGCTCGCCAAACAAATCAGTTTCGGTTTCGTCACGGAAAGTGGTTTCAATGATACCTGAACGTCCACCACCGATAGCCGATGCATAAGACAAACTGATTTTTTTAGCATTGCCGGAAGCGTCTTGATGAATAGCGATTAAGTCAGGAATACCGCCGCCGCGAACAAACTCAGAACGTACAGTGTGACCAGGTGCTTTCGGTGCAATCATGATCACGTCCAAATCAGCACGGGGTACGACTTGGTTATACAAAATGGCAAACCCATGAGCGAATGCTAATACTGCGCCTTGCTTAATATTGGGTTCGATTTCGGTTTTGTAAAGTTGCGATTGGAACTCATCCGGGGTCAAAATCATAACCACATCTGCACCGGCAACGGCTTCATGCACGTCTTTAACTGTCAGGCCTGAGGCTTGTGCTTTAGCAACGGAAGCTGAGTTAGCACGCAGTCCGACCACAACATCAACGCCGGAATCTTTAAGGTTGTTGGCATGGGCATGGCCTTGTGAACCGTAACCGATGATGGCTACTTTTTTCGCCTTGATGATCGAAAGGTCGGCGTCTTTATCGTAATAAACTTGCATGGGTTTTCCTGTTTTTGGGAGATTAAAATAAAAAAACGAGACGGCGCACTTATAAATGCAGGCCTTTTTCGCCTCGAGAAATACCTGTGGGCCCTGAACGAACCACTTCTATTATGTTTTCAGGGTCAATCGTGGCAATAAAAGCATCAAGCTTTCCTGACGGCCCGGTCATTTCCACAACATATGAGGTTGGCGTAACGTCAATAATCTTGCCGCGAAATATCTCGGAGACATTTCTGATTTCACCGCGAGATTGTTCATTGGTTTTGATTTTAACCAACATCAATTCGCGTTCGATATGGGCGGATTCTGCCAAATCTATCAGCTTGACAACATCAATCAGTTTGTTCAGCTGTTTGGTGATTTGTTCGATGACATTTTCACTGCCCCGAGTCACTAAAGTCATTCTGGACAGACTTGGATCTTCTGTCGGTGCAACCGTTAATGATTCAATGTTGTAACCGCGCGCAGAAAACAATCCAGCAACCCGCGACAATGCCCCTGATTCATTTTCAATCAGAATGGAAATGATATGTCTCATTTACGCAAGCTCCCTATCAGTTGATGTGCCCAGAGCCACTCTCAACTTCATATCATGATGACCTTTACCGGCTTCAATCATTGGGTAAACGTTTTCGGTGCGATCAGTAATGATGTCTAAAAACACGGTACGATCTTTCATAGCAAAAGCCTTTTCCAGCGCGGGTCTGACGTCTTCTGGTTTAGTGACACGAATACCGACATGACCATACGCTTCTGCGAGTTTTACAAATTCTGGGATAGTATCCATATACGAATGCGAATAACGGCTTTCATAAGAAAACTCCTGCCATTGCCTTACCATTCCCATGTAGCTGTTATTCAGATTGATGATCTTAATGGGCGTTTTGTATTGCAGGGCCGTTGATAACTCCTGAATACACATTTGAATACTGGCATCGCCGGTAACACAAGCAACCTCAGAATCAGGAAACGCCAATTTAACGCCGATCGCCGCAGGCAAACCGAACCCCATTGTGCCCAGACCACCGGAATTGATCCAGCGACGAGGTTTATCAAATGGATAATATTGAGCCGCCCACATTTGATGTTGACCGACATCAGAGGTGACATAGGCGTCACCTTTGGTCACTTCATAGAGTTGCTCGAT
>JAQTQN010000220.1 GCA_028712225.1 Methylobacter sp.
ATCCTGATGTGGAAAAAAACCTACTAGCCATTCCCCGCAAACAGCGAGCCGTGGTCAGAAAAGGCATTGATTCCGGACTTGTCAGTGTTATCGATGATAATGTCGACAGGCTTCATCTAGCCTATTCCGAGAGTGTTAGAAACTTGGGTACGCCGGTGTTTTCAAAAAAATATTTTCAGACACTCAAAGACGTTTTTGCTGAGCAATGTGAAGTATTAACAGTTGAACGTGATGGACAGACAATCGCCAGCGTGATGAATTTTTACTTTAGAGATGAAGTGTTACCTTATTACGGCGGCGGCACTAGTTTGGCGCGCGACGTTAAAGGTAACGATTTTATGTACTGGGAAGTAATGCGCCGAGCGGTACAAAAAGGTGTGAGAATATTCGATTATGGCCGCAGTAAAATAGGAACAGGTTCTTACAGTTTCAAGAAAAATTGGGGCTTTAGCCCTGAACCTCTCTTTTACGAAATTCATCTTGTTAAGTCCGATTCTTTGCCCGACATCAATCCGCTTAACCCTAAATATCAATTATTTATAGCCGCCTGGAAACGATTGCCGCTGTTTGCGAGTCAATTATTAGGTCCGATGTTATCTAAAGACTTAGGCTAAACTCCATATAAGCCCATCGAATGGGCTAGTCTCAAGTAACTAACAGCCCCAGGCTCATATGGAAAACCTGCTTTTTCTTGTTCACAGAATTCCTTATCCCCCTAATAAAGGCGACAAGATACGTTCGTATCATTTGCTAAAACGGCTAGCGAAACATTATCAAGTCCATTTAGGTACTTATATTGATGATCCTGCTGATTGGCAGCACATTGATAAAGTTAATGCTATTTGCGTGAAAACTCATTATGTGGGGTTGACGCCGTGGCAGGCCAAAATAAAAAGCCTGAGCGGTTTGTTGAGTGGGCAGGCACTAAGTCTTCCTTACTACAACAATCAATCTATGCAGACTTGGGTTGACCAGAGCATTAACCAATATCAGATTAAAAAAGTACTGATATTTTCTTCGGTGATGGCGCAATTTATCAATGACAGTCACGATGTTGAGATGATTGTCGATTTTGTCGATGTTGATTCTGACAAGTGGCGGCAATACGCGGACAAAAAGTCAGGGCTGGCAAAATGGATTTATCAGCGTGAATCTGAATATTTGTTGAAATACGAACGTGTAATAGCCGCGAAAGCCAAAGCCAGTCTTTTTGTTTCCGAGCAAGAAGCTTTGTTATTTAAGCGATTGGCTCCTGAAGCCGATTCCAAAATAACGCATATTAACAATGGCGTTGATACCAATTATTTCTCTCCCGATCATAGTTTGGATTCACCTTTTCAGGCTGACGAGGCAGCGCTTGTCTTCACCGGTGCGATGGATTATTGGGCAAATGTCGATGCGGTAGTCTGGTTTGCTACTGAAGTTTTCCCAAACATTCTTAATAATTATCCAACGGCAAAATTTTATATTGTTGGTTCCAGACCCAGTAAAGAAGTTCAGGCTCTCGCCAAACTCAATAATATTGTTGTAACCGGGTCTGTAGACGATGTCAGGCCTTATATCGCCCATGCCAAATTGGTTGTTGCTCCTTTAAGAATTGCCCGCGGCATTCAAAATAAAGTGTTGGAAGCCATGGCAATGGGTAAATATGTAGTCGCCACATCAGCGGCGATGGAAGGCATTGTTGCTGAAGAACCGATTGGTGTGTCGATTAACGATGCTGCAGACGCAATGGCAAATCAAATAGTTGAATGGTTAAAGCTAAATCCCCAGGCACCAGCATCATTAACCAATCGTAACTTTGTACAGCTTAAATTTAGCTGGAAACAGAATCTAAGCCAGCTTCTAGAATTGTTGCAATAAAGCTGCCATGAGCGGCAAACCTATCTTAATAACTTTGGAATAAAACCATGTGTGGAATCGTCGGCATTTTTGATCTCAAAGAAAAACGAGAAATCAATCGGGACTTACTCTCGCGGATGAATGAAACCCAGTTTCACCGTGGCCCCGATGAAGGTGGGCTGCATGTAGAGCCTGGCTTAGGTTTCGGGCATCGGAGGTTATCGATTATCGATTTGTCCAGCGGCCAACAACCAATGATTAGTCGGGATAAAAATGCCGTATTAACGTTCAACGGCGAGATTTACAACTTCCTGGAGTTAAGAACGGAGTTGGAAGCTTTAGGTTATCGATTCGAAACCCACTGCGATACCGAAGTGATCTTATATGGCTGGCAAGCTTGGGGGGAGGGCTGTGTTGATAGATTACGCGGTATGTTTGCTTTTGCCGTGTGGGATCGCGAGCAACAAACCCTATTTTTAGCTCGTGATCGTCTAGGCGTTAAACCGCTGTATTATGCCGAGCTGGCTAACGATCAATTCATTTTCGGTTCCGAACTAAAGTCCCTTAAAGAGCACCCGGACTTACCGCGGAACTTAGATCCGACGGCCATTGAAGACTATTTTGGCTTTGGCTACATACCCGATCCCAAGACCATCTACAAAGATGTTTACAAATTGGAGCCGGGCTATTGTTTAACCATTAAGCATGGCGCTAAAAGTTATCAGCCCAGGCAATACTGGGATGTACAATTTTCTCCCAAACCGCAGCAAGATGAACGCGTCGTCGCCGATGAACTGATTGAGCGTCTGCGCGAGGCGGTGAAGATTCGCATGATGGCTGATGTGCCGTTAGGTGCATTTTTATCCGGTGGCGTCGATTCCAGCGCTGTGGTTGCGCTAATGGCCGGTTTATCGCCGGATCCGGTTAATACGTGCTCCATATCTTTTGGCGACCCAGCTTTTAACGAAGCAAAATTTGCCGCGCAGGTCGCCGATCGTTATCACACAGCGCATCGTGTTGAACAAGTTGATCCTGATGATTTCAGCCTCATTGACAAGCTGGCTGGTCTTTATGATGAGCCTTATGCCGATAGTTCTGCGCTCCCCACTTATCGGGTGTGCGAACTGGCTAAAAAACAAGTGACCGTTGTGCTGTCCGGCGATGGCGGTGATGAAAATTTGGCAGGTTACCGTCGTTATCGCTGGCATACCTACGAAGAACAAATGCGCTCATGGTTGCCTGACAGCATCCGCAAGCCAGTGTTTGGATTATTGGGGCGGGTTTATCCGAAAGCCGATTGGGCGCCGAAAATTTTTCGCGCCAAATCCACTTTTGAATCGATTGCCCGTGATTCATTAGAAGGCTACTTCCACAGCGTCTCGGTGTTGTCGAATGAGCTACGAAATAACTTGTTCAGTGATTCATTCAAACAGGAATTACAGGGTTATAAGGCCGTTGAAGTTTTCAGAAAATATGCCGAACAAGCACAGACCGACAACCCGTTATCGTTAGTGCAGTACCTGGATATAAAAACTTATCTTCCCGGCGATATTTTAACCAAGGTTGATCGGGCCAGTATGGCTCACGCCTTAGAAGTCAGGGTGCCGTTGCTGGATCACAAACTGGTCGAATGGATGGCAACATTGCAACCGGACATGAAATTAAAAGGGCGTGAAGGTAAATACATATTTAAAAAGTCGCTGGAAAACTACCTGCCAAACGATATTTTATATCGTCCGAAAATGGGCTTTTCCGTACCGTTGAATTCTTGGTTTAAAGGGCCATTAAAAGATAAAGTACGTAACGCGCTGTTGGGTGAAACCATGAAGCAGTCCGGTTTATTTAATCAGGCATTTTTAGAGCAGATGGTTAATCAACACCAAAATGGACTACGCGATCACAGTGCAGCGATTTGGTCATTATTAATGTTTGAGGCTTTTTTACGGAATGAGGGGCTGTAACATTAATGCCCGACACTGAACCTAAAATAGTCGTTTTCAGCTCTCTTTATCCGAGCCAAGTTCGGCCTGCTGCGGGCGTTTTTATTCGCGAACGCATGTCTAAAGTGGCTGAACAACTGCCGTTGGTTGTAGTATCTCCAGTGCCTTGGTTTCCATTGCAGGGGCTTATAAGGTTATGGAAACCCGAGTTTCGTCCGCAACCGGCAACATTTGAACAGCAGCAAGGCATTGATGTTTATTACCCGCGTTTTTTGTCCATCCCCGGTTTGCTGAAATCCTGGGATGGTCTGTTTATGGCATTGGGCAGTTTTTTAACCTTGTACCAATTGCGAAAGCAATTCCAATTCAACATCATTGATGCGCATTTTGCTTATCCCGATGGCTATGCCGCGACCTTATTAGGTAGATGGTTTTCTGTACCTGTGACCATCACGCTCAGGGGCACCGAAGTCCCACAGTCAACGCGGCCTCAAATTAGAATACGTTTATTGCAAGCGCTAAAGAATGCTACCCGGATATTCTCGGTTTCAGAATCCTTAAAGCGCCATGTCGTTGAGTTGGGTGCAGACGCTGATAAAATCCAGCGTGTAGGTAATGGCATTGATAGCAAAAAATTCTTCCCTGTAGATAAAAAAATCGCCCGGCAACAGTTGGAGTTGCCAGAAGACGCTAAAGTCCTAATTTCGGTAGGTGGATTGGTGGACAGGAAAGGTTTTCATCGAGTGCT